>CP041667.1:328750-657500 GCA_007361935.1 Lachnospiraceae bacterium KGMB03038 | reverse complement strand
TCACCGCTACACTAGGAATTCCACTTACCTCTCCAGCACTCTAGGTCAACAGTTTCCAAAGCAGTCCCAGGGTTGAGCCCTGGGCTTTCACTTCAGACTTGCTCTCCCGTCTACGCTCCCTTTACACCCAGTAAATCCGGATAACGCTTGCCCCCTACGTATTACCGCGGCTGCTGGCACGTAGTTAGCCGGGGCTTCTTAGTCAGGTACCGTCACTTTCTTCCCTGCTGATAGAGCTTTACATACCGAAATACTTCATCGCTCACGCGGCGTCGCTGCATCAGGGTTTCCCCCATTGTGCAATATTCCCCACTGCTGCCTCCCGTAGGAGTTTGGGCCGTGTCTCAGTCCCAATGTGGCCGGTCACCCTCTCAGGTCGGCTACTGATCGTCGCCTTGGTGAGCTCTTACCTCACCAACTAGCTAATCAGACGCGGGCCCATCCTGTACCACCGGAGTTTTTCCCACCGCTTCATGCGAAGCTGTGGGCTTATGCGGTATTAGCAGTCATTTCTAACTGTTATCCCCCTGTACAGGGCAGGTTACCCACGCGTTACTCACCCGTCCGCCGCTCAGTCGCAGATCTCGTCATTCCGAAGAAATCTAAGATAAGCGCTTCGCTCGACTTGCATGTGTTAGGCACGCCGCCAGCGTTCATCCTGAGCCAGGATCAAACTCTCGTATAAAATGCCTATAGACTTAGGCGCTGTCTTTTGGCGCCTTAGTCGGTTGGTAGTTCCCGGTCCTTAGGTTTGGTAGTTCACAAACCTTAGTTCCGGGAACCATCTATGATAGGACTTTAAGTTCAAGTTCGTTCCAGGTCCAAGAAAACTTACTAGCTTCCTTATCCCTTTTACTGTTCTTGGGTCGCTCCCTCCTGCTCTCACAGGCCGGAGCTGTTCTCTGAATCTTCTCTTAAGAATCTTTCAGGGTTGGTGTCTATTGTTCAGTTATCAAGGTCCGTTTTCGCCTCCCCTAACGGGTCAGCCTAGATATAATATCATTGAATGCCGTTTGATGTCAAGACTTTTTCTATCTTTTTTTTAGTTTTTTTCAACATTCTTTTTCAGATACTATACATTGTTTTTACCTGAGATTCCTACCACAAGATATCCCCTCAGGCATTAGCCATAAAAAACTGTCTGAAACTTCCGCTCCAGACAGTCATCCTTGACTAAACGGAGAAGGAGGGATTTGAACCCTCGCGCCGCTATTAACGACCTACTCCCTTTCCAGGGGAGCCCCTTCAGCCAACTTGGGTACTTCTCCAAATGAACTGACTTATGTCTCGTCCTATTTATAATGAAAACCGCCGTCACCGCCTGGCAGTTTCCAAGCGGAGAGGGTGGGATTCGAACCCACGCGCCCTTGCGGACAAACGGTTTTCAAGACCGCCTCGTTATGACCACTTCGATACCTCTCCATACCATAATAAATCATTGACGCTCTCAGCGACAATTGACATTTTACCACACACGAAAACCAGCGTCAATACAAAATCTACAATTTTTCTGTTCATCTTTTTTATTCAAATCTTCTTTTTAGAAACACTTCCGCAATCTCCAAATCTTCTGGCGTAGTAATCTTGATATTTTCATAAGAACCTTCAAATAATTTGACCGGAGTATCGCTCATCTGCTCTACCACCATAGCGTCATCCGTTACTTTGATACATTCTTCCCCCATCAGGGCAGAATATGCGTCAATGATCAGGCCGCTCTCAAATACTTGGGGCGTCTGAACCGTCCATACATCTTTTCTCTGGGGCGTCACACGGGCAAATCCATTTTCATCCACCAACTTAACCGTATCTTTGCTTGGCATTCCCGCCACACAGGCTTTATACTTATCCACCGTTTCATAGGCACGCTCAAGTATTCCTTTATCAACGAAGGGTCTGGCTCCGTCATGGATGAAAATATAACCGCCGGGATATACTCCTGGAACAGCGCCGTTTTTGATCACCCGCAGTCCCTGCCAGACAGAAGCATAGCGTTCTTCCCCGCCTTTTACAATGGCTTTGACCTTATAAAAATGATATTTCCGCACAATCTGGTCATATACGTAGTCTTCCTGCCCTTCTCCTACTACCAGCACCACATCGTCAATAATCTCCGATTCCTGGAAAGCGGCAAGAGTATAGCAGATCAGAGGGTTTCCCTTCAATTCAATATATTGTTTCTGTACCGGCGCTCCCATCCGCTTTCCCTGACCGGCCGCCAGCACTACCGCCGTGCAATGCTTTTTATTCTCGATCATCTGCCCGTCCTCCCTGTATCCAGCCTCTAACGTTCTCCCAGCTTCAGATTTGGAACCGCATTGAGATCCCAGCCATGCCGGGTCCCTTTTTGATACTCATAATATCCGGCCGCCCCAATCATCGCCGCATTATCTGTGCAGTAAACAGGGGACGGATAATACAGTTTGACATTCCGCTGTTCACACGCTTCTTTCATTGCCTGCCGCAGCGCCGAATTGGCCGCGACCCCGCCAGCGATGGCAAATTTATCCGCATGATACTCTTCCACCGCGCGCATGGCATTTTCCACCAAAACATCTGTCACTGCCTTCTGGAAGGAGGCCGCCACATCTGCCTGCCGGAAAGTCTGCCCCTTCATCCGGCACCCATTGATATAATTCAGGACCGCGGACTTCAGGCCGCTGAAGCTGAAATCATACGGGGCATCCTCCACATGGGCTCTGGGAAATGAAATCGCGTCCGAATCGCCTTCCTTCGACACTTTATCAATCTTAGGGCCTCCCGGATAACCAAGGCCGATCGCTCTGGCCACCTTGTCAAAAGCTTCCCCGGCCGCATCATCTCTCGTTCTTCCCAAGATCGTAAATGCTCCGTAATCCTCCACTCTCACCAAATGGGTGTGGCCTCCGGATACCACCAGCGACAGAAACGGAGGCTCCAATTCCTTGTGCTCGATAAAGTTAGCCGCAATATGGCCTTCAATGTGATGGACTCCTACCAATGGTTTCCCGGCAGCATAGGCGATCGCTTTCGCCTCTGCCACTCCCACAAGAAGAGCGCCCACAAGCCCCGGCCCATAAGTAACTGCCACCGCCGTTATCTGGTCCAGTGTGGTTTCAGCGGTTCTCAGAGCCTCTTCGATCATCTGGTTGATCCTTTCAATATGTTTTCTGGAGGCAATCTCCGGAACCACTCCGCCATAAAGGGTATGCAGATCGATCTGCGAAGAAATCACATTGGAAAGAACCTCCCGTCCATTTTTCACAACAGCCGCCGCTGTCTCATCGCAGGAACTTTCAATTGCCAGAATCAAATTATCCTTCATATTTTTCGTTTCTCCCTGTCTAATCTGAAAAAACCAGTTCCATCGTACGGCCGTCTTTCGCCGCCACCGCCCGCGGAAAGATTTTCTTCACCTCGTCCATATACTCTTCCGGTCTGTTCAGAGACGGACTGTAATGTGTCAGCCACATTTCTCCCACATCGGCTTCTTGGGCGATCTGCGCCGCTTCATAGAAGGTCATGTGCTTATATTCTTTGGCTTTCTTCTGCTTGTCCTTCTCTCCATACATTCCTTCACATACAAATAAATCCGCGCCCCTGGCATTCTCCCGGATGGAATCTGTTGGACGGGTATCGGTACAATAGGTGATTTTCAGTCCTTTTCTGGGCGGTCCAAGCACCATATCCGGAGTGTAGATTTTCCCGTCTTCTTCCACCGTTTCTCCCTTTTGCAGAGTTCCCCAGAAATGTTTGGGGATTCCCGCCTTATTCGCCCGCTCCACGTCGAACTTCCCGGCCCGGTCTATTTCCATTGTATATCCGTAACAGATCACATTATGGTTGACCCGAAACGCCTTCAGCCGGTAGCCATTCAATTCGAATGTCTGCTCCGGCCCGGCAATCTCAACATATTTGATTGGAAACGGCAATTCCGGGGCAATGACCCGAAGAGCGTTCACCACCCGCTCCAGCCCTTTGGGCCCGATCAGCGTCAATGGTTCTGTCCGATCCGCATTTCCCATTGTAAGAAGCAGCCCCGGAAGTCCGCTGATATGATCTCCGTGATAGTGGGTAAAACAAATCACATCGATGGGCTTAAAACTCCAGCCCCGCTCCTTAATGGCTATCTGCGTCCCCTCGCCGCAGTCGATCAAAAGACTGCTGCCGTTATATCTCGCCATAAGCGCTGTCAGCCAGCGGTACGGCAGAGGCATCATGCCTCCTGTTCCAAGCAAACATACATCTAACATTTTTTATTCCTCAATCTCCCATTTTGATCCGAAAACTTTTTACAAGCTCATCATAGCATTTCTCACACAGATCAAACCGGTCTATCTGGCCGTCTTTTCCGGAAAAATATCCCCAGCGTTTTTCCACTTCCAGGAAATCCTCCCTGGGAACCCCTTCAATCACCGGAATCTTACGTCCGCATTTATTGCATATGATCTTGCTGATCTCTTTCGTCTCTCTGACCTTTGTCTCATATTGGCGCATACGATTCCTCCTGTATATATCAAAATCGTCTTGTCTTACTGTTACGCCTCCATTATATCCGCCCGCCAGGTTTATTCCTAGTGGGAACTGCTGACAGAACTGCCAGTTATTTTCTATAACAGCTCCCGCATGTGGACAGACGTCAATGTCCATTTCCAAGATCCTTGCTCATAAGAATCCCATCTTCCACAGGGTTCGTATAAAAATTTTTCCGCTTGCCATCTTCCTGGAAGCCGTGACCCCTATAAAAGCTTCTGGCGGTTTCGTTCCCCGCTCTTACATCCAGCAGAAGTCTTTGGACTTTGATCTCCCCGCATCTGTTTTCCAGTTCCTCAAGCAGGCTGCTCCCTACGCCCTTCCTCCTGGCTGCAGGCGCCGCCGCGATCCTGGCGATCTCTCCTTCATCCAATACATAATACAGGATCAGATAACCAGCCAGCGTCTCTTTCATCCAGGCGCCCAAAAGCAACGTCCGCTCCTGCTCGAAGGTCTCTTCAAGACTCCCCAGGCTCCATGCGTCCGGGAAGATCGTCTGTTCCAGTTTTGCCACTTCTTCCAGTTCCACTCTTTGGATCTCTCTTATCTTGATCATCTTACAATCCTTGGATGTCCCGGATCAGGCTTTCCACCGCTTCTTCCGTTGTCGCCCAGCTTGTACAGAACCGGACGGCCTGGCGCCCTTCTCCTGCGTCCTCCCAGAAGCCAAAGGCATACTTCTCTCTTAATTTCTCCAAGTGTTCTTCGGGAAGGATTGGAAACTGCTGATTTGTATAGGAATCATAGGCCAGTCCATAGCCTTTGTCTAAAAATGCCTTCTTTAACCGCAGCGCCAATTCATCCGCCCGTTTTCCAAGCTCAAAATACAGGCCGTCGGTAAAAAGCGTCTCAAACTGCAGGCCAAGGAGCCGTCCTTTTGCCAGCATTCCTCCCCGCTGCTTGATCAGATAGCGGAAGTCCTGTTTCAAGGCCGGATTGGTAATCACTACCGCTTCGCCAAACAAAGCGCCTACTTTTGTTCCTCCAATATAGAAAACATCTGTCAGCTCTGCCACATCCGCCAAAGTCAGATCCGAGGTCTCCGCCATCAGCCCATATCCCAGTCTGGCTCCATCCAAAAATAACGGAAGTCCCAGTTCTTGGCACGCCTTGGACAATTCCGTCAGCTTCTCTTTGGAGTACAGGGTTCCGTTTTCCGTAGGATGAGAGATATAGACCATTCCCGGCTGTACGACATGTTCATGATTCGCATCCTCCCAGTGCTCCTTCCAGATTTCCCGCACTTGGTCCGCGCAGATCGTCCCGTCCGTGCTTGGCAGCGTAAGAACCTTATGCCCTGTGGCCTCCACCGCTCCCGTTTCATGAACATTGATATGACCGCTCTGGGCCGCCAGCACCCCTTGGTGCGGGCGCAGGATGGCGCTGATCACCGTAAAATTCGTTTGAGTCCCTCCCACCAGGAAATGCACGTCCGCTTCCGGGCTTTCACACAATTCCCGGATTTTCCTCCTTGCGCTTTCACAGTAGGGATCTTCTCCATATCCTGCTGTCTGCTCCATATTGGTCTCTTCCAGCCTTTTTAAAATAGAAGGATGCGCTCCTTCTCCATAGTCACATTGAAACCGGATCATTTTTCAGCCGCTCCTTTCTCTCCCTCTCAGCCTGGGACATTCTCAGATAGTCCGGCCGATGTTCCGCCGCCGTCTCCATCTTGCCTTCCAGATAATACTGAATTCCCCTAACGCCTACTGAAGCAGCCCTCTGGCGGTTCATATTGGCTGGCGCAAAGGCGATTTTTCTTCCCTTCATGATCGTATGTTCCAAGTCTCCTCCAAAAACCGGCACACCGTCTCCCAGAAAGGTAACCTTCTCTTCATATTCCTTCAAATATCCGCCCAGTTCCTCAATCCCGACAGCCATCTGGTCTCTCAGCACCTTAAGGCGTCCTTCTTCAAATCGATAGATTCCTGTATAGACCTGCCTTCTTCTAGCATCCATGATGGGACAGACGATCCCCTCACAACCGAATAGATTGCAGGCAAGTCCTTCCAATGTGGGGACATGGATCAATGGTTTCGAAAGCGCAAGGCCAAGACCTTTTGCTGTGGCAGATCCAATGCGCAGACCAGTAAACGATCCGGGTCCTGCCGCTACCGCGATCGCATCGATGCTTTCCAGATCCGTCTCCGTCATTTTTACAATCTCATCCAACATCGGCAGAAGCGTCTGTGAGTGCGTCTTTTTATAATTCACTGTATATTCCGCGATAATCTGTTCTGTACGGATATCTCCGTCTCCTTCTACAAGAGCCACGCTTGCCACCAGTCCCGAACTATCCAGCGCTAATATTCGCATATGCTGATCCTCCGATAATCAAATCCCTTTTCCAGGTTTTTTTCAATCTTTATCTCCGTGTAATGTTCCGGCAGAAGTTCTTCGATCAGATCCGCCCACTCGATCAGGCAGACGCCCTTCCCGTAGAAATAGTCTTCATACCCGATTTCTTCCATCTCTTCTGCATCTCCGATCCGGTAAACGTCAAAATGATAGAAGGGCAGACGCCCTTCCTCATATACCTGCATGATCGTAAATGTAGGACTGTTGACTGGTTCCGCAACTTCTAACCCGGCAGCCAGCCCCTGTGTAAAAACCGTCTTGCCAACCCCCAGGTCGCCAACCAGCGTATACACATCTCCCGGCCTGGCTTCCGTTCCCATTTGGAATCCTAGTTCATATGTTTCTTTCTCACTGTTTGTCTCCCGGATCATCTGAAACCCCTTTCTCCTCCACCGTCACCGGACGGATCTTCATGGCTTTTGCAGGCATATGCGCCCGGATCATATCCACAACAGGCCTGTAGTTTTCTCCCAACTGGTCTACCGGCAGAACAATCGCATGCTTGGCCGCATCGTATAAGATAAGGATTCTTTTCCTGGATACCGCCTTCTGAAACACATCCCAGGAAGCCTTTCCGCTGTCATCTTCTCTCACTGTCTCAATTCCTTCTTCATCAAAGGTATACGTTACCGGAGCCCGCAGCCGCTCAGATGCCTCCACCTGCCTTATTACTTTCCTGCGGATTATATACGGAAACCCCGCCAGAACAAGGACCGCAAAAGCAAGAAATAGTCCTGCCATCCCGTAATTTCCCCGCAGCACAAACGAAACAGTACACCCAACGTTCAGCCCTCCCAGAATCAGCGCCATGACTCCCGCTTTCCCTGAGAAAATATGATATACCATAAAATCCGCCATTGATTTTGCATCCATCCGGACCTCAACTTTCACCGACATATTCTTTCTCCATTCTGAAGTGTTGTTTCTTGATTATAACACATCTTTTTTTCTTCTGCCACAAATGATATACTTATTTTGTGTTTCCAAAAAGAATCAAGGAGGATCTATGCAAATGAAATTTACTTTCTATCATAATAATATTAATGTCCTGGATCTGGACAAGGCGGTAGAGTTTTACAAAAAAGCCCTGGGACTTTCCGTCACAAGAGAGAAAACCGCTGAAGACGGAAGTTTCAAATTAGTATTCATGGGGGATGAAACCACGCCGCATCTTCTGGAGCTGACCTGGTTAAGAGACATGGACCGCCCTTATGATCTGGGAGATAATGAATCTCACCTCGCCATGAAGGTGGATGACATGGAGACGGCGCTTGCCCTGCATCGGGAAATGAACTGCGTCTGCTTCGAAAACCCCGAGATGGGTATTTATTTCATCAGCGATCCTGACGGATACTGGATTGAAATCTGCCCGGCCAACGATTGATTTGGAACTGTCCAGATCAGGCAAAAAGCCGTCTGGGCAGACACCCTTTTGATCTCGCCCCAGCTTAACATAATTTATTCCCATTGGCCACCAGCTTAAACCGGCAGCCCAGCACTTCTGCCGCCCGCCGGCACATGAGCATACGCTGGAGAAAAATCTCAAAATAATCCATTACGGTACAGATCTCGTCATCCAGTTCCAGATTCATTTGAATCACTTTCTTTTCTTCTTTTAATTCCAACGCGGCTTTCAAAGCCGCGTAATTCACCCGGTCATGGATATCGAAATTGGCAGGCGTTCTGTTCTGTACCCGGTTCCTTCTCACATCTGTTTTATCTGCCAGGATAAGCGCCGCCGACACCGCGTCTACCGCCGTCCCTGTCTCTTCGTCATGGTGACCGATGGCCGTCACCACCGTAAGAATATCATTCATCGGAAAGCTCAAATCTTTCAACACCTGATAGGCCAGGACAGCGCCGCTGTGGGCATGGTCATTCCGGTTGACGCAGTTGCCGATATCATGCATATATCCCGCGATCTTCGCAAGTTCTACCTCATGTTTGTCAAATTCTAGTTTTTCAAGGATCTCTCCTGCCCGCTGGGCGACTCTGGCGGCATGCTTCTTGGAGTGTTCCGTGTATCCCAGCTCATACAGGACATCATTGCCTTTTTCGATCAATGCGTTTATCTCTTCATTTTTTTTAATATCTTTATAACTGATCACTCGTATTCTCTGCTCCTGTCTTTCTATAATCAAAAGCGGAAGGCGCCCCAAAATTTCCCGTGTCACCTTCCGCGGAATTTTTCTCTATAGCCTCTGGACCGCATCCACTGCTAATTCTGACCTTTCACACTCCTCAGGCGTCAGCGTGATCTGCCAGCACAGAGGGCTTCCCTTCATATGTTCCGCCGCATAACTCAACCCGTTTGTCCGTTCATCTAAGAAGGGCCGATCTATCTGCCCCGGATCTCCCAGAAGGATGATCTTCGTATCTTTTCCCGCCCGTGTAATAATTCCCTTCACCTGAGCGGGCGTCATATTCTGCGCTTCATCTATGATCAGATAGGTCTTTACGATGGATCTTCCTCGGATAAAGTTCATAGCCTCCGCCTGGATGATTCCTCTCTCAAAGATTTCTTCTATTTTCCCGGACAGTTCCGTCTCACTGCTGTATCTTTCCTTTTCATCGGAATCTACCAATTGTTCCAAATTATCGATCACCGGACGTAAGAGAGGAGAAATCTTCTCCTGCTCATTGCCCGGCAGAAAGCCTATTTCAGAATCAAACTGCGCGTTTGGCCGGCAGATCAGAATCCTCCGGTATTCCCCGGTATAGTGATTCAGCATTTTTTCCAGCCCTACCGCCAGAGAATAAAAGGTCTTACTGGTTCCGGCAATTCCCTTGATGATCACCAGAGGCGCCTTTTCCGCCGGCTGCATCAGCGCTTCCTGGATAAAATACTGCCCGGCGTTCCTTGGCTTTACCCCATAAGGCGTGCTTTTCCTGTAATCCAGCTTCCGGATCATCCCTTTCTCCACTCTTCCAAGCTGGGTTTTTTTGTGGGACTGATCTGCCTTTAAAATTACAAACTCATTTTCAAACAATTCCGGCACCCACGCTTTCCCGTCTTCATCCATACAATAGACCAGCTCTGCGCTGATCCCCTTTTTCTTAAAATCTTTAAAAGCCTCTTCCGGCACATACACCTGAATCCTGCCCTGATATTGCGTCTCATGCTCTCCCACCTGTTCTGTGGTAAAATCTTCCGCCCGGATCCCCAGGATCTGTGCCTTAATGCGAAGCAGGATATCCTTTGTCACCAGAGTGACCTGCTCTTCTCTGGACTGAGACAGCCCTTTACATACTTTTAGAATTCGATTGTCCGATTTGTAGTCGGGAAGGTCTGGCGGCAGCTCCACATCCAGGTAGTTTTTCTCCACTTTCAGGATCCCCTCATTTTCCATCCTGATCCCATCCAGCAGATTACCTTTGGAGCGCATCTGCTCCAGAAAACGGATTGCCCGGCGCACATTCGCCCCCCGCTCTCCTTCGTCTTTCTTCAGATTGTCCAACTCCTCCAGCACCACCAGCGGGAGTATCACTTCATTTTCCTCAAAACAGGCCGGCGCATATGGCGCCTGGATCAGAACATTGGTATCAAGCACATAGATTTTTCCCATTCAGATTTCCTTCCCGTAATAATATTTTTAAATTTTTCTATTTTCACTATACGTTTCTTTTGTTATATCTTCCATCTGCCTTAGGTAAAATCAAAGTAAAAAGGCGCCGCCCGCATAACGGACAGCGCCTTTTCTTATTCCGTTTATTTACGCCGTTACCACCAGAAGGATTCCCAGGCCCCAGTTCACGACCGCCACGACCAGGCCAATGATACATAGGATTTTGCCTGCTTTTGCCATTCCCGCCTTACTTGATCCAGAACCGAGTCTTGCTCTTGTAAATCCAAGAACCGACAAAATAATTCCTCCAAAAGGAAGGACCAAAGCAAGGATTACGCTTAGGATTCCAAATACCAGCGCCATTGTGGCCGCTCCCGTATTGTCCACCGTCTGCACAGGAATCGCCGTTGGCTGAGGGCCTCCATTCTGCGGTCCAGGTCCCGCTGCCTGCGGGTTCTGAACAGGGTCCTGCGGCCCCATGTTGGATGCCGCCTGCATCTGCGGGTCATTTGGAAGCGTCTGGTTGAGTGTGACAAAAAGCTGCTCCAGGCTGTCTTTATAAGGTTTCTTCTGTAAAGTTCCTACAAAGCCCTCCAGGTCCCACTCACCGCCGGCCGTCCCTTTCAGCCATGCTTCCAGGTGGAATACGCCGTTATTATAGGACCATTTCAGGTACTTAAAGCCTTCTACCATCGCGTCTCCCGCGCGGTAAGCCGGTTCTCCCTTCCAATCGGACATTGCAAATTGGTTCTTCTGAAGATAGTCATTCATAATGAACTGTACAAAATCATCCGGTTTATTCAATACTATGTCCCTCACATACCTAGCCATATTTTCTCCTCCTTTTTGATCGAACATTTCTTTTATTATACTCTAGAATATCAAAAAACTCCAGTATAGTTTAGACACTCTACGCACCTATCGGAGCTGCCCTATCCGTCGTCTAATAAAAAATTCGATTATCCGGCCATAAGAGACTTCCGAATATCCTGCTCCAGCTTTTCCAGTTCAGCTTCCGCCTCCTGGCGTTTCTTTCTTCCGTCCTGCTGTATCTTCACCGCTTCATTCATGGTGGCGACCAGATTTTCATTGGCTTTTTTCAATGTGGCGATATCCACAATCCCCCGTTCCGTTTCTCTTGCCACGTCCAGTGTGTTCTGCTTTAGTGTTTCCGAATTTTTCAAAAGCAGCTGATTGGTCGCATCTGTAATATCTCTTTGCAGCTTCAGTGCTTCCTGCTGCCGGTATAGTCCAAGTGCCATGACTATCTGGCTCTTCCACAGAGGAATCGTCTCCTGGATAGCAGTCTGGATCTTGTCTGCCAGCAGCTTATCATTATTCTGCACCAGTCTTATCTGAGGCGCCGTCTGAATGGCAATAGTCCTGCTGATTTTCAGGTCGTGAAGCTTTTTCTCAAACTGTCCTACCGTATCCTCAAAATCTTTTACCACCTGAGCGTTCATAGGATCCTTGCTTGCTTCCGCCTCCCGGCGAAGCGCTGGGATAGTCTGTTCCCGCACTTCTTTTAGTTTTTCTTCCCCGGCCGCGATATAAAGCTGCAGCTGGCGGAAATAGGAAAGATTTTTCTCATACATGGTGTCTAGCATACCGATATCTTTGAGCATCTCCATCCTTGCCTCATCCAGTTTCCCCTCGATCTTATCCACTTGCATCTCCAGTTTCTCATACTGCATCATGAATTTCTTTACTTTCGCCTCCGCCTTTTTGAAAATGCCCATGATGCCGGATTCTTTTTCCAGGGACTCAAAATCCAGTCCCTGCACGCTGGACACCAGGCCGACCATTAATTCCCCGATGTATCCGGTATCCTTATTTCTTACGTTATTTAAAATATTCTCGGAAAAATCCGCTATATTCTGCTTTGCGCCGGAACCATACTGCATCAGCATCTGGGCGTCTGTCAGATCGATCTGATCTTTGATCTCCTCCACTTTTGCCCGTTCTTCATCGGTAAGCGCCGTAATCTGCTCCTGGAGTTTCTGAGTGTTTTCTTCCATCAGCACTGTATTTCCTTCTGCCCCTGTCCTTTGCTTTCTCAGCGCGCTTAACGTAATCTCTGCCATCTCTTTCCCCTTTCTCTTTCTCTGATTTCCCTTCTGCTATCGCCTTTCTCTGATCTGCCGCATCCCTCTACTGCAATCCATCAATAATCCGCCTCATCACCTCATAAGAGGGCACCTGCGCCACCTGGGTCACGCTATCTGCAATCCCTGAGGCTTTCGCCTCTCCCTGCGCGATGCCGGCGCTGCCGGTGCGAAATCCATGTTTCTTCCAGGCCAATTCCTGTATCTTCTCATTCTGCAAGCCTTCCAGCAGTGTCTGTCCGCTCTCGTCCATTGCAATCAGCACATGGGCTGACCATACCGTAGGCGCCGGGTAAAGGACTACTACATCATCCTTGATCTCTTCGTATGCCTCTGGTTCCATCTGCGCGTATTCGATAATCTGGCTCTCATAACCGGCGGCGATAGGTGTCGCCCCTACTCCCATCCGTAGGAACTGGCTGAACAGATCCGCGGAAGAGGTCTCCATATACCCCAGCTTGCCAAAAATAGCCTGCAGTTCAGGCAAAACCTCATCTACGCTTTCCGGGGTCAGAGTCTGTCCGCCGTTTAATACGTCCGCCAGCAGGGCGGCAAACATATTTCCAGAGTTGGATTTGGCCGGGTCTGTGGTATCTACAGACACACTGCCGTATAATTCCGGCACACCAATGTCTGTCCATTTGGTATCGGTCCGGATCAGTTCCAACAGCTTGTTCATATCCACATAATTGACATCCTCGTCCTTAGTGATCATTCCCTGCTGTTCAAAGGCCTCCAGGACAATCTTGTGTGTGTAGAGCACGATAGGAGTGTTTAGAATAATCTCGCTCTGCTTGGGCGATCCATGAAGTTCTTCGTAATATTCCAAAGCAATACTGCTGGAAGGGAACAGATAATTGCGTCCGGTCAGATCCGCCGTCATCATATCCAACGATCCGGCTTTTGAGTAATCCACCTCCAGACCATAATCTTTCCTCAGGATTTCCAGCACTTCTTCGTCTTCCAGAAATCCCGCCTTTTCTCCGCCTATGTATCCGCTGACCTGAACGGCCGGCCCGTCTTCCCTTTCCGTCTGTTTTTCTTCCTGGTTTTCTCCTCCCAGATCTCCGGTGCCGCCGGTCAAAAGGTAGATGCCGCCAATGACACCCATCACACAGGCCAGAACGATCAGCCCTATGATTTTTTTCTTCATTCGCTTTCCTGCTTTCTTTCTTTGCTTATCTCTGTATATCCTTCCGAACGGAGGGTCTGTTTCAAAAGATTCAGATCCGCCTCCATATCCATCAATTCGTTTTGCAGCAGCTTTTCAAACTGCATCTGGAACGCTCCTTTCAGCGTTGCTACCGCCTCCGCGGTATTTTGGAGTATTTTCTGCGCTTCCCTGGTGGCAAGCCTGCTGTCCTGCAGTTCTACATAGTTTTCCAGCACATTTGCGGCGGTTTCCTGATAGTAATCGATATAACGCCTAGCCGATGATATTTTCTTCGGATTATCTGTCAGAAACTTTAAAATACTTTCAGCTGTCGCAAGCAGGGACTGAACGTCTCTTTTTAACACAGGATCCAGAATCTTATCTGCCGCCTTCCTCATTCTCCGGTAGTCAGAGCCCGCTTCCTGCAGTCTTTCGTGGAGCAGTTCTCCGTTTCCGATCGTTTCCACCTCGATCCTGCCGATTTTTTTCACCGGCCGCAGCACCAGCAGAAATCCCGGATAGGAGGCGAGGGCCAGTCCCATACATAACAGAAGATTCCAGCCAAGCCCCGCAAGAAGCCCCAGGAATACTCCCAGAGCCAGTCCCGCCGAAGCTGCAATGCTGACGATTTCTTTCCAGTTTCTCTTCATATCTTAGTTATATCCTTTCACGCTGCGGAACGCTGCCGTCAGATCCTGGGTACCGTCAAATACCCGCCCCCCGCTTATTTGGGCCAGTTCCTCCAGCTGGCTTGGATCGGCGTCTCCGAAGGTAATGGAGAAAATCGGGATTTCTTCTCCGTACTGGCTCCAGACTTCTTCAAAATTACTGTAATTGTAGTTGGATCGACCATCGGTCATCAGAATGATAGCCGGCGTATAGTTCTCCAGATTGTATCCGGAGGCAATCTCCAGAGCTTCCGCCGCCGCCCGATAAACATCCGTGCCGCCCGCGATCTGGAAATCCGCCACCTTCTGATTCAGCTCCGCCAATGCTTCGTCAGAATCATCAGCAGCCGCCTCTATGCCCAGAATCGTATCATCGAAAAAAATCACCTGATTGACTTCCCCCGCATTTGCCTGGAGAAAATTCTTTCTGGCATTTTCCTGCAAAAGGATCTGCGACATAGCTTCTTTGAGCTGTCCCTCTCCTGTTCCCGCCATACTGCCGGAAAAGTCCAGGCAATAAATATTCAGCGATGGTTTCTTAAAACTGGTCTGGTATACATTCAATGCTTCGGTCAGAACCGAAGCCTCAGGCATCTGGATGGGCGACAGGATCCTCTCGGTATCGATCCCCCAGTCACTGTTAAACACATTCTGATTTTCTTCTGATACGCCATTGGCGCTGATCCTGCGGCCCGTAGCCTCGATCTTCTTCTGAGCCTGCTCCGACATCAGGTATTCCTGAACCGCAAGGAATGCCTCTTCTTTTTCACTGTCCCCATGATCCACATAACCCAGCGGCGAGTCTGCAATGGACAGACCGTCGTAGGGATAGACCACATACAGCGGCTCTTTTCCTTCCTCCACCATCTGCCTGTTAGCGTCAATGATCAGACACTCATAGTTAACCATGGCATCATAGTCCCCATCCAGGAACATATCTTTGAGCCAGTCTGAACTGCCGGAGCTTCGCTCCACACCGCTTAAGAGTTCCGTAATATCTGCCTTAAGCTCCGGATCCTGAAGATCTTCTGCCTTAAGCCCCTCCTGTTTGTCAAGCAGCGCATAGAGAAAACCGATATAGGCGCTGGCGCCGGAGTTAGACTGAGTGGCGCTAGTCATGCAAAAGCGCATCTTTCCGTCTCGGATTGCCGTCAGAATGTCGTTGACCGACACGTCTTTTCCCACAAATCCAAGTTCCTCCGCCAGACTCTCCCGAATACCGAATACCACCGGCGTCATGGAAACAGATTGGCTGTGCTTGATCAAGTGTCCCGTATCACCCATAGATACCCAGATGCTGCTGGCAGGCCATACAGCATCGTAATCCTGCGCTCCGTTTTCCAGTTCCCGCATGATATCTACGGAGCCCTTATATTCCATCTGAATCTCTACTCCTGTCGCTTCACCGCACTCTTGGATGATCTCTTCCAACTCCTGGTTTTCAGAGCCTGATAAAATGCGAATCTGGCCGCCTGGTACACGGGTGATCTCCTGTTCCTGGTCTGTCTTACGGTTATCCTCCGAGGCGGTTTGAGCGCCTTCCCTCTCACCGACTCCACAGCCTGTCAGAAGCATCAGCGCAGCCAAGATACTTAAAAAAATTTTTTTCAGTCGCCCTCCTGTATTCATCTCGACTTCCTCCTGCTTTATATCAAATCCAGATGATATGTTTTCTTTTATTTTCCTTTATTTTCGTAAGGGATTCCATCTGTTTTCCGTAAAGCCTGTGTAAAAAACTTGTAAACGATCCTGTACCACGCAAAAAAAGCATGCAAAAAAAGCCCGTAAAAACGGACTTTTTCAGTGACTCCGAGGGGAATCGAACCCCTGATTCCAGCGTGAGAGGCTAGCGTCTTGACCTCTTGACCACGGAGCCATTTCATATCGTACTTGCCTAGTATAACAGACAAATCTGAATTAGGCAAGTACTTTTTGCAAAATCCACAATTTTTTTCGCCGCTCTTACTTTTATCCAGAGATCATCCCCAGATACCCTTGGATAAAGATTCCCAGTATGATCAGCGGCAGAATAAAGGTAAGATAGAACCGGATTGCTTTGCAGGCCGGGAATTTCAGGCCTTTTCCCGTATTGGTCTCTTTGATAAAGTTATCCCAGCCCCACCCGCAGCGAGTCACGCAGAACAGAAGGTATACCACAGACCCAAGAGGCAGGAGATTATTGCTCACAATAAAATCTTCCAAATCCATAATATTCTTTCCGCCAACGGTAAAGCCAGACCAGTCTGTCAGCCCCAGCACACAGGGGATACTCAGCAAAATCAGCAGGATTCCATTTACAAGGACGGATTTACGCAGCTCCCACCCCCACAGATCCAGCGCGTACTGAATGATATTCTGGAATACAGCGATCACCGTCGACAGCGCCGCAAATGTCATAAAGAGAAAGAACAGGCTTCCCCACAGCCTTCCTCCCGGCATTTCACGAAATACGTTTGGAAGCGTGACGAACACCAATCCAGGACCTTCCCCTGGGTTTACGCCAAACGCGAAACAAGCGGGAAAGATGATCAAGCCGGACAGAACCGCCACGCAGGTATCCAGCAAGGTAATGCTCACCGCTTCTCCTGTCAGACTTCGTTCCTTCCCGATATAACTCCCAAATATCGCAAGAGAGCCAGCCCCCACACTCAATGTAAAAAAGGACTGTCCCATTGCCGCAAAGACCGCCTCCGAAAGCCCCGCCTCTTTGATCTTCCCCAGATCCGGCTTCAAATAGAATTCCAGCCCTTCAGCGGCTCCCGGAAGGCTTACCGCCCGGACCACCAGAATCAAGAGGATCACAAAAAGGCTGCTCATCATTACTTTTGTGATCTTCTCTACTCCTTTCTCCAATCCCATGGAACAGATCAGCAGCGCGATCAGGCAGATCAGCACCATCCAAAAGAGCATCTCATTTCGGTTGGAGGTCAGTTCTCCAAAGATCGCTTCTACTTGTTTTGTATCAGCTCCGGCAAATTCCCCGAAAAGCATTTTAAAAAAGTATGCCAGCATCCATCCGGCGATCGTTGTATAAAACATCATCAGCAAAAAATTGCCCGCCATAGTAAAATATCTGAAAATATGCCATTTCGTTCCCTTTGGCTCCAGCACATTAAAGGACATGGCGGAACTTTTCTGGCTTCCTCTTCCCACCGCAAACTCCATAACTACGATAGGGAGTCCCAGGACTAAAAGGAAAAACAGGTACATCAGGACAAAGGCTCCTCCCCCATATGCCCCCGTAATATACGGGAAGCGCCATACATTCCCAAGACCGATAGCGCAGCCCGCTGAAATCAGGATGAACCCCATCCTGGATGAAAACTTCTCTCTCTTTTCCATTTCTTATTCCTCTTCTTCCTTTGTCTCAGCCTCTGCCTTAAACTGGTCCGGCTCTGCGGTCAGCTGTTCCACACAGTCTGTTGGAACCATGATCTGAAGCTGTTTTTTTAAATTTTCAACGGTGACAAAATCATGATTGCCTCCAAACTCCCCGTCCAGCGTCCAGGGTATCTCTTCGAGAGATTCAAACGTCACCTTTCCGCTGCGGAAAGAATACATATGCTTTGTATCCACTTGCTCAATCAAAAGGGCGGCTACGATCTCCTGGAGCGCAATCGGATTCTTCGGCGTCTTGATCAGCGTCACTTCAAAAAGGCCGTCGTCAAACACCACTTTCTTGCCGATCATATTGCGGAACCCTCCCACAGAGCGGGAGTTGGTCACCATTCCAAATATAAACTCATCCTCTATGGCCTCTCCGTCGTGAGTCACCTTGATCCGATAGGAAGGTACATTAAACAGCCGCTTCGTCCCTTCCAGCACATAAGCCAGATGCCCAAGCACATTTTTCACCGCCTGCTTTGTCTCGTAGGAAACATCTGTAAAAAGCCCAAAAGCCGCAATATATACGAAAAAGTCATCGTTGAATTTTCCCACATCGCAGGGAAAAGCTGTACCATTTACCGCGTTATCCGCCGCCCGAAGAAGTCCCTTGGGAATATGAAGGCTGTTGGCGAAATCATTGGTAGTCCCTGTCGGAATATATCCGATCGGGACTTTTTCCCCTCTGTGCATCATTCCAGTCACTATCTCATCAATTGTTCCGTCTCCTCCGCTGCACACCACAAGATCATAGGCGCCGGACTTATATTTTTTCACCTTCCGGTACGCGTCCCGATAGGACTGTGTAGGATAGGTCACCACCTCATAACCCGCCTTTACGAAAAGATCGATAATATCAGAAAGTTTGGGTTTGATCAATTCCTTCCCCGCATGAGGATTGTAGATAAACAACATTCTCTTCACAGCAATCTCCTCCCCGATGTTGAAAAAAAGGGCATGACAACTCATGCCCTCCATTTGTCTTACATCTATGTAATACTATTTGCAGTTTTCAAGAAAAGCTCCTACGCCATTCACCGCGTTTTCCTCGTCCTCGCCATCTGCAACTATCGTCAGACTGGTGCCTTCTAACAAATCCAGGCTCATCATTCCCATAATGCTTTTCGCGTTGATTTTCTTATCTTCCATCTCAATATACACATGGCTTGCATACTGGCTTGCTTCCTGGACGAGATGGGCAATGGGACGTGATTCCATATCCATATTCGTTCGAATAGTAACAGGTTTCTTGATCATAATGTGTTCCTCCTTACTGCTCCCTTAACTGATCCGCTATTTCACTCAGTCTGCGCAGCCGGTGATTGACTCCAGACTTGCCAACCGGCGACTTCAAAAGCCGTCCCAGTTCAGCCAGCGCAGCTTCCGGATTTTCAAGACGTGTAAGGGCAACGTCTTTCAATCCCTCTGGCAAACGTTCAAGACCGATCGTATCTCTGATATACATGATATCCTCCATCTGCCGCACCGCGGCAGAAACCGTCTTATTGATATTTGCCGTCTCGCAATTCACTTTGCGATTGACAGAATTCCTCATCTCCTTCAGGATTCGGACATTCTCCAATTCCAGCAATGCCACATGAGCTTCCATGACATTTAAGATGTCCACGATCTGCTCTCCTTCTTTCAGATAAACAACAGACGTCTTTTTACGCTGCACAATCTTGGCATCCATATCAAAGCTGTTAATCATATCTCTCAAGTAACATGCATTTTCTCTCGAATTGCACACAATCTCAAAATGATAGGACTTTCTGGGATCACTCATGGAACCCGCTGCCAGGAAAGCACCACGTATATATGCCCTCTTGCAGCACACTGCCTGTACGATCGTATTCTTCACCGCCAGAAGCTCCCTGCCTTTCCCGTAGAGAAAATATACGCAGCTGCCTCTGGATGGATTCTTGCGAATTACGATATCAGTCTTTATATTAAATGTTTTTTCCATCAATGTAAAGCATTTTCTTGCAACCGAAAAATTTTCTGTATGAAATTTTAAAGCGCAGATTCCGGAAGAATCTTCCGAAAATTCTCCGCACATATGCAAAATCGCTGATAATTCCGCCAGCTGACAGTGCCTCGCCCGGCCGTATCTTTCAGCCAGTTCTTCCTTTATCTTCCCAGAAAATGACATGTCTGGTCCCTACCTTGCTTTTGTGATCGCGTCTTTCCCAATATCCCGGTGCTCGATCCGGATTCCATACGCTTCCGCCTGCTCCAGAGCGGTAAACAGTTCGTTCGCCAATGTTACCGAACGGTGTTTTCCCCCCGTACACCCGATCCCGATCACGAGCTGTGTTTTCCCTTCTATAATATAGTTGGGAATCAAAAATTCCACCATATCTATCAGCTTTTTCAGAAAAACTCCGGCCTTTTCGTTTTCCATGACATAGTCCCTGACTTCTTTATCGTTTCCGTTCTTGGGGCGGAGTTCTTCAATATAGTAGGGATTGGGCAGAAACCGAACATCAAACACCAGATCCGCGTCCGCTGGGATTCCATATTTAAAGCCAAAGGACAGCACCGTGATATACAGATTCTTATATTCTTTGTTCAAGACGAATATTTTATTCAATTCCTTTTTCAGCTCTCTGGTAAGCATATGGCTGGTGTCTACCAGATAATCTGCTTTTTTCTTAAGGAACCCCAGCCGCTCCCGCTCCTTTCGGATTCCCTCGTCCACACGCCCGCTGCTGCCGGATAATGGGTGAAAACGCCGAGTTTCTTTGTAGCGCTTTACCAGTACGTCATCGCTGGATTCCAAATATAGGATCTCATATTTGATCTCCATGGCGTCCATCTCGTCCAGTACCCGCTCCAATTCGCCAAAACTCTGTCCGCTCCTGATATCCACTCCAAGCGCGGCCTTATTTACTTCTGCTCCGCTGACGGTGAGCAGTTCCGCCAGCTTTGGAATCAGCGGGACCGGGAGATTGTCCACGCAAAAATATCCCATGTCTTCCAACATCTTTAAAGCCGTTGTCTTTCCTGCTCCCGACATTCCTGTTACAATCACAAATCTCATCCCGATCCCCCTCTTTTATCCCATTATCCTATCTCAGAATTTTCCCAGACGCTTTACCTCCGTCTCCAGCTCCACGCCGGAATCCTCTTTTACTTTCTCCTGGATCTGGCGGATCAATTCATTGATCTCTCCGGCTGTCGCATGATCTTTATTGATCACAAATCCACAGTGCTTTTCTGACACTTGAGCTCCTCCTACCTGGAACCCCCTAAGCCCCGCGTCCTGGATCAGCTTCCCCGCGAAATATCCTTCCGGTCTCTTGAAGGTACTTCCGGCGCTCGGATATTCCAGAGGCTGTTTCGTCACCCGGCGATTCTTCAAGTCTTCCATTCTATCCCGGATTGCCTGGACGTCTCCTTTCTCCAGTTTGATCGCGGCCTCCAGGACGATATACTGCTCCCGCGCGATCACACTGGTCCGATATCCCATTTCCAGCTGCTCTTTTTGAAGCGTTATGATCTCACCCTGACGGGTCAGGACCTGTACTTCTTTCAAAACATCCTTCATCTCTCCGCCGTAAGCCCCAGCGTTCATCACGCAGGCCCCTCCCAGTGTTCCAGGGATTCCAGCCGCGAATTCAAATCCGGTAAGTCCCGCTTCCAGCGCCCGCGCCGCCACTGCCGACAGCAGCGCCCCCGCCTGGGCTGTGATCACTTCTCCCTGGACTTCGATCCGGTTCATCTCCCGGAAAATCTGAATGACCACTCCTTCATAGCCCTGGTCGGACACCAGAAGGTTGCTGCCATTTCCAATAATATAGTAAGCGACTTCTTCTTCCTGACAGCAGCGGACTATTTGCCGCAGCTGCTGCGCCGTCTCCGGCACAACAAAAAAACGGGCCGGACCTCCCGCCCGGAATGTGGTGTGAAGCCGCATAGGTTCCTCTTTCATGATTCTATTCTCCGGCAGGATCTTTGCCAGCCGGCTGTAGAATTTCTGATCCATAAATTCATATTCTCCTTATTCAACTTCCATCTTTACATCATACACGAAACCTTCTCTGAATTCAACGCACACTTGCAAAATAAACGAAAATGCGGTATATTCATGATACTAAGGTCAAAAAAGGAGTTGAACGATTTTTGGACCCAAATGATGTCATACAAATTTTAATCCTTGTTATCTTACTGGCTTTTTCTGCCTTTTTCTCCTCCGCGGAGACTGCCCTTACCACATCTAACAAACTTCGTATGCGCGGTCTGGCTGAAGAGGGCAGCAAACGCGCTCAGGCAGTTCTGGAAGTTACAGACAACTCCGGAAAAATGCTCAGCGCCATTTTGATCGGCAACAATATCGTCAATCTGTCTGCCGCTTCTCTTACAACTACTATCGCATATAAATTCGGCGGCTCCATGGTTGCCCTCGCAAGCGGTATTATAACAGTCCTGATCCTTCTTTTCGGAGAGATCACGCCCAAAACCACCGCAACCATCCATGCGGACAAAATGGCTCTTTACTATGCGCCGGTGATCCGTATCTTCATGAAGCTTATGACTCCGGTCATCTTTGTGATCAACGGCTTATCCATGGGAATCCTATCTCTTCTTCACATTAACTCAAAGGTCAAAAACAAAACCGTCACAGAAGAAGACCTGCGCACCATCGTTGATGTCAGTCATGAGGACGGAGTCATTGAGTCTGACGAAAAAGAAATGATCTATAACGTGGTAGATCTTGGAGACGCCATTGCCAAGGATGTTATGGTTCCGCGCGTCCATGTGACATTTGCCGATGTAAACAGCACCTACGAGGAGCTGCTGGCAATCTACCGGGAGGACAGGTATACCCGGCTTCCCGTGTTCGAGGATACCACCGACAACATCATTGGCACCATCAATATGAAAGACCTGCTCCTTTTCGATAACACCGGAGATTTCCACGTCCGCAATATCCTGAGAGAAGCTTACTTTACTTATGAATACAAAAGCATCTCCGAGCTGCTGGTAGAGATGCGCCAGGCTTCTTTCAACATTGCCATTGTCTTAGATGAATACGGCGATCCTTCCGGTCTGATCACACTGGAGGATATTTTGGAGGAAATCGTAGGAGAAATCCATGATGAATATGATGAAGATGAAGAATCCGATTATCTTCAGAAACTGAGCGAACGGGAGTATCTGGTAGAAGGTGCCATCAATCTGGAGGACTTGGACGATATCCTTGGACTTAATCTGGAATCGGAAGAATATGATTCTCTTGGCGGGTTCATCATCGAACAGCTGGACCGCTTCCCGGCAACGGGGGATTCCGTATCTACAGAAACAGGAATCCGTCTGGTCGTTGAATCTTTAGACAAAAACCGGATCGAGCGGGTGCACATTTATCCTCCAGAACCCCAAACAGAAGAGCCGCTTCAAGAAGCATAGATAAAAACGGTTCAGAGCTTATCAGCTCTGGACCGTTTCAGACTGTAGACAAAGTTGGTGCTGGAGCCTAGCTCCAGCACCACTCTTTTTGCCAAAATGCCAACTCCCATATTTTTTTATAAAAGATAAAAAAGAATCCTGATTTTTTGTCCTGCCTTTCCCTTACATCCAGAATCTTTGCCAGCTTTTTCAGATTCATGCACGCAAAGGTCAGCCCGGCTTTCATTCTCATTCGGGCGTTGCCGATGTATTGTGTGTATCGAAATCCATGCTGTTCTTTTGCACTTCCGAACAATCTCTCAATGGTTTCTTTTCTCAACATATAGATCTCTTTGTTCCCGAGAGTATAGCGGATATCCTCACTGGTTTCCAGATACTCTTCCCAAATGTGGCGGGAGATCGTTTTTTCATGCTCTTTGCTTTCTGTACAGTTGCAAAGGTAAGGGCAGTTTTTACAGATGCTTTTATCGCTCTTGTATTCTTTGTACCCTTCCCGGTTCGTTGTCCGATAAGTAAGGATCTGATCCGCCGGACAGATATAGCAGTCATAGTACTCATCGTAGACATACTCATATTTCTTGAAGAATCCATCTTTTGTCATGGGCCTTTTATACGGAAACAGGGGCTGTATCCCGTCTTTTAACAATTCTCGGGCGATTGCTGGAGTCTTATATCCGGCATCCAATACCATCATCTCCATATCCAGGTCTTTCAACTTGTCGTACAAAGGCTTCCATGTCCTGCTGTCATGTTCATTCCCTGGATGCACAGTATAACCTAAGATCCACCCGTGCTTGTCACATGCAGTCTCTATGTTGTATGCAAAAACATGTTTATGTTCGCCTTTTCGGAACCACCCGCTTTCCGGATCTGAAGTACTGCATTTTTGCGTTTTGGCTCCTTCCGGGATCTCGTCTGAAGAACCGCTTTCACCAGAAGTGCCGCTACCCGCTGCAGGCGGTGTAGTTGAATCATCCTTTTTTTCTTTTAAAGGTTTCTTTCCATGATTTTTGCGGTCTTCATTGATTTCTTTTTTTAACTCCTCCTCATACCATAGAGCTTCTTGAGATGCAATCCTCTTTCGCCTCTTTTTGCTGTTCGCACAGGCTTTTACATGGGTAGAATCCACAAACACGGTAGACGTATCTACCAGATGAAACTTCATACATTGTTCGAGGATATGGGAAAAGATCTGTTCAAACAGTTCCGTATCCTTAAAACGCCGGGTATAGTTTTTCCCAAAAGTAGAAAAGTGAGGAACTGGATCCAGCATATCCAGACCGAGAAACCAACGATACGCTACATTCACTTCGATTTCTTTGATCGTCTGGCGCATACTTTTAATCCCATAGAGATACTGGATAAAAGGGATTTTGATCAGCATCACCGGATCCATGCTCGGCCTTCCGTTATCTGCACAATACTTGTCTTCTACAAGATCGTAAATAAAGTTCCAGTCAATTGCCCGGTCAATCTTTCGGAGCATGTGATCCTTTGGCACCATGTCATCCATGCTGAACAGCATCATTTGTTCTCTTTTTTTATCGGAATCTCTTGTCATCATAAGCAGGCCCTCCTTATAGGATAATTATACCATGTGCAGAGAACGCACCGCTTAACTTTCGAGTTGATAAGTAGGGGATTTTTCTTGATAAAAACCGGAAGAATCATTGAAATGTTGATAACTACAATAGAAAAGCTCCGGTGTAAACCGGGGACTTTGTCTACAGTCTGAAACGGTTCAGAGCTTATCAGCTCTGGACCGTTTTATATTTTGCCGCTTTGCCAAACAGCACAAATCCAATCACAAACAGGACCGCGATAACCGCCACTCCCGCGTTGGCGGCATCTGTAATCTGGGCTACGATCCCCACCAGAGTCGTTCCCATGAAGGAGGCCCCTTTCCCGCAGATATCATAGATCCCAAAATATTCTCCAGACTTCTCCGAAGGAATGATCTTGGCGAAATAAGACCTGGACAGGGCCTGGATCGCGCCCTGGAACATCCCCACCATTACCGCCAGAAACCAGAATTCCCATTGTTTATCCAACTGGATCGCAAAAAGAGCGATTCCCGTATAAGCCAGGATACAGATTTTGATCAGACGAGTCGTCTCCTGGCGCTTCGACAATTTTGAGAAGATCAGCGCGCAGGGGAACGCCACAATCTGCGTCACCAGAAGCGCCAGCAAGAGTCCAGTGGAATCCAGCCCAAGGGCGCTTCCATAGGCAGTCGCCATCTCTATGATCGTATAGACTCCGTCAATAAAGAAGAAAAACGCCAGCAGATACAAAAAAATATGCTTTTCCTTCTTCACATCCCGAAGAGTCCCCGCCAGCCGGCGGAAGCTGTCTCTCACCGGACTCGCCGGCTTCTGGGCATAATTTTTCTGCTGATAATTGCGAAACAGCGGAATTGTCACCAACACCCACCAGGCCGCGTTCAGGAAGAACGCGATCGCCATAGCCATCTGCATGGTAATACCAAGACTCTCATACATCAAGACAAAAACCAGCGAGATAATAAACGGAATACAGCTTCCAATATATCCCCAGGCATAACCGTGTGACGACACCGTGTCCATCCGCTCCGGCTCTGTTACATCCACCAGCATAGAGTCATAGAAGATCAGACTGGAGCTGTAGCCCACTCTGGCGATCACAAACACTGCCAGAAACAAAATCCAGGAAGCAGGCAGAGAGAGGGCGGCGCATCCAATCACTCCCACCATCATGCTGGCAGCGAACAGCGGTTTTTTATAATTCTGGGTGTCCGCGATCGTTCCAAGAATCGGGCCGATCAGCGCCACGATTACCGTCGCCAAAGATGCGGCATATCCCCAGTACGCCAGATAATCCACTTCTGAAATCCCCGCGTTTCCCGCCAGATAATTAAAATAGATTGGAATGATCGTAGAGATCAGCAGGGTAAACGCTGAATTCCCCACATCATATAGGATCCAATATTTTTCTAATCTTGTCAGTTTTATCTTCTCCATTCGTTCCCTCTCGCTCTCTATTTATTCACAGTTTCTGTCAGATCTATTCAAATGTACGGTCGAACCGTTCACTGAGTTTTGCTTCCTCTCTCAGACTTTCATCCAAATTCCTGATCATAGAAACAGCCACCTCTTCAGCGCCTAAAAACCTTTTCCACAGCCCCAGATTCGTCCCTTCACATTTCATATTATCTGTTCGCTGAGTCAAAAGTCCTTTATAATAAGGATATTTCCCGCCGCCGGCCTTCATCAGTGTATTCAAAATCTGGAATTTGGCCTCCCCCGGTGTGGTAAGCAGCCTTTTGATCCGCTTCATCCATCGAAGACAGCAGCGCGCCGTCTCCGGTGAAATTCCTTCATAGAACGAACTGGCCGCCTGGGCGGTGGCTTGGTCCGTTGGAATCAGCCTGGCCGTCTCATAGGCGAACGGATCTTTTCCATCCAGCCTAAGAAGTTTCTTCTCAAACTCTTCTTCAATCTCCAAGTGCTGCACATGGATCTTCTCGATCATTTCATTGACATAAGGATGGCACTCGCTGTCCAGGATAAAGTGGCAGAGGAATCCCAGCAGATATGCGTATTCCCTGCTGTCTCTCCCTTTTTCCCGCACCACCTTAAGGCCATGCTCGAAAAAGCTTCTGGCCGGAATCTCATGCAAGTGATTCCCGTATTTTATGATCGCATTTTTCCCAAAAGGCCGATAAAAAAAGAAAATATCCGGCCCTTGAAGTCCAATGGCAAACTGGGGATGATATTTTGTCACGATTTCCTTTAAATCCCCTTCCAGTTTCCTGGATACTTTTGCTCCGAATCTATAGTGCGCATATACCGCTGGCATCTCCGCTCCTCCTTTTCACTGTGTATGTCTAACTCTGTCAGTATACGTCCCAAACGTAAATTCCCAGTCCTTCTCCCGTTAAAATCATGTAAAATTAACCACCAAGACCTCCTGGGTCCTGCTCTTCCTGTTTTTCCCATGATAACTGGAATTTCCATAGCCATAATCCAACGGGATCACCCGGAACTGGCGGTGTTCTTTGATCCAGGCTTCCAGGATCTCATTTTTCCTGCCTTTGCTTTCCAGTACATTGGACAGCGCAAACCGGATTCCTCTTTTGTCCGCTTCTTCCAGATAGGCCAGAAGATCCCGTTCATCCTGCCGCGTCCATCCCCCTTGCTCGTTATAGGTGGCGCAGGTGATCAGGTAGGGCGGGTCCACATAGAAAAAACTGTCCTTCGTAAACCCGTCCAGGGAAATCTTGCGGAAGTCCTGGTTCACAAAGGTATAATCTCCAGAATGGATCCGGTGGATAAATGCCGCCAGTTTCTTTTGCAATTTCTGGTTATAATCTCTCTTTCCTACGGGAAGATTGTATTCTCCTTTCCGGTTAAACCGAAGCTGATTGTTGAAGGAAAAGACGATCAATACATACAGCATAAGATAGTATTCTTCATCTTTTTCTTCCCTGGCGTTGAAATCCTCCCGAAGTTTTAGAAATCTTTCTTTATTATAAGGCGCCAGGCCGCCGGAGCTATTGCAGTTATAGTATTCATAGTCATGGCTGCTGGACATGGAAAGTCCGTATTCTCCAATGATCCTCAGGATCCTTTCATGGATCTCTTCCTGCGGGAGCTTCTGGAAGGTTTTGAGCAGTCCGATCAGACATTCGCTGGAATCATTAAACAGCACTTTACCGCAGGACACATTGATCCCTACATTGCAGCCTCCGCAGAAGAGGTCCACCATTTGATCCATCTCTTTTGGAAAATAGGGCAGGATCTGGGGCAGAAGCCGGTACTTGCCTCCCGTATAGTTCAAAGGCGAAGGGATCTTTTCTTTTCCATCCTCAAAACACTGGCACAAAAACAACCGTTCCTGGTTCTCCTGGATATCCGATTTCCCCGTGGAAAAAGCTTTATGATCCTCTGAGAATACCTTTACCCTTCCCTTTTTTTCTAAGATCCGCAGAATGTCCGCATCGCTGATCTTGGCGTTAGACCGGTCATTTCCTTTTTCCGCCATATTGTTGTAAGAAAGCAGAATATATTTGGCATGGATGGCTTCTATCAACTCTTCAAACGCGCAGGCCGCCTTCTTGGTACAATAGTCGCTTTTCAACCCGGAACGGTCCATCTTCCTTGCCGCCCCAAATACTTCCGGCTTCTCCCAGCAGGCTACATTTTCTAAAAGGTGGTAAGCGTCACAGTACTGCCTGGAATTATAAGGCGGATCAATATACACCAGATCCACGTCTAATTTCCCCACAAGCTCATTGGCATCCATTTGAAAACAGACGTTATGCTCATTTAATTCTTCTTCCGGCTCCGGAACCCCTAATTCCAAATGCCGCTCAAAAGCGGCCCCTTTCCGGTACGCATCATAATGGCCGCAGGTATTGGCGATCTTATCGATTCCGTACAAGAGAGAGGTGATCAAAAGCGCCCGCTCTCTTCCGTTGATTTCTCCGGCCCGGTATTTTTCCTCAATATCTTCCCGGATAAATCCTATCTTCCGGCAGTCCTCCAAGTCAAAATAAGTATTCGCGAAGTTCACGCTCATATAATTGTCTTCCGACACCTGTATCCGGTTATATTCTCCTATAATGCGGATGATCTTGTCCTTGGAATAACTTTCGCCGCCAAACCAGGCCACATGGCAGATATAGTTGCTGTACATGTTGTCGTTGGTGATCAGCTTCTGGTCTGTAAAAGCAGAAGCTACCGCGCCGGTTCCCGCAAAGATATCCGCTACCGTATGGATATCTTTGCACTCCTGTTCCACCACGCCTTTGATAAAAGGCAGAAGCTTATATTTATTGCCCAGATACCTCCGGTTATTGATCCGGATGACTTTATATCCCGGTTCCGCCTGCTCTGGTTTTGCTTCCTCCGGCAGCCGGTTTTTCTCAATATAATCTGCCATCTGCTCATAGACTTCATCCGTCCAGAGGATCTTCCCGTCTTCTCTGGTCTCTATGTGAATTCCCATATGGTCTTTCAGGTAATAAAGATAGGATCTGGATATATTCAGTTTTTTTGCCATTTCTGTTCCCGTGTAAATCCCCATGACCCGCTCCGGTATTATGCAACGTTTTTCACAATCCATTGGACACTTTTACACTTAATTATAGCATGATACTTCGCATTTACAACTATACTTTGCGTTTCTCTCCACAAAATCTTCTTTCAAATGGATGCTAAGAGGCAGTCTGAAAAGTTTCTCTTTCCAGACTGCCTTCCGGTTGCGTGATCCGTCTTTATTTCCTCATCTGCCCTATCGCTTATCCCGCAGGGTCACATCATGGGTGCCGCCTTCTACAATACTGGTAGCCGATACCAGCGTGATCTTCGCCTTCTGCTGCAGCTCCGGGATCGTCAGCGCCCCGCAGTTGCACATGGTAGATTTGACTTTGCTCAGCGTCAGGTTCACATTGTTCTTCAGACTTCCCGCATATGGAACAAAAGAATCTACTCCCTCTTCAAAAGAAAGCTTCTTATCTCCGCCCATATCGTATCTCTGCCAGTTTCTGGCTCTGGCGCTTCCCTCGCCCCAGTATTCTTTCATATAGCTTCCATTGATATTGACTCTCTTTGTAGGACTCTCGTCAAACCGGGCAAAATACCGGCCCAGCATGATAAAGTCCGCCCCCATTGCCAAGGCAAGTGTAATATGGTAGTCATGCACGATCCCGCCGTCGGAGCAGATCGGCACATAGATACCAGTCTCTTCGTAATATTCATCCCTGGCTTTTGCCACCTCGATCAATGCTGTAGCCTGTCCTCGGCCAATTCCCTTCTGCTCCCTGGTAATACAGATGGCTCCGCCGCCAATGCCGATCTTTACAAAATCTGCCCCAGCATCCGCCAAAAACCGGAATCCTTCCGCATCTACAACGTTTCCAGCTCCTACTTTGACAGTATCACCATACTGTTCCCGGATATAGTCAATCGTCATCTTCTGCCATTCTGAGAATCCTTCTGAACTGTCGATGCAAAGCACATCCGCCCCAGCATCTACCAAGGCCGGAACCCGCTCTTTGTAATCTCTGGTATTGATTCCAGCGCCTACCATGTAACGCTTGGAGCTGTCGATCAACTCATTCTCATTTTTCTTATGGGTATCATAGTCTTTGCGGAAGACCAGATAAACCAATTCTTGGTTCTTATTCACCAGGGGAAGACAGTTGATCTTATGTTCCCAGATGATATCATTTGCCTCTTTCAGCGTTGTGTCCTCATCCGCGTAAACAATCTTCGAGAACTCTGTCATGAACTCGCTTACTTTTGTCTCCGGCGCCATCCGGCTCACCCGGTAATCTTTATTGGTCACAATCCCAAGGAACTTTCCTCCCGGCTCTCCGTTCTCTGTGACCGCGACTGTAGAATGGCCCGTCTTCTCTGTGATCGCAAGCACATCCGCCAGGGTCATATCCGGCGATACATTGGAATCGCTTACTACAAAACCCGCCCGGTACCGCTTCACCTTCCGGATCATTTCCGCCTGATCCTCAATGGGCTGAGATCCATAGATAAAGGAAAGACCTCCTTCCTGGGCAAGCGCTACCGCCATGCGGTCGTCAGATACGGACTGCATGATCGCCGATACCATCGGAATGTTGATCGATATTGGGGATTCTTCTCCCTTTCGGAAGCGCACAAGAGGCGTTTTCAAAGAGACTTTAGACGGGATACACTCCGCAGATGAATAGCCGGGGATTAAAAGATACTCACTAAATGTTCTGGACGGTTCGTCATAATAGAATGCCATAGTTTTCCTCCTGCTTTCTAAAGCACGACTCATTGTATTGTTGTCTAATGATAACATGTCCAAAGCCGCGTTGTAAAGCCTTCCGCCTGGAGAATTCACCTATTTTCCAGGCTTATGCGCAATCTTTACTCCCTCTACTTCAAAGCAGGAAATCCATGGATATTCCATGTAGTTGATCACAATCTTGTCCGGAATCTCCACTCCTTCTGCAGGATAGTAGACACGCCCCAACTCACTTTGTTCTATCTGGTAGCCTTTAGCCAACATCACCTTTTCATCCTCATCGGTAAAACTTACCGTCACCTCCAGATACGGAGGCGCGCATCAACTGGTGATCTCTTCTACATTCAAAACTACATTGTTAAATCCCTGGCGGTTCATGTAGGCTTTCGCCGCCTCGTTCATCTCTACCATTGCATCACTCCCTTAAAAGATTAACGCCATATTATCATATTTATCTTTTTATTACAACAAAACACCCACTTACAGGCAGGAATCGTGTTGTTTACTTTTGTTATGCATTATTGTAATATCTAATCAAGAAGACACAACCGATAGAACAGCAGGCAAGAATAGGAGGAAGATACTTTTATGTCAGCAGCAATTGCACTATATATATTGATGAAGCCGGTGATTTAGGTGTTGGAAAAGGCACTCAATGGTTTGTCTTAACTGCCGTCATTATAAATAAAAGCTCTGAAAAACAAATCCGCGAAACTATGACTTCAATAAAACACGAACTGAATCTCGATACAATACATTTTAGAGCACTGCGAAGTTTTGAACAACGGGCATACGTTGCAAAAGAGCTTTTCAACTCCCCATTTGAATACATCAATGTTATAATAGACACGCATAAACTTGATTTAAACAAATTACTTGGAAATCGTTCTGACTTCTCTGAAAAACCAAGTATAATCTTATATAATCATTCTTGCAGATATCTTATTGAGCGAGTGTCTTGGATTTTACGAGATACTAACCGTATTGGGGATGTAGTTTTATCTAGTAGAGGTACATCCCGTGACGGCGAACTCATCGACTACTTGAACAACAAACTAATCCATTATGGCAATAACGAAGTCTCTAATTATTTTAGAAATATATATAGTAAAACTGGGGCCTCATGGGATATGTTACAATTAGCAGACATCTGTGCAACCTCTATGTTTTATTACCACGAAACTAACAGATATGGTTTCGTAATGCCTTGTTATACTTATAAATTGCGAAACTCTCTCTATAAAAGGAATGGGAAAATTTTAAAATACGGCATGAAGTATTACACAGATTTTATGGAGCCAGAAAATGACTATTTTAGCAGTCGTATGATTTGTAAATAAAAGAAAAAACCCCCAGCGCGACTGCCACAGGTCAAAGCCTGCTGGTGATTACACCCTCGCGTGATCTGGCGGCGTTTTTTCTATAATTTATTATAATTATAGATATTCATTATTGTCAATGGAGCTCCACTTTTAATCCGCAAACACCCTCGTCATTTTGATCACCAAAGAAATGACGGGGGTGTGTATTTATCAACAATTATTTTTCTTTACTTTTCCTATAATCCTGTCCCATAGCGTCTGCGGCCATAATAGAATTATAAACAAATTCCAATGTTACTTTAAACGGTTCTGCATAGATCAATTTATTATGGTTTACAACCGTATCCGCAATGACCATAACGTTTTCAGGCGTCGCTTCTACTCCTAACTGCTCTAACGTAATCGGCAGTCCTACTTCATCGCAGAATTCCATCACTTGCTCAAACAGTTCGCGCGGCGTATTTTCCATAACCATCTGACAGATTACGCCAAATGCGACTTTTTCCCCATGAAGATACGAATGGGTCCCTGGAAGCTGGGTAAGTCCCGCATGGATGCCATGCGCGGCCGCGCAGCTTGTATTTTCAAATCCAACTCCGCTCAGCAAAATATTCGCTTCTATAACATCTTCAACCGCTTCCGTGCATACTCCTTGTCTTAAAGCCTTCAGCGCTTCTACCCCTTCTTCCATCAATATCTCAAAAGATAGTTCCGCAAGCGCAATACTAGTTCTCGTACACCGGTATCCTTTTCCCACATAGTTCGGGCTAAAGGATGTATGATTCGCATGACCTTCAAACACCGTGGACAATGCATCTCCCATTCCGGCAACAAACAAGCGGACTGGTGCCTTCGCCACAATATCAGTATCTACAAGCACCATCTCTGGATTCTTTTTATGCCTGATATTGTGGATATATTCGCCCGTGTCTGTATACATAACAGACATCGCGCTGCATGGAGCATCACAGGAGGCCGCCGTAGGAATAACAATCACAGGTATTCCGCTTTTATCTGCCGCGGCCTTGGAAGTATCCAGTGTTTTTCCGCCTCCTACTCCTACCAGCACATCCGCCCCATATGCCTTGAATTCTTCAATCACTCGATCCACTTCATTATAAGAACATTCGCCGCCAAATTTTATCGCTTTATATTTTGACTCCGTATTTTCATATGCTTTATCCAGCCGTTTCTTTAGGCCATCAAACAAAAAGCCGTCCACCACAAAAAAAGCCTTTTCCCCATATTGGCTTGTATAATGTTCTACAAGATCAAACTCTCCTACGCCCTGAAAATATTTGGTCGGGCATGCAAACGCTCTTGTTCTTGTCTCTACCATTGTTGTATTTTTCCTCCTTCCATTTGCACTAAAAAAAATCAATCTTCCCGAAAAGCATTGCATGAAATAATTTCTCTGCTTCCCGTTTTGTTACTTTTCGCGGATTCTTTGGCCTTGGATATTCCCGCAGCAGCCTCTCTGCAAATTCAGGGCCATCACTCAATTTGTAGCCAAGTTCTGCCAAATTTGCAGGCATACCAACTTTTGTGAATAACGCCTGAATTTCGCGTATCAATTCTTCTCCTTCATTTTCTGAGCGCCCGTTTATTCGGGCGCCCAGCCTATCAAGGAAAGGAAGTATATGGGGATAATTCATCGCCATGGTATATGGCAGCGCTAATCCGCAGCCGGTGCCATGAGACTGTTCTTTTTCAAGGGTTAATATGTAAGAAATACTGTGGGCAAATAACCCGCCTCCCATAACATAGGACAGCATTCCCAAGACAGAAGCATACGACAGCCAGTATCTGGCTTCTATATCCTCCGGCCTTTCCACTGCTCTTTTCAGAAATTTCATAATCACAGCAGTGCTCTCGACCGCTAAACATTCTGTATAAGGTGTCACGCACGCCATATACCCTTCAATTCCATGTGTCATTGCATCAAATGCCGTAGCCGCCGTAGTTCTAGAATCCATACTCGCGGTAAGCAGCGGGTCTACAATTGCTACTGCCGGAAGAAATTCCGACGAGGTAAAAAATTTTTTCACCCCGCCTACAGTCAGTACAACATAGGGACTGACCTCACTTCCCGTTCCTGATGTCGTCGGCAGTAAAATAACTGGTATTTTCGGTTGCGAAAAATTATTGGCTAAAATCCTTTTTGTCAGTTTTCCATCTCCGCCATGGGCTGCCAATTTCGCAATGTCCAATGTACTTCCACCGCCCACACCGATCACTGCTCCATACGGCTGCTCATCCATGATGTCCGCTACTTTTTTCGCCGTATCCAAGTCTGGTTCTGCACAGATATCTGAAAAAATATCATAATCAATCCCTGATTCTTCAAATGATTTTAGAATAACTTCACCTGACGCAGAAAGTACTTTTTTCCCGATAACGAGAAGCACTTTTTGGCTAGTCAATTTCGCAGTTTCTTCTCCTATCCGCAAAGCAGCACCATTATAAAAAATAATGTTTCCTTCCGTTTTTCTTCCCGGCATTTTCCATATCGTCGGATGGCTTCCTATAACTTTTGATTTTTCCAATAACTTCCAATAATTCATACTTTAATCCTCAACACCTAGATATGCTCTTTGAACCATTTCATTTTCCAAAAGCTTTTTCGACTCATCATAAACGATGATTTCTCCCGTTTCCAGTACATATCCCCTATTAGATACCTCCAGCGCCAGGTATGCGTTCTGCTCTACTAGAAGAATTGGCGTTCCGTCTTTTTTGTTAATTTCTTTAACAACCTCAAAAATAGACTCTACTACCTGCGGCGCCAAACCAAGCGACGGCTCATCCAACAATAAAATCTTTGGATTCTGCATCATTGCCCGCCCAACAGCCAGCATCTGCTGCTCGCCTCCAGACAGACTTCCTCCTTTTTGCTTCCGCCGTTCCGCCAACACCGGGAAAAGTTCAAACACTTTATCCAGATCACTCTTTACATTTTCCTTATCCGGCCGATTAAAGGCTCCCATTTCCAGGTTTTCCAAAACAGTCATACGAGTAAAGATACCTCTTCCTTCCGGGACCATTGCCATACCAAGCTTTGAAACTTTATGCGCTTTTACTCCCGCGATTTCCTGGTCAAACAGCTTGATTGATCCCTGTGCTGGTTTGACGATCCCTGTAAGCGCCTTTAGCGTGGATGATTTCCCAGCTCCATTGTTGCCTATTAAGGAAACAATTTCTCCTTTCCCAACTTCGAAGGAGATATCACGGACCGCTTGAATTGCCCCATAGGACACACTTAAATGTTCAACTTTAAGCATCTGCATTTCCTCCTTCTTTTTTTGCCCCCAAATATGCTTCAATGACAACTGGATTGTTGCTGATCTCCTCTGGGTCTCCTTCTGCGATCTTCGTCCCGTGATCCAATACCACAATATAATTCGACACATTCATAACAACTCTCATATTGTGTTCGATAAAAATAACCGTCTTTTTCAAGTCTGTATTGATCCACCGTATCAAAGACAACAAATCCGCGGATTCATTAATGTTCATTCCTGCTGCCGGCTCATCCAAAAGCAGCAATTTCGGATCGCTCACAAGCGCTCTCGCAATCTCCAGTCTTCTCTGTTGGCCATACGGAAGCGCTCCGCCATACTCTGCGTATTTCTTTTCCAAGCCAACGATCCTTAGTGCTTCCATGCTCTTCTCGACTATTTCTTCTTCAATTTTTCTGGATCGTCCCGGAATAAAGGATTCAATATCTTTTGCCTTGATCCGGCTGTGCATTCCCGTCATAACATTTTCCAATACGGTCATTGTATTAAACAGACGAATATTCTGGAACGTACGCGCAATCCCAAGGGAACTGATTTCATATGGTTTCTTGGTGTCAATCTGTTCTCCGTCAAATATGATCTTTCCGGAAGTCCGTGTGTAAGCTCCTGTGATCAAGTTAAACAATGTTGTTTTTCCCGCTCCATTGGGTCCGATAATACTAAAAATCTTGCCTTCTTTTACACTCATTGACACATCATTTACAGCAACAACACCACCAAATGATTTTGTTATATGATCAATTTCCAGCAGCATTTACATCCACCTCCTTATCTTTTTTATTCTTCTTCCTTATACTTTGAAGCAATGATTCAAGATAAGAAGTCCGCGTATTCAGATGTCCCATGATCCCCATTGGCCTGATCTGCATCATGATCACAACAACCAGTCCGTAAATCAGCATTCGGTATTCCACAAAGGACCTTAATAATTCTGGAAGAATCGTTAGGATAACAGCTCCCAAAACAGGACCAACAACCGTACCTCCGCCTCCGATCAGCACCATCGTCAATATTGTAATAGAGTCATTATATACAAAGGTATCCGGGCTGATGTAGCAGATGTAATGCGCATAAAAGGCTCCGGCGATTCCGGCGATCAAACCGCTGATCGCAAAAGCGCATACTTTATATTTTGAAATACGAATTCCCATAAATACAGCCGCATCTTCATCGTCTCGGATCGCCATCAGCGCACGTCCAAAAAATGTCCTTGGAATATTAAAAACAATTAGAAATATAATAACAGCCACAATCAAAAGCAAATAATAATAGACATTTCGATTCGTAAAATCTAGCCCGAATAATTCTGGTCTGGAAAGTCCAGTAAGTCCTCTTGGTCCTCTTGTGAATTCACCGCCATTTACTAACACAAGCCGAAAGATTTCTCCAAACCCCAAGGTCGCGATCGCCAGATAATCTCCATTTGTTCGAAGCGCTGGCAAACCGATCAGAATTCCAAATAGTCCCGCAGCAATCGCCGCAATGGGGAGCGTGATCCAAAAGTTCCATCCCAGGTAGATGGAAAGCAGCGCAGAAACATAAGCTCCCATTCCATAGAAGGCCGCATGACAAAGTGAAAATAGATTCGTAACTCCAAGCGCCACTTCCAGCCCTAAACTTAATATTACATATAACAGCACCATAATCAGCACATGTTTGACGGAATCATTATTCACAAACAACGGCAGAACAAGCGCTATGAAAAGTATAATCCCAAACTGGAATCGGCGGTTTTTCAAAAAATGTTTTAAATTCATTTCTCTTCCTCCCTTACACACGATTCGAATGGGTATCGCCAGTACCGATCAATCCCGTTGGTTTTACAAGCAATACAATAATCAAGATCGCAAACGAAATTGCAGGACCCATACTGGAAGAAATATAGGTTGTTCCAAAGCTTTCTACAAGCCCTAATATCAAGCTTCCGATCATCGCTCCCGGAATACTTCCAATTCCACCAAGAACCGCTGCTGTAAAGGCTTTCATACCCGCCATATAGCCCATAGTAGAATATACAGCGTCATAATAGATTCCAATTAAAAGCCCCGCCGCTCCGGCAAAAGCGGAGCCGATAAAAAAGGTTACACTAATGATTTTGTTCGTATTGATTCCCATCAGACTTGCCACACTCATGTTTTCTGATGTTGCCCGGATTGCCTTCCCCCATTTACTCTTATTAATGAACCAATTTAGGAAAAGCATTAACACAATCGAGCAGCCCAAAAGGATCAATTGAAGGCTGTTGACTACCAAATCTCCAATATTAAAATATTGCGTCTCAAAAAACGGCGGTACGGAATAAGTCTCCGCGCCAACAAGAACCAACGCTAAATTAGACAATACAATAGAGGCTCCCAAAGCACTTGCTGTAACTACTACTCGCGGAACATTTCTCAAACGACGATAAGCCAAAAATTCAAGTATCACTCCTAACAGACCTGTGCAAACCATCGTTAAAATCAGCGCCAAGGGGAATGGGATTCCGCCCATTCTGGCAAAAATAAGGCCAAAACAGGCGCCCCACATAAAAACATCCCCGTGAGCAAAGTTGATAAATTTCAAACATCCATAAACCATGGAGTATCCCAGTGCAATCAGAGCATATACGCATCCCATCGTAAGTCCGTTTACTATAATTTGCAAAACCATACGCTATTCTCCAATCTTTATAACGAACTCAAATAACTACTTTACTCAACAACTACAAATTTCCCATCTTCCACAACCAGACGTTTTAAGGATTCGAACATCAGGTCATGTGTTTCATTAAAATGAACCGTTCCATATACTGTATCGAAAGTGGTTGTCTCCAGATATTCTGCCATAGCATCCGGATCGGTTCCCACATTTTCGATTGCTTCCGCCAGCATCTTCACTCCTGCGTATCCATGTCCGGAAAACGTGCCTGCTGTCTTATCCTCACCGAACTTTTCCTTGTATGCCTGCTGGAACTGCTGATTTACTTCAGAAGGATCGTCCGGTACCAGAACTCCCTGAACCTTCACTCCTTCCGCAGCGTCTCCTGCCGCTTCCAAAAATGCGACTTCAAACATAGATGATGATGAATACGCCGGGAGATCCATTCCCAAAGATTTCATCTGTTTTACGATCAAGGCTCCTTCTGTATATGTTCCTGCAAGGAATACGGAATCCGCTCCTGAATTCTTTACTTTAGTCAGGATATTTGTAAAATCTTTTGTTTCTCCTAAAATATATGTTTCAGAACATACAACTTCTGCTCCGGATTCTTCCAGAACCTCTGTGATGATTTTCTCCTGACCCATTCCATAATCCGTGCTCTCATACAAAACCGCGACCTTTTCACAACCGTCTTCCACCATCCAATCAGCCGCATAAACCGCCTGCTGTTCATCAGAAGGCTCTGTCCTGAAACCATAGTCTTGATTCTGTTCTGAAATATCAGGTGTAGATCCTGTAACAATAGTTACCAGTTTTCCTTCATTGATGATCGGGAGGGCAGAAAGGCCACAGGAACTGTTATAATAGCCCAGGGAAGCCACAACGGAATCATCTGCGACAAATTTTGTCGCGATCGTTGCCGCCTCCTTAGGATCAGACTTGTCATCCTGTACATCCAAGGCAAGCATTTTCCCATCGATTCCTCCGGCCTCATTGATTTCATCAATTGCCATCTGGGCTCCATAGGAGAGCTGTTCACCAAAGCTTGCGTTTACTCCTGTCATCGGACAGTCAAGACCTATCACCAAGTCTCCTTCGTTTCCCCCTAACTCACCTCCTGCAGACTCTTCGGTCTCACTTCCGCAGGCAGCAAGTCCTACAACCATCATGCACACGACCAAAAAAGATACCATACGCTTTCTCAGATTGTTTTTCATAAAGATTTCCTCCTTTGATTTTTTTCAGCCGACCCGGATATTTTTACAGCGTTCCCCGCTCTCAGATAAAAATGGCGGTGTATTTTTATCCAAAATATCCAGGCAGTCTGAAGTTAACACTATTATAAAATTTGTGTGACCCACATAAATATGTAATATTTACCACAAATTTTATTTCTCCAGCTTTTCCATAATAGCGTCAATCTTATCCGCAATCTTATCATAATGTCCAAAGCTATCATCAAACAGCGCAGAACCGATCGTAAAGCCCCAGGGGTTCAATTTTTTGACAAACTCTAATCTCTCATCGTTTCCGATACTTCCAGTAATGATCATTGGACTGTCAATATTTTTCAAAAATTCCATTGCCATTTTTTCTGGGTCCCCATCTTGATAGCGATATACAGACAGGCAGATTCCTTCAACACCATCGCAAGAAAGTATTTCTTTTGCGTCATCAATGATCTCTTGACAGGTTCCGTACAGCATACGAGGAATTCCGGCTCTTCTTCCGCAGGTTGGGAAATACTTAATCCCAGTACCTTTTAGTTTATCTGCCACACTTTTATAAAATTCCATTCCGATCATATACTCAAATTCACAGTCAATCGCAAACTGTGCCGCCTTTAGACAATCCTCTTCGCTTTCTACCAAGGGTTCTAAAAAGGTCACTTTCCCTTCCGCTTTCATCCGTTCCACCAGTTTTTTTGCCTCAGAAAGTTCGATTCCAATATCTTTGAAGCCCCAATAGTTTGTTTTTGTTCCTTTATTCTCTTCGAACACTTCTACTGCGTTTGGCACTGTTTTATCATGATTGGTCAGCATTGCGATTAAATTTACACTCATGTTTATTCTCCTTGTATATTCATTACATTTTTTTATAAATAGGTTCCAGCACATCATGAATCTGGCGATATATCTCGAAATATTTTTCGTATTCTTTAGCGATCTCCGGATCTGGCTCTACCTTTTCCTTTAAGTGAAGCCCTTTGCCGACAGCCTCTTCATGACCAGCAAAAACTCCAGCTCCTACCCCCGCCAGAAGTGCGGATCCGTAAGAAGAATCATCGTTTTCAAACTTTAGGATCGGGCGATCAAGCACATTTGCCATGATCGAACGCCAGAGAGGGCTTTTCCCGCCTCCGCCTACAATACGAACCTCTTGAATATCCACTTCATTCTTGATCAATTCAAAATTATCTCTAATGGAATAAGCAACTCCTTCCAATACAGCTCTGTTAAAGTGTCCCCGCCCGTGATGTGCGGTTGCCCCTACAAAGCTGGAACGCAAAGTTGTATCCCAATAGGGTGATCTTTCTCCCATTAAATACGGATGGAAAAACAGCCCTTCCGATCCCGGAGCTACCTTTTCTGCTTCTTCATCCAAAAGCTGATATGTATTTCTTCCGCCTTGGCACTCCTGTTTCCATTCTTCCTTACAGAAAGTATCCCGATACCACCTTAAACTTTCTGCCGCAGAAGACGTGGCCAGACAGGTATACCACAGTCCTTCTACTACATGAGAATAGGTAAGCGCCTGGGGATTTGGATATGGTTCCGGGCGGAAAAGATAAATTGTTCCTGAAGTCGCCAGTTTTGTAACACAGCTATTTTCTTTGATCGCTCCAACACAATACGCCTCTAATGCGGTATCTGTTGACCCATTAATAACAGGAACCCCTTCTTTGATTCCAGTAATAGACGAGGCTTCAGCCGTAATGTAGCCCGCGATATCTGTAGGTTTTACCAGCGGAGGTAAAATAGAAATCGGCACATTGCTGATTCGGCAAAGTTCGTCTGACCAGCACCAGTTTTTATTATCAAAAAGAAGACTCCCCTGGGCCTCAATGTGATCCGTTGTCCATGTCCCTGTAAGCTGGTAACGTACATAGTCTTTCACAAACATTGCTCTTTTTGCTTTCTTCAGCACCTCAGGCTCATGGTTATTGATCCACATTAGTTGCAGCATCGTCCATGTAGGACTTGGCATCTGGTAACCGATTTCAAAAATCTCATCTTTATAATGTTCCATCATATATTCGGTTTCTTCTGTGCTTCTTGTATCCGTCCACATGATCGTTTTTCTTAACACTTGATCATCTTCATCTAATAAAACGATATTATGCGCAGAAGCATCCAGACTTAGAGCCACCACCTGTTGTGGATGGACTTTCCCTTTCTCCAACGCTGTATAAAAGCTTTTCATGAAGGCCGGGAACCAGTCCGCAGGATCTTGTTCCGACCACCCGATGTTAGGGTGATACGTCTTATATTCGGTATAGCCATCTCCCACAAAATTACAGTCTGTATCGATCAAGGTCACTTTACAGCCGCTGGTTCCAATATCAATTCCTAACAAAAGTTCTTTATCTTGCATGAAACCCACCTCTTTTCCTTCTACAGCTGTACTTGTCCGCATGTAATAGAGATGTTGCTTCCAGTAGTCGCCATTCCAAGTTCACTGCAAAGCACCGCCGCCCAGTTTCCAATTTCTTTTGTCTCCAACAGGCGATGCGTGGGAATCATATCCGCAAAGTACTGATAGCCCCCGTCAGTATTTGTTCCAAGTTCTTCTGCTTTTCTGGCAATGGAATTAACCATCATCGGTGTCATCACGTAGCATGGGCACAATGCATTAACCAAGATATTGTCTGCCGCAAGCTCATTTCCCCATATTCTTGTAAGATGAGAAATGGCTGCTTTAGATGCCGAATACGCACTATATGTTTCAGAAGTCAAGAACGCTTGCGATGATGAAATATTAACAATCCTTCCCCATCCGGCTTTTCTCATATAAGGAACCACGTGTTTTGTACAGATTACGGTTCCTATGAGATTAATATCGATCACTGAAGAAAACCGATCGATTTCCAGCTTATCTACCGGATTTTTATAAATAATCCCTGCATTATTGCACAGAATATCAATCTTTCCATATTTTTCAGCAACTGCCATAAACGTCCGGTCAACTTCCTCTTCTTTTGTTACATCCATAATCATGCGATCAATGCCATCCCTAAGATTCTCTGCCTCTTCTTTGTCTTTCTCGAATCTTACATCCGTTGCGACAACAGTCGCACCTGCATCGCATAATGCGTTCGCGATCGCAAGTCCGTTTCCCTGGGCTGCTCCCGTTACTACTGCCACATGGCCATACAAATCAAATAAGTTCCCAAATCTTTCCAAATTTTTCACTTTTTTCCCTCCAGCCATCAAAAATTTTTCCCGTTCCAGCCCCAGTATGGAGTCATGGAATATTTGATATAAATATGGTCTTTTTCCACATCTAGCTCAGCGCTTACAACATCCATAAGAACTTGTGTAAGAGCATCGCAGCTTTCTTTGGAAGGCTGTCCATAAATCCCAACTTCCAAAAATGCGCTGTCTTCCTTTTCTCCACGGAACCATATTTCACATTCTGAACGAAAAATACACATCAGCCATTTTTCCGTTTTCCCCGGTATTTGCTCAATGGCTTTCCCAAATTCCTGTTTCAGAATCTCTTGCTTCTGCTCAGAAAGTGTTTTATTTGTAGACAATTGAATACACGGCAAAATATCACCTCATTTCCTTCTCGTTTTTATTTACTAGTCACTGTGTTTCAAAATACGCTGCAGCTCCCACAATGAACTAATTTCGTAATCTGCCGGCGCCACAAAAGGCACCCAGTTATCCATAACATTCAGCCAGGCCGTCTTCATTCCAGCTCCTCTTGCCCCGCTGATATCATTGATCGGATTGTCCCCTACGTATAGCATTTCTTCCGGTCTAACTCCAATCTTTTGTACCATCTCTAAAAAGGGGGCTTTCTCAGGCTTACATCCCGCTCCTCTATCCAAATCACAAATCAAACACTCTTCAACAAAACCATTTAATTTCATGCACTCTATCTTTTTTCGCTGAAGCGGTACATGCCCATTTGTAATAATGGATGGATGATATCCATTTTCCCTACACCAGAGAAGTGTCGAGTAGGTGTCCGGGTACGGCACGATATACGGAGAAAAAAGGAGGTAAATAAAATCATAAAACTCCTCATACCGTACCGTATTTTTCAGGACCCCACTATTTTTCAGTTCTAAGTACATTCCTTTCCAGCTCGTCTCGTTATAAGTTGCTTTTCTATCACTCATTTGAAGAGCAGCCAATATTTGCTTCCTTGACCATTTCTTACATAAGTCTCTATCAAATCTATTCACAAATTCTGGAAGAAGTTTTTCCCAAGTCGCCTCTCTATTGTATAGAGTATGGTCTAAATCAAACGAAATCGCCTTTATCATTTTTTCTATTAACCCAAATATTCTATGAATTATTTTTTATTTTCTGATTTTTCTTAATCTTACTATAGATTTTTCCATTGATAAAGCTTATAATATTTATAGTTAATATGAATAATTTCGATGGATAAAAGGAGGTATCATATTGGATATACAAAAATTTGAAACCGTCTTGGTGGCGACAGATTCCGGAACAATAACAAAAGCCGCTGAAAATCTAGGGTATTCACAATCCGCAATTTCTCATTCTATTCAATCTCTTGAAGATGAATTTAACGTTCGCATGCTAATGCGTGGACGTTCTGGCGTTGAATTAACACATGAGGGAGAAATGCTGCTTCCCTACATAAGAAATGTTATGAATTCTTACCGGGAATTCGAAAATAAAGTGGCTGAAATCAATAATTTAGAATGTGGTGTGATAAGGATTGGCACTTTCACCAGTATTGCGGTTAACTGGCTTCCTCAGATCATCAATTCTTTTAAGCAGGAACACCCAAACATCCAATTTGAAATCCTGCACGAAAATTATGCTCAAATTGCAGATTCTATTTTACAAGGAACCATAGACTGCGGATTTACAATCACTCCCTCTACTCGCGGGATCCAGAATATCCTTATATTTGAAGACCGGCTGTTCGCCATCTATCCCAACGAACACCCTTTAGGCGCTCTGGATACTATATATCCCTCTGATTTGGCTGAATATCCATTTATTCTGGTAAACGAAGGAAAGGACCCTATCATCAGGCGCTTTTTCGAAGAACGTAATATAAAATTGGATATACAGTATCATGTGGTTGATGACTATGCCACTATCGCTATGGTAGAAAGCAATCTGGGAATCAGCGTATGTCCGGAACTATTTTTCAAACGTCTCCCTTTCCAAGTGCAGCATCGTCCAATTAATACCAGTTTCCGCAGAAAAATAAGCATTTCATATAAGGAAAATTACACGCTTTCTCCTATCGTAAGACAATTCATTACACACGTAAAAAAATGGAGTCTTGACCACCTGATAAGCTCTTAGCATTTCCTTTCGTTTTAAGCTTTGTAAACAATTTATCAATGCAGCAACAGATCTTTTGAATTTGTCGCTGCATTTTCTATTTTTATACCACCTTTTTTTCGTCAGCGTTTTCCTTTTTCTGTTCTGACTCTTTATGAAGGATCCGTTCACCAAAATTTAATAATTTTTCCCTTTCTAAATCAGTCATATCTGGAATTATCTTTTCAAATTTTTCAAGAATTTTCTTTTCACTATCTTTTATCAATTTCTCTCACCTCCAGTCAGTTTATATCTTTGCAATATTATATTATATCTACGATATTTCTGTCAATAGTTTTACATTTGTTAATATTGCATCGCAATATTTTATATGCTACACTCATTTTCAGAAAGAGAGGTGCTGATCTTGAAAGACCGAATAAAAAAGCTTCGCAAAGAACTCAACTTAAACCAGACAGAATTCGGCGAACGCATAGGCGTAAAACAAGGTTCTGTCGCCGGTTATGAATCCGGCGCCCGTACTCCGCTGGACGCTGTCATCTCATCCATATGCAAAGCATTTAATGTCAACGAAATATGGCTCCGTACCGGAGAAGGAGAAATGTTTATAGAAATGGATAAGGAAGCCAAATTAATGAGTTGGGCGGGTTCTGTACTGAAAAGTGTTGATGACTCTTTTAAAAAAAGATTCGTAAAAATGCTTTCTGAATTGAACGAAAAAGACTGGGAGACTCTTGAGAAAATCGCGCTTAAATTACATGAAAAAAAGGACTAGCGCATTTCCCCACATGCGTCAGCCCTTCGAAAATTAATAAATTCAAAAAGGAAAAGCAAAAAACAGCGGAAATTCTTTCTTCACTTGAATTTCCGCTGTTTTCCATGAGCGTGCGGGGATTCGAACCCCGGACAACTTGATTAAAAGTCAAGGATTCAGCACCGCATAAAACCTTATAACTAGAGGGTTTCCCCAAAAATTATGGAACAATAATGGAACTTCTTTTTTATATGATATTTCCGTTTTCGCAAACTGTCAACCTATTATATAGGAAGAAACTAAATGACAAATTACAAGGACTTTTGGCAGACCCAGAGGACATAGATTTAATTTAATCCAAAAAACAGAGGATTCAACCCCTGTTTGATTTATTATCGCTTTTATGGTATTATTTTTATGCGGGGCGGTTATCGTCCGCCCCTTTTGTGTGTTTTGGCTGGCTGTTTAGTCAGCCTTTTCTTTTGGCTTGTACTGATCTTCGCCGGTCTCGATGTAGAGAATAAAATCGTTAATTGATTTTTCGTCCCATCCGGCAGCCCGGAGCCCGATTATCAGTCTCGCCGTCTCGCTCATGTTCATAGCTTCCATTTTTTCTCCTTTCTCCCTTCCGGGTTATTGTCCTCTGTTCCCTTTGGACAATTATATATTACATTATTTTCAGTGTATTGTCAATAGATTTTTACATTATTTTTAATGTTTTTCATCATCGTTTTCTACATATTTTATAATGTTTCCGGGTTGCATATCTAATAATCTGCAAATCTTTTCAAGCGCAATAATCCCGACCATTTCTCCACGGCGTAAAGATTGGATCGCATTTTCTCCCAACAACTTATCTTTACGCAACTTTGTCGTATTATATCCACTTTCTTTAAGTGCTTCCAGCACGTCAAATTTATAGACAAACATTCCAATACCTCCATTCTATTATTTACTATTATACATTATTAATAAATCATTTTCAAGATTATTTACATTATAAATAATGCACAATTAGCCCTATATTTTGTTGCTTTATTTTCGGTGTATTTGCTAATTGAAAATACATTATTTTAGGTGTATCATATAATCATCAAAGGAACGGAGGAAAACGAAATGAAAGAAAACAGATACCAGGAAATCAGAAGAAAATACGTTGAAGCATATCCGCACTTAGGACAGATTAAAAGTAAAAAGGTGTTTGCCCAGAATGCTCTCAGGCTCGCCGCACCTAAAACGGTAACCGTAAAAGAAGTGTTTGAGTTATCTACACTCTGTTAGATTCATCCCGCCCCGGCCGGGTAAAGCCGGGAGAAAGGAAAAGATATGAAGACATATAGGTTTGTGTATTGGTTCAATGTTGTTATAACAGAGCTATACATAAAGGCCGAGAACAAAGAAAAGGCGATTGAAATATTCAGAAAAAGAAAAGGAAACAGGAAAATCGTAAACATTGAATGTTATGACGATTAAGCCGGACACGATCCGGCGCTGTAATGCAGCCGAAGCCGGTTCCAAGCCCGGAAAATGCAGAGGACAGAAGAAAGTAGGTGACGCCCATGAAGTATCTGAAAATATTAGCCCTCTACATACGAGTGAGCACAATCGAACAGGCCATGGATGGGCACTCTCTCGCCGCGCAAGAACGGCTGCTCACAGATTACTGCAAGGCAAAAAATTATATGATCTATGACATCTATCGGGATGAAGGCATAAGCGCCAAGGATATCTGCCACCGGCCCGGAATGATATCTCTGATCAATGACGCAATGGCTGGAAAGTTTGACGGAATCTTGGTCTGGAAGCTCACTCGATTTTCCCGCAACCTTGCTGATCTTACAGCCACGTGTGATCTGCTCGATAAGAAAGGGGTATCCCTGATCAGCTATTCTGAGGCTTTCGACAGCACGACACCGGCCGGAAGGATGATCCGATCCATGCTTGGGACAGTCGCGCAGTTTGAGCGTGAGGTCATAGCCGAAAATGTCATTCTCGCTATGGCAGAGCGCGCCAAACAGGGAAAACGGACCTGCAGCTATATTCTTGGCTATGATCTGGACAGTAAGGATTCACTCAAGATCAATGCCGCAGAAGCCAAAGTAGTCCGCTATCTATACGATTCTTATGAAGCGAGGAAAAGCCTTATCGAACTTGAGCACATCTGCGACCAGCTCGACATACGTGGAAAACGCGGTGGATATCTGACTGCCTGGCACATCGAAAAGATACTGACCCGCCCTATCTATGCGGGCTGGAACCTATTCCACGGAGAACTGTATAAGGGAATTCACCCCCGGATCATAACTATCCAACAATTCAACAGGGTTCAGAGACTCATTAAGAGGCAAGGGAAAATTATGGGCCGTAATCGAAAAGGAAAAATATACATCCTTCCAGAGGCCTAAAACACCCCGGAGCCGTAACTCCGGGGTTATTTTTTACTGCTTTTTGAGGTACTCGCCGGAGGCAAATCCTGTTACTCCATCATACACCACATATAGCCACCGGCCGGACGAAGTATCAGTATAATAACCATAGCACTGTACCCTTGCGCCCTTGGGCATACTGGTCAGTCTCTTTTTGCTTGTCCCAGCTCCAGCTCTCAGCGTGAGCGGATCTGTCTTAGTATTTACTGTGTATGTCCCGGCCAGAGACTTGTCAAAACTTTTTGCCGCTTCCGCCTTGCCGCCTGTGCTCCCGCCGGCCCCCTCCAACTTGGCCTTACTGAGCGGCCCGTACTGGCCGTCTACCTCCAGGCCATGATCCGCCTGGAATTCCTTCAGCGCCGCCTCGGTATTGGCGCCGAAATCTCCGTCTGCCCCATCCGGTCCGCAGCTATACCCCGCCGCGATCAGATCCCGCTGCATGTCCTTAACATCCTCCCCGGTCATCCCCCGCTTCAGGATCCGAGCCTCGTCCGCACCGGATGCGGTGCTTCCGGAGGCCCCAGCCTTTTTCAGCGTCTGGCTGGCCTTTGATCCGTTACTCAGTCCGCAGACCGTGTGAGAGCCGGCCTTGACATAGATCGCCCCGCGTACGCAATAGGCAGAGCTCTTCAGGTATGCGCTGGCCGTGATGATCTTATAACCGGCTTTTTCCAATGCTGCCCGCATGGAGGATGTGGTCCATCCATTGCTGCCGTATGTCACTCCCTGCGCTCCGGCGGCCACCGCAGCTACGTTTTGCAATGATGAGCAGTCACAGTTACACTTCGTTTTGATCCTGGATAAATCATAATCCACCTTCTTCGCTTGGGCGTTCAGGGTATTCCTGTCAGACTGACCGTACCCGATCGCATTGTTCGCACAGGCCGCCTCTACCGCCTTGGCGTGCCGCTCCCGGACGTCCGGATCTGGGTGTATTGCCATGTAGCCCCAGGGCTTGCTGTACCAGGCCCTGGTGCAGACCTCTTTCCCGGTGCTGTCGCCTTTCGCCCCCTCGATGGTCCCTTTTTCGCTTATGCTTGCGTGTCCGATCATTATCGCCATATCTCTTCTCCTTTCCCCGGCTTGCGCCGGCGCAAAACAAAAAAAGGGGCAGTCTCCCGCCCCCTGCTAAGTATTATTTATCCGCATTACTATCCCCAACACCAGGCGTGGATGGGTCTACCACGATCCCGGCGATCACCAGCACGGAAAAGACCGCATTGACCACATCAAGCAGTTTATTTCCAAGGTCGCCCAGATCCAGCGTGTACCCGAATACTGCAGCCACCGTCTGGATCACCAGCAGAACCGCCGGGATAATGGCCAGCCAAAACATTTTGTTTTTGATCCTTGTGCTCCAATCAAACATAATAGTACCTCCTTTTTTAAAAACCGATCATTGTAAACACTGCTCCGGCCACCGCTCCGATGGCCAGCGTTAAAATGTACCATTTTACTTTCCGCCAGGTTTCCCCGTCGCGCGCCTCCAGCTCTTCCAGCCGCTCGCCCTGCTCTTTCTGCTCCTTGGCCATCGACTCGATAGACGTGGCCAGGCGCTCCACGGAAGATGTCAGATCATAGATCTTATCCACCTTTTTTTCCGTGTCCGTGATCCTATAGTGGATCCGCTTGTGCTCGTCCTGCATGCGCTTTACGAACTCATCATGTTCCTGCCGGCTTATGTAGTTTTCCATTGGCCCCTCCCTTCTTACTCTGCTACCTCAACATAGATGCCGATCAGGTCCGCCAGGGCATTGTACACCGGGATCTCCGTGTCTCTCGTACACTTATATACCGTCTCGTCCTGGATGTAGTACTTCCCGCTCTCAAGGGCCATATTGCCGCCGTAAGGGATCGGATCTTCCTGTGTGCCGGCGTGCGTCTCATCGATCACAGTGTACAGGCTCTCAGTCCCCTCTCCGGGAATGTACTGTTCCTGGATCAGCAGGCTGTCCTGAATTGTCTTGTACAATACGTCTCCATACAGGAACTTGTACCCAAGTGCTACAGTCTGCCCGATGATCTCTGACCACTGCGGATAGATTGCCTTGACGGTGATCGCCTGCTCGTCCGTCAGCTCCTGGGCCTGAATCTGGGCAACTAGCACCGCCGCTTGAGCCTTTTCCGTCTGTATCTCTGGGGTTCGATCAGGCTTGTACATTACTACGCCATATATCTGTCCCGTGTATTCTTCCGTCCTGTAAAAGGTTGTGTACCCATCCAGAGGTTCTCCGCGCTGACCACGTTCTTCCACGACCATATTTGCGGTTTTTACTTGGTCTTCAAAAATTCCTCTGAGCTGATCCGGCGTTGCAGAGACTGTAAGGATCCTAAGATAATCGCCATGCTGCTGCACCTGCTGGACTTGCAGCTCGGTGGCATCGTTAAAAATAATTTTCATAGAGATCACTCTCCTTTCTTTTCATTAAAATTTTTTTATTTTTTAGCACTAAATGACAAATTGCCGGAGGAAGGAAACGATTACGTTAAGCTTCCTAATGGAACATTAATCCAATGGGGACAGGCAAGTTTTCCAAGTTCTGGTTCCGGCGGAAATGGATATGCCGTGGAAGATTTTACAATCCCATTTGTCGACACGCCGATCGTAACAGCAACATCTATGTATGCAAGCAGTGTTATAACTTTTGATTTGTCTGTCCAGCCAAGAACGTACAATGTTACGATATACGCTCGGACAAACGATGGGAACCCTGTTACCGGCGCAAGCGCTTGCTGGACGGCTATGGGCCGATGGAAATAATCACTCCACCATTAATGTCAAATCCACATAAAACGTTTCTGGAGTGACAGAATCATGTGCAGAAAATGGTATAACAATCCGGTTATTATTGCTGTCGTACGCTCCTCCACCGCACAATGTTGTCGCGTGAAGTGCGTATGCAGATATACCTATTATTGTATATCCATCAGGGATATTTACATTGATAGCAGTGTATGAGTTTTGCCCATTTGATACATTAATTCTGTTCGAATATCTTTGGACAATAATCTTTTCGTCCAATTTGTCATTTAGCTCTTCAAGCTCCGCCTTCACATCTGCACCGGTCAACAATGTTTCAAATAGAGGGGTAACCGATACGACATTAAGCCCATCTAATTCAAGCTCATAGAGCGGCCAGTCTGCGGTCAAATCTCCAGCCCGGATATCCCCTTCTGTGTATGCTGGGGCTACTGGATCGCTTTCTGCCGGCGTCCCCTTTAAATAAAAAGGAGCTGTAGATTCTATTTTAGAAGAATCATCTTTTGCATAACGTACCCCCACAAGATCAATTCTCTTTTCGCCTTGGGTCCCGTTGTCAATCGTAATTTCATCCGACTGGCCCGCTGGAATTACTATCTGTCGTCCCTGCATTATTCCGCAGCCATCATATATCTTTAGCAAATTGTTTGTCACCAACTCGGCCCGGAACTTTTCACCGCCGGGAAGGACATAAGATCCCTCTCCTACAATCCCCCTATTCAGGTCGGCCCAATTTTCTGCGGATATGTGCGGTTCTCCCTTAAATCCTGTTACCAGTTCCATCTAATCATCTCCCTTCAGTTTGTACTCAACCTGGATTTTCCCTTTTTCAATTTTTAGGATTTTTTGTACAATCGGTTTTTGCACCAGGATACCAGTTGTGAAATCCCTTCCAGAAACCGTATCCCCAATTTCCAAATCCACATCCTCTACAGACATTTCAAATTGCTTGTAGTTCATCAGTTCTTGGAGACGTTTTGTCCCATCCTTCCTGAGCTGCTCCACATCCGACTGTGACGTATAAGAGTATAAAGCTACACGTTCTTCCAGACCGGTATAATATTTCGTAGATCCTACACTGCCGTCTGACTGCACATATAAGTGTAATACCGTCCGATCCGTGCCCTCTCCGGTTCCTGCGCAGATTAGATGGTTAATTCCACGCCGGTAGTCCCTGGCATCGTAATTGATCCTATTGTCCCGGTTGTATTCTATGGTTTCTGAGTAATTCTCAGCCTCGACGGCCTGGATTTCCACCCATCCAGCCTCTCCGGCGTCTCCGCTTTTATAGCGTATGTCCAGCCGATAACCGACGCTGGCCAGCATGTCTTCCAGGCCGGACAAAAGAGTGCAAAACCGATCGAACTGAAAATTGGACACCTCAACACCAGTATCCTCTTGCGAAACGACAAATAATCCAGAAAATTCAGGCTCAATCAGACTTTTTAAAACAGTATTAAGCTCTCCAGATACTGTCTTATGGTCTTGCCCGGAGGGCGGCTCGATGATCTTCTTGGTAAGCATTCCCCGCCAGGTATCTCCCGTCAATGTGGCCGTTGCGGTTTTAGTGACTACCTCTATATCCCCGATAATCCCTCCGTACTCTGTTTCTGGTATATATAGCCGGCAGCCATACCCCATTTGTTCTGAGTCCCAAATAGACTGATCAACTTCAAATTCAAAATCGTTGGTATCGCCAAGGTCCATATCAAGAGATATGCTATAGTCAAGAGACCCCACATCTCTGCCATTCGAGTCAGTCATCATCATGGTTACCACTCCGGCTCACTCCTCTCTATATAGATCACAAGGTCAAACCCAAAACTACCATCCCAAGACACGACATTGTATCCGGGTTGAATCAGGGAAAACAACTCGTATTCCTTGGCCCGGTTATTTAATTCGTTGACCCTCTGACCTCCGACTTTTGTTCGTATCGCCGTTCCAGCCAGGGAATCAATTTGTAGGTATTCTCCAGTGTCGAGTTTTGTCTCAATTTCATAGATGTTTCCACCAATCGAGATTCTTGGGTTGGTGCACGGACCATAGACAGTCAGCAAAAAGTTACAAGTGGCATAGTGATCTATCTGGATATTTCCAATCCCTGCCGCGTCTCCCGTAAGATCAAAGGGAACATCAAACAGGAAATCAAGATATTCTCCCATAGGCTCCCCAGAGCTGGGATTAAAGGTATAATTCTGTTCCGTGATCCAAAACGGGCGTTCTGCGACGTAAGTGCCGTCAACATCCAAAAGTTCGATATCATATTCCCATCCTGTCTTTTCAGATGCGATAAAATAGCAGCGCTGATACTGATTTCCTATATACAGCTTGCCAGGCGTTTTGTTTAGCACGTCGTATTCTACGGTTTCAAAAAATCGATTGATGGCCGCTTCATATGATTCGCGGGAATAATTCAAAATACTCAACGTGAAAGGCCTCTCTGTGATCTCCTTCGCAAAACTTGTAATCCGTCCCGACACAGCGGATGATTCAACACTTTCATATTTCCACTCATAGTCAAATAATTCTGCAGTCTGCAAAAGATAGGGAGTCTTCAGCAAGTCCAACTTTACACCACGGTTATTCACATAGTATATGTCTTTCACTGTCCTACAACCTCCCTCACCACGCGCGCAAACTCTCGGTTCTTCGCATAGATTCCCATTCCGTCCATCTCGTTTGCGATAGACGTAGAAACAATCGCCGCAAATTCTCTTGCCAGTTTCTTTATGTCCTCATCGGATAGGGACACGGTAAGATTCTTCTCCCTGTCCTTCCAGGCAAGCGCTTCCCTTGCCCCTACCGCACTCACGATATTATCAGCCACTTTCGCCTGATTCGCGTCCACGGAAAAGTACACATCAGCCATCGCGGCCTCGATATCAAGCCCTTTCAGGTTATCCAGAGCCGCCTGAGAAACATCTTGAGACGCTTTCTCGACCGCACTCTTTTCATCCTCGATTCCGCCGGCAAGGCCTTGGTCAAACCAATGGCCAACCTTTCGCGCCTCCCTTGACGGGGACTTAATACCAAGTTTCCTTTTCGCCGCGTCCAGTGCACTGCTTGCCAGTTCCGCAGCCTTGCTTGCAGCATCGCTGATCCAGTCCCCAATCCCTTTTACAAATCCTGATCCAAAATTTGATCCAGCACTGCTTCCATCTGCGGTATCTGCTCCTGCTTCCGCGCTGTCACCAAGAGCTTCACCTTTCAACCGTGCTTCTCCGCTTTTCCCGCCAACTCCAGAGGCGTACTGAGAACCAAACTTTCCGCCGGCTCCTGTTCCTGTCACAGATCCAGCACCTGCGTTTGCATTGCTTCCAAGGACACTACCCACACCTCTTGCCGCTCCAGACATCCCGGAAACTCCGGAGTTGTACTGGCCGCCAAATTTGCTACCAGTCCCGGTTGGGTCCACAGATCCGGCTCCTGCGTTTGCGGCGTCAGCGTTGGCTTTCCCCGCAGCCTGGGAATTCTCCGTTTGGGAGGACACGCCAATCCCAAACATACTCATTACAGTGGAGCCAATGCCCTGCAGCTTTCCGCCAAGGGCCCCGCCTTCTTCGCCGCCGGAAAACAATGCCAGAAACGCGGAAATGAGTTCCCCACCTTTCGTTAGGACGCCTTCTTTCCCGCTTTCAATTCCCTGCGCAGCTCCTTCCATCGCAAGCCGGAAGATTTCCTCCGTCTTTTTGGATGGAGAGTGCTCATCCAATGCGGTTCTGAGAGTTTCAAGAAACGCTTCCACCCCTTCTTCTGCGGGGTCTTTCAGATCCTCGAACCCCTCCAGGCCTTCCAGGGCGCCGTAGATCGCCTGCGCAAACGCCTCTTGCGTTTCCGCGTCCAGTCCATCAAACTGCTCCAGCATTCCATCCACGGCTCCGCTGGCCTCGGCGGAAAGCTGGCCTCGCATATCACCGGCCACCAATGCGGCCACTGCCTCTGGTGGCACTTTCGCCAACTCCGCGGCCGTCTGAGGAGCGGCCTTCGCAAATTCTTCCAATGCGGCCGTCGTGGCATCTTGCGCCTGGGTTAACATGGCCTGGGTAAATCCAGGTGTTCCCTTTTCCACTTCCTGACGGATCAGGTTCTCCATGTTGGAGACATTGACTACCTGTTGCTGAAGCTCTTCGCTGGTGGCATTGCTGGCCGTTTTAATACCAGCCGTTATCTGGCTGATCGCCGCCTCGATCGCTTCCGCGTTCCCTGTAGCCGCCGCTTCCGCGAGAGCGGTGTACATGTCGATATCATTGGAATACTGCGCCAACAGTTCCGTATTTCCTTCGTAAGCCTTCTTATTTTCTTCGTAGGCTTCTTTGGCTTTCTCAACGTCTTCTTCCTGGCGCTTAATCTTTTCGCCCAAGACACTAACTTGTTTTTTGTTTCCGTCAAGTACCGCCTGATTATATTCTTCCTCTAATTGAGACAGTTCTGCGCTTTCCCGCTTCACATCGTTCTCAGCCTGCTTCATGGCCGTCAGATTAGCGGAGGCTTCCGCCGCAACCTGCATCTGGTTCGCCACAGCCTCCTCATACTTGGCCTGCTGTGCAGACATGACAGCCTCAACCCGTTTCTGCTGGATCAGGCTTTGAATCTCTCCCTGGAGCTCCTGGTAATTGCTGATCACGCCATCGGTCATGGAGATTTCCACGCCAAGGGCGCTGGATAACTGCGAGGTGATGAAAGCAGCTCTGTCCTCTTCTCCAGCCTTTACCCGGCCATTTGCGTCCACGATCGAATTTAGCTCATCGTTTAAGCCTTTCAATCGATCAAGCTGTGCGACATCTCCCGCCGCCTGGGTGTTTTGGGATTCTACCAGTTCCTCATAAGCCTGTTTTCTTTCCTCAGCCGCTTTCCGATTCTCGGTAGCTGCCTCAGCGGATTCCTTCAGCGCCTGGGAGTGTTCCCGTTCTGCCTCAGTCTCACGGGTCACAACATTTTTGATCGCTGTCCCAACTGCAATCAGGGCTGTTGCCCCTGCCACTGCCACCCCGATTGGGTTGGCATTCATCGCCTTATTTAGCGCAGTCTGGGCTTTGGTCCATAATCCTGTTGCTGCGGTTGTGGCAGTGATCTGGCCATTATATACGCCAAGAAGCGTTTGCCTTACAGTCAATCCCCCATTAAGTGTTACCAGTTGTAGGGAATTGGCCTTTTCCATTTTATTCAACGCCGCTGTCGCTGCGGTACTGGCTTTAAGTACAGTGGCCGTCTTCTGGCCTATAGTATTGTATAGTTTGTACCCAGCAACCACTCCCGTTAATACCGGAAGAATCGCGTCAAAATTCTCAGCCGTAAACTTCGCTCCGTCTCCCAGCACTGGAAGAACTGATTTAGCCAGATTGCCTCCTGCATTTGCCACATCTTTCAGCGGAGTCACCAGTCCAGCGGCTGCCTGGCTGGTCCCGGCGATATCGTCAGCAACATCATTCATAACTGCGCCCATTTCAGACGCCACCGTAGTGACCCCGCCCGCATTAAATGCGTCATGCAGACGCTGTACATAGCCAATAGATTCCGTGACCACCTCAGCCATAGGGTCTCGGATCCCGTCATAGAGGCTGATCGCAAAATCATCTACATTGTTTTTCAGGATCTGAAGCTGGCTTTCCAGTGTCTGATATCTCTGTTCTGCCTCATTGGTAAGGGCGTTATTTTCGTCCCATGCTTGAGAGGCAATCCCCAGAGCTTCAGACAGCGTATCTCCGGCCCCCGCCAGACGCAGAAGAGCGTCCCTTTGCCGGATCTCCGTGATCTCCATATCGGACAATGTGGCGATCGCACTCTGGCCCCTGGATTCCATTGTCCCAAGACCTTCTACAAACGCCACAAGTGCCTGGGCGGCGTCTTCTCGGAACGCTTGCTGGAATTCCTCTGCCGACATGCCTGCCACGTTTGCAAACTGCTCCAATGATTCTCCGCCCTGTTCTACGGCCAACTGCATTTTGGTCATTACCGTGGACACCGCAGATCCTCCAGCGTCCGCCTCGATGCCGACGGAAGAGATCGCTCCGGCCAGGCCCAGGATCTGATCTTCTGTCATTCCGACCTGGCTCCCAGCACCGGCAAGCCTTAGTCCCATTTCCGTGATCTCGCTCTCTGTCGTGGCTAGATTATTGCCAAGAGCAACGATCGTAGACCCAAGGCGGCCAAAATTTTCCTGCGGCATTTGCGTGATATTTGCAAGCCTCGCAAGGGATGTCGCCGCTTCTGTCGCTGACATATTTGTGGCCACACCCAGATCAGACATGGTCCGGGTAAAATCCAAGAGATTTTCATTTTTAATACCTAATTGTCCAGCCGCTTCCGCAACTCCAGCAATCTCGGAGGCTGTCTGCGGAATATCCTTCGCCATATCCCTGATTCCTTCCCGGAAGCCAGCCAATTCTTCATCGGTAGCGTCTACCGTCTTCTGAACACCAGCAAAGGCGGATTCAAACTGGATCCCGGTCTGGGCAACATAAGCTCCCAATTGCGCCACTTCAGAGGTGATTTTAGCGATTCCGATAGCGGCAACGCCCTTTTTTACAATGCTCCCAAACTTTGATAGGGCCTGCTCTGCTTTTTGATTATCAAGTTCTGTAGTGATTTTTATTGTTCCGTCGCTTGCCATGCGTCACACTCCTGTCCGTTATGACGCAAAAAGAGCACCGCCTTTCGCGATGCCCTAATTGCTCCATATCCACAGAGGGACGGGAACACACCCCGTCATGCCTTCCTCTGTGCATATCTATCTTCGATATACTTCATCCAACGCTGGTTTCTCTGTTCCAGCGTCATTTTCTTCCCGGAATCCCGGATCTGGAAATGCTTTTTCATCTCATTAATAAATGCCCGATGAGCCTTTGACATTCCTGCTGTGTTCGCTTGTCGGTAATACATAATCTTACTCATCTTCGTTCCGTCTCCCAGCGATTCAAACAATGCCATAAACTTCCACCAGTGCAAGGATTCTATCGTTGTCAAATCCATCCCATACTGCTCCTTAAATGCGGCATAGATGTATGGCGCGTCCTGGGTAAATACCCAAGCCGGCCCTTTCGAGCTGCGGCGCATATACCGCCCCCGGTCTTTCTCTTCTGGGTCTTTATCCTCTCCGCAGCGGTAAAACCACATAGCTCGATCCATTGCCGCCTGTAGGTCAGAGGGGATTGTTGGGTAATACAGCCGGAGGATTTCCTCGTATTTATCAATGTCCGATTTCTCACTTCGGACAATCGCCTCCACCTGGATTCCCACCCGGAAATCCCATCGGATTGGATAATTCTTTCCGCCGATAGTCACACTTTCCGGGAGGGCTTCTGATAACAGGTTAAAATGCATTACGCTTCACCAGCCTCTGGCTTCCCGGACAGTTTTCTTTTCAGTGCATTGCTCTTTTCCCGTACCAGAGGATTAACCTGGGAAGGATACAGTTCCTGCATTTCTTTCAACACATCCAAGCAAGTAAGGAGATCTGTTTTATCCCCAAATACCTCTTTGGCCCCATCTTCGCCAAAGATGTCTGTCACGTAATCGATCACAGCCTGGCATTGCATTCGGATTCCTTCAGATCCCGATATCGATTCATCTCCCGTAGAAGCTTTAAATTTTTCAAGGACTTCGTCAAATCCATCCTCAAATCGCTTCGTTACTTTCGGATTCAGCAGATCTGCCTGTACTTCCTTCCCCTGGAGCTTCACTGTTATCAATTTCATTGTCAATCTCCTCCTTATCATCTACAACATCTGTTTCAGTGATTTGTGGTCCTGCCACAGGCTCAGTTCAAGCCGCCGAGTATGTATATTCTGTTGGATTGGCCCCGATTTTACGAAATTCCACGTCTACCGCGGACGATTCTCCTGCGTTTCCAGACCCGTCAGAATTTACAATGATCGAACACTGTCCCTTTTCTCCTTTTCCTGTTAAGATATTAAAGTATACATAGTTGGTTACCACGCTATTTCCAGTTCCATACTTCATCGCATGGGACAGGATATAGTCCTGTGCCTCGTCCCCAACATACCTGTCACCAGACAAAGTAAAGGTTCTCTGCGTTCCAGTTTTTGTTGTACTCTGCCCAGCGCGGATATACTGCTTATCCTGCGTAACAGGGTTCATCTGCGAATCCAAACCTGAAATGCCCATTTCTACCACAGCAAAATTAGCTTCTGTAGTCGCTTCCGATGCGCCCGGATCTGTGTCAATCGCCAACACGTAATCATCATTTGTCACCCATCCTTCATATTCTGGATCCGGTGTATGCTTTGCCATCAATTCGCTTAATTTCATATCTCACATCTCCTTTTCAAAATAAATAACCCTGCACTGCAGCATGTACTGAGCAAGCATATTTTCCCAGTCTACTGTGGCAAGGTTCGGCATGTTTTGTAAGTTTTCTATTTTCTTTACTTGGCATTTATCGCCAAAATCAGGATAGCTTTTCTTCCGATCCTGCTCATCAATCCAATCCATAAATTCCTGAGCGAAATTCATCGCCCCAATATTCAGATCGTCCGTGCCGTCAGAAAAATACTTCGTGATCACGATCGTAAATCCATACTCTTTCTCAGCCCCAACACGGATATATTTCCGCCGGACTTTTGCGGAGTAATTAGTCAAAAAGGATATATCTCCTTCCTGGTCCGATGAAACATTAAAGTTCAAAAGACGGCCGGCCAGCTCCTCCACTTTCGGCGTCACATAGACCACCATAGCGTCATGCTTTGTCATCGTCCGCGCCCCCTCACATAGTTCTGCACAGCCTGAAGGTAATCATCCATCCTTGCGGTCTTCATGGCCTTATCCCATTCCGATGTAGCCAAGGGATGTCTGGCCCCGCTGTGATTCAGCCTTATCCCCGTGACCACTTTACTCTCCCCTTTCGCTGCCCAAGGGCTGCCAGTGAGCCTCGAAACCATCAGAAATCCTTCATACTGGAAACGGGCATAAGGAGATAGATAGTGCACAACTCCGTGGTCGCCTTCCACGTAGGTCCTTACATTTCGGGACAACACCATGTTTCTGGCCGGGACGTATGGCTGCATTAGCCGTCTTGCCTCCTGGGCCATAAAGAGCAGGGTCCGGTTCCCGCCTGTCGCCCCATTGACGATCGTTGGGATTGGCTTATTCCATTTCACTTCTGTTTTCATACTATCTATCCACCTACCCTATAATGCTTAGCCATCTTGTGGGACGTATTATCAGAGACTGCTGTCACCACAAAGGCGTCTGGTTTATATCGCTTCAGGAGTTCCGTTGCTGTATACGGCGACTTTCCGGTAATCTCTTCCTGGCACTCTCCTTTTACCACGATATCCCCAAGGCTTGCCGTAAAAAGACCTGACCGGTCTTCTTGCTCCGCCCACTCGTGATAGGGACGATAGTTTTCTGATTCCGGGATTCTGGCCGTATATACATTGGCCATCTTCGCAGTCTTATCAGATTCCACACGCCCTATCACATTTTTATAATAGCAATCATGCAGGACCGTCCTTTGCCAAGTGTCTTTCATGCTGTCCGGATTATCATTGGCTTGTAGACGGTTGTAGATCGTGATCGTGTGGATGTAATTTGGATTCATTTTTAATCAACCCCTCTGTAGAGCAGCCCTGTACCGCTCAAATAGAAGGATACAAGACTACTAATCTTAGTCTGCCTTGCCGCTAAAGAAGAGTAATCCGACTGCGAAAGATCATAGGACCCACTATCTCCATCATTACTATAAGATACCAGTTGTCCCCCACCATTCGCGAAATTGTCTTTGTCCAGACTGTTTGCCTCCCACAAAAACTCCGTCACGGCACAGATACAGTTCTTCACGTCATCTGTAAGTAACGTCTGATCAGCTACGATGCGCCCATAGGTTCGGTTATTGACTTCCTTCTCGGCAAGACGTTCGAAGAATGGAAAATCAGTTTCTGTAATCTCTGGATCTCTGCCAAGGAGGTAATCGGTAACATAATATTGATAATCCGCATACATATAATACTTTACCCCTTATGATGATTTCATAATCCCGGCTGCTTTTAAGGAATCAAGCAGGGATTTAAACTCTGCTTTTGATACCTGATCGCCAACAGCTTCAGGAACCAGTTCCGCTTGCGACATTTTGGAAGCTCCAGATTCCTCGTAAGCTTCTGGGATTTCTTCAATCACTTCTGGGATTTTATCCCCAGAAATATCGGATATCTGGCCGCTGCCTTTAATTGCAACGGCCAGTTTTTTTAAAGCTTCAATCGTTCCCATGCGTTAAGCCCCCTTTCACGCCTGTTCAGCCAACTTTACGGTAAGCGGTACTGCTGCATTGTCAACAGTCACAGTCTGGGTAGAGGACACATAGCCTTTCGCGGAAACTTTAGCTTTGTAAAATCCTTTGCGCAGGTTAAATACAGCCTGACCAGAATCGTCTGTAGTTAAAATTGCTCCATCTACGCTTACCCGTGCGCCCTGAATCGCTGTAGATTCGCTATCCTGCACAGTAAAAGTAACTGTCTGAGTTGTTACAGGCGTTCCAGGTTCAATGTACGCAAATGGACAACCGGTTCTGTCTTCGTTCATTCGCGTAGCAGGATTCGGAAGCGCCCAGCCCATACGAAAGACTACACGCAATGCGATCATGTCCTGCTGTGCCAGGTTGTAGACGATTTCTTTCGTTTCTGGATCCTGGATAACGCCCTGATCCAAAATCTTAACTGTGATATCCTGACGAATAGAATACACCGCCTGGGAGAAATCCCCTACTACAAGCTGTGCGATATTCGAGAAGAAACCTCCATTTTCTGGGAAAGCCATTTCAGCACCATCCAAGGTATATCTTGCGGACTCCTGCATAGTTCTCATGAAAATCGGAACTCCATTTGCGTCTCTCAAGCCACGGAGCTTGGACTTGAAATTCATAGCCGCAATAGCGCCATTTACGCCGTATCCATCATTTTCAACCTTCGCAAAAACGCCATCTTCCCCAAGGATCAGATCATACCAGTCTTTTCCCTCTGCCGGCGCAACATTGTTCCCCGCCTGTCTTGCACGAGTGATAATATCTGCATCCCATTCTGCTGGTCTGTTGTCACCAAAAATAACGGCTCCATCGACTCGCTGTCCAATGGCTTCATTTACTCTAGGGGTAATTTCACCCATGATGTCGATTTCCGCGTCATCAAAAACTGATTCCGGGATAGGTACAATCACAGCCAACTCTGCAGCGGTCAAAAACACATTGTCCCAAGCCTGCCTGGTGGTCTGTTTCATTCCGGTATCCCCATTGACCCAATAAGCGGTCGGGAGGAAATCAAGTACCCTGATTCGAGTCTGTTTGCTGGTCATATTAGGGAGCTTCCTGGCCATCCCTAAAAATGTAGACTGCTTTGGCGCGTCCTGGAACACTGTAGATACAACTTGTTCGCGGATGAGAGCTTCCACATCCGCCCGATTTACAATATTTACTGCCATAATTTACATTCCTTTCTATTCTGATCTTCCAAACAGGCTTCTCAGTGCTTCATTAGCCTGTTCTTTTTTGGTCTGCGCAGTTTGATCAATTCCAGATGTCGTGGAGACTACCCTAGGCACCGGCTTGTCGCTTGCAAATAGATAGTCGTTTTCTTTCTTGACGACTTCTAAAGCTGCTTCGATATCTGCCGTCTGGTTCTTGCTCTTTTTCAGCGTCTCCAAATCCAACAGAGCCATGACTGCCGTACTGTTCTTTGCTCCTGATTTCCGGACAGCTTCTTTCAGGCAATCATTAAAGGCATAATCAGACTTGATTCTCTCAATCTCTGCGTCTTTTCCAGATAATTTCGTCTGCAGGTCTTTCACGCTCTGTTGCAATCCAGCAGCGTCAATTCCTTCCATAGCTTTCAGAGAGGCCTGTGCTGTCTCCAATTGGGATTTATAGGTGTCTCGCTCGGCGGTAATGGAATTAATTTCTTTCCCCACTTCCGCCATCACAAAATCAATCTGCTCCTGCGTCATACCTTTTTCTTTCAAGGTTTCTGTCTTTAAAATCATCGTTATCCTTTCTCTCTGCATTCGGTTATTTTCGGTGTGTAACCATCCACCCACAGAGTCGCTATTTCCGGCATAGCTGCCAATTTGTCCAGTTTAGAGCCATATGGCAGGGCATAAAAATAAGACGCATAACCCTGCGCCTTAAGGGAGATATCGGATCACCGCCTCTCTATTCATCTGTTACAATTTTTATCAATTCACCCACAACCCTTAATACCTCCTTTAATTTTTGGTTTTCCTTAGCTACCTCACAGCGTCCGAGATTTTTTGCTTCATCAAGCATGCACTCTAATTCATATTTCGTAAGAGTAACTTCCGTTTCTTTCCCGCAATATGTCTTTTCGATCATCCTTAATCACCTCCTAAAAAGAGTATAAAAATACCACCCAATCCAAAGAATGAGCGGTATTAGTATTTCAAACCCTCCGGGATTTTCCCACCTGTTTTAAATCCTTCTGGAACTTCCATCCGTGATATGTGATATCCTCTCATACAGTCGTTGCACCAGATTGTCATATGCCCCAATCTCTTTTCCGGTATGACTATCGTGCAACTATAGTCTGTATCTTCACTTCCGCAATGTGGACATTTCCCCGGCTTTTTTTCTTTTACAATATTGTCTAAATTTTCTAACCACTTCATGGCTGCACCCTCTTTCTGACTATATTATACCAGAAATCTTCGAACTTGTATGCAACTTCCTCCATCTTATTGATATGCTCCTGCGTATATTTCTTGCCATATTTTCTAAGCTGCAGCACATGACATCGCTCATGTATCAGTGTCCTGATCAGCGCTTCCTCATTTTTGAAAGAATTGGGAAACAAGTCAATCCTTCCGATATTATCATAATCAGCACATCCCATCATCGGACGCCGCAAGTGTTCCTCGTCTCTTTGTATTTTTATCTGCAAATCGGATATAGTTATTCCATATTTCTTAGCAATACGGTCAACGGTTCTTTTTTGCATAGGAACTTCAAGTACAGAAAAAGCCCCCGTATTTTTCTCTCTGCGTTTTGGCCTTGGAATCGTTCCGCTCCTTCCTACCTTTCCAAGCCCATCCATATACACCCTTTCCATCTGCTGTGGTAGGTTCATGGCCTTGGAGAATGATACATAGTCATTCATCGTGTACCTATATCTGGCCTGTGCCGCCAGAATATCAAGGGAGCTTCCACCTCCTTCTTTCAACAGCATAATGTCCTGGCGTTGCTTTCGCATTAGGAGCTCCATCTTTCTCTGCTTCTGAAGGGCCGTGTAAGTGGTATATTCCTTTCCCTGGTAAGATTTTGGGCGATTCTCTTCCCGGATCATTGCGTCCAGTTCTTTATCTGTATAATTTCTGGCCGATACGCCACGGATGAAGGGCTCATACCAGTGATAGCAGTTGATCCCGCACAATCCTGTGACAGTGCCAAGTCCACAAGTATAGATCAGCTCTTGGTAGCTGTACACCCTTCCCTGCCACCATTGATGGGTTGGCCTGGCGCCCATGTGGTAGGACACCTCATAATTATCTGTCCCCAACTCTGCGGCTACCTGCTCATTCATATAGCCAGTAATCTGGGAAAATCCTGTCATGAGGGCCGTCCTGGAAGCGGATTCTATCCGATAGGATCTCCCAGAGGCATAATCAATAGTCCTAAGGCCGCTCATAGTCATCTGCTTAACCACTCTGTTCAGTGCAGAGTTGTAATCAAAAGCCCCTGTTGCTATCCCAAGAATGGCATTGTCCAATGTCTGCTGGTAATATTCAGCCACCGGAAGAAACTCCGTTTTCCCGCCCTTCTTGACAGAAAAACCCATGCTCTGAGAGATATTCTTGAATGTTTCATCCGTCTGGGCAAGCGCAGAGGAAATCACCGTCTGAATTGCCACGTGATCTCCAAAGGGTTTTTGAGATATTCCAGTGGATTCATAGATGCCATTAAACTTCTCATATTGATTTTCGACGACATTATTAAAAATCCGCTCCATTTCATCGTTGGACACTTTGAGATATGTCTGGATCTGCTCCTGTATATAGGCATCTGATAGATCAAGTTGCCGCAGGCGGTTGATCTGATACTCTGCCGTAGATGTCATTCCGGCATTGGCTTTGATCCTGCGGACGATATCCAGCATGATGTCTCGCTCCAACTTTGCCGCAGCCTGCTCCATTGTAATGGTCAGCGCCTCGATCTCTCCTTGGCTCATCATTCGATATCACCTACTCTTCAATCAGATCGGCCGGTTGCGCCACCATTCGTTTGGCAGTCTCATCGTCTTCATCATAGTGCTTTGCTCGGTATTCCCATAACTGCATTGCCCCCATTGCAACATCCGCTCGATCTGTTTGGCGTTCTTTCTCTGTATCCACCACAAGAGAATCATCCCATTTGTAGGATGTGTGATAGTTCCCGAATGGCGCCAAGTTATATATTGTAGCCCAGAAATCAATGGCTGTGATATAATCGTCCAGAGCGTCCTGTAACGCACTCTGACAGGATTCCACGAAGGAATAGGATCTTTGCTTGCTGGCCCGTATCTCTTCCGCTGTTTTGTCCGTATTGTTTGGATCTGACAATGTCCCATAAGCCAGATTACACGCAAACTCTACTCGCCTCAACTGCTGGTTCAGTCCATTAAACAGGGACTGATCGCGAATATCTGGAGAAAACACATCTAACAGCGGTTTATCTACAGCTCCAGAGTTATAATCCAGCTCACGATATAACCGTTTCTTTCCATCTGGATACTCAAGTTCTTGGGTTTGGGGATTTCTGGATAGCAGGCTCTCCGCTATGTGTACCGCGACCTCTTTCCCTTTGTATTCCCAGCTAATCTGAGAATATCTTTCATCGGCCTCTTTAATGAGACCAACCCCTCGACTATAGCAGGACACCCCCAGGGGGCTGGTATTGTCTTCCTGATTCGCCATCGGGACCTTAAAATATCCAACCGGCAGTTTCTGAACATTTTCAAATATCATCTGGCTCTCAAGCCCGCCCCATTTGGGTACGATATGAAGTGGTATCTCCGATCCTAAAACTCCATCTGTCATAGATACAAAAGCCCTATTCCTGATCGTCAGAAATCCTCCATCAAGCTTATGATATTCAATCCTTGTATAGATGGAATTCCCATCTCGAAACTGGTCCAGAAAGACGCAGCGTGTTATATTGTCATCGTCATCAAAGGAAAGAGGAAAAAAACTGTCTGCCTGTATAAATTCTGTACACATCCCAGAGTCTGTCACATATGGCTTTAGGATAAGACCTCCTTTTGCACAGGCAAATTCTACATAGATCCTCAATTTTTTAACTGTCTTTTGGTAGACTTTATCTATATACGCCGCTCTTGCGCTTCCCTCCACTTTAGTGTCCATCTCAAGGGTCACAAGCCTTGCAATCTCTCCAGCAATAGAGGCGGGGAGATTCAAACTTTTTACCGTATCACTGAGCCAAGGTTCCTTATCTTGGAAAAGCATAGACCATAGCTCGATACGCTTAGCCATGATATCTGACATCACAAAAGATATCTGCTCTTCAGTTTTTAGGATCTTTGCGATCGCCTCATACATTTTCGTATATCTCATTTGCCTCACCTATCCATATTTGATGAGCTGGCTGATCCGCCGCTCAAATGTATACTCAAAACTGTCCAGGCTGTCTATATCGCTCGTTCCATCATCCAACCTGACATTTTTCGTAATCTCATCTGGATCCCATACAGCCGTGCACAGCGCTGTTTCCAGACTGTTGCATTGATTTTCCACATAGAAAAATCTTCTCTGCGCCATTAAGATAGCAAGTGCATTTATCCGGTCATTGATCTCCGTCTTGAGCGCATTTTCCACCCTGATCCATCCCAATCCGTGCTTTCTAAGACTGCTTCGGATCCCGGCGATCAACGTCTGCTCCGCAGAATCCGCGTATACGGTTGTAACAAAGCCGTATATGCTTAATATCCGCTGCGCAAAATCACAAAACATATTACCCAACAGTTCTGGATCAATCTCTATCTGATTACCGCTTTTATCCTTACAGGGGATCATCTCAGTCGCTAAAGCAACAACAAATCTATACCCTCTGGTAATAGCGGTCGCGGAAAAAGAATGGCCGGAAGCCGAGCCGCCAAAGTCTATCCCAAGGATAATCTCCATGATATCTTTGGGCTTATCCGCCAGACGGAATGTATATTGCTGGGTGCTAACGTCATCCGCAAATCTACGGTAGATAAGGCCACTCGCCACAACACGCATACCCTTGATATCCCGCATATACCAGATACTGTTTTTGTCATATCTGCTCTCTATCCGCTTCAGGCGCTCAGCAGTGATAGTTTTATTATCATAGATCGTACAGTGCATATAGTTGTAGCCCCCAGGGAAGTTGCCCGCGGCGGCCATATCCCTGTACTTGTCTATGTAATCTGTGTATATTGGATGTTTCGGGTTATCAGGATTTAGGTCCCAAAATATCTTTAATCGCCGTGCCGCCAGCAGACGATTATTGGCCTCCTTGATCGTTTTATCATGATGGAGGCTTATTTCAGTAGCGATCCACATACCATAAGAGTTTCCTCGGATACGTTTATAGCTGTCTTCTTTTGCCCCGCCCGCAAATATGATAATCCTCTGTCGCCATCCGGTATCAGGCCCTCTCACAAACAGAGCCTCATTATCCTTAAATTTCCCCCAGTGGCATTGTCCCCTGAATATATTCTCCAGACCAAGTCCATTACAGACACCAATGTTTAGCTTGGCATTTCCAACTGTGGATCCTGTCGCAAGGTGGATTCTGTCAGGTGTCGTTTTCAATTCTTGAGCAAATGCAAAAACATTGTCTACCGTCTTCCCAGCCCGGACAGCTCCTTCCGCCACATTGAATTCGCAATCACGACAGGCCCGGATATAATCTTTATGCTTTTCAGAAAACACATAATTAAGCGTTTTCTTTTTCCTGATCTGCTTCATAGATCTCCGCCTCGATTTCCGACATATCTTCTACTTCAAGCCCCTCTCCCGTGATTTTCTGTGTTTGGGCTTTTAACTGTGCGATTCTGGCTTTCTGCTCTTTTGTCGCCAATTTCCAGTTCTTATGCAGCAACTCTTCGTACTGCCGGATCATGCTGGTCAACTCTCTCTGGGCCTTGGCCTGCGCCTGCAGGAAGGAAGCCTGCTTGTCCCAAGCCTGCTGTACCTCCCATCGCTCCCCGATCACATTACCGTCTTTTTCTTCGACCTTCTCAATAGTCTTGTCCTTCCGGTCCCGGACGTGCATGATCTGCTGTGCCCGGATAATGGCCGTATAAGCAAGCTTGATCTGATCCCACAGAAGATCAAGCGGATCAGCGGAATCCAGGGAATAAAAAAGCTCCCTGGTATCTTCTGGAAGATACCGGGAGAATAGCCCGTGCTTCGTGGCGTTCTGATTCCCCTGCGGTGCGCCGTGGCCGACAGCGTTCTTGTTACCTGGCTGCCCGCCGCGTTTCCGTTTGGTAACGTTACCTTTCGCCAGTTTGGTAACGTTACCATTCCATTTATCTTGGTTTTTCCACTTGCGGATCTGGGTTTCTGACACCCCCATCTCCGCAGCTATGTCCTTCAGTTTCTTTTGTCCGTTTGATGAAAGCCATATCCGCATAGCCTCATCCCGTTTCGGACTTCTTGCTCTTGGCACGTCACCACCTTCATTCTGGGCTGATTTATACAACGAAAAAGACGCCCTAACTGGTAGGCGTCTTTTACCGTGTATGTCTATATGTCATTAGAGAGAAAAAAGGAGGGTTCTCTACGTCATCCACTTTTCTCAGTATAAGTATAGCACACTAAAAGTGTGAATGCTGTGAATCTTTTAGGCAGCCACTTATCTTTTTGGATATTCCGCTTCTTTCAAGGTTCAATATCTCTCCAACTTCTCCCTGGCTCATCCCTTCCAGGTAGACCATCTCTAGGATCTGCCTCTCAATCCCCTCCGGCAGGCTCTCGATGAAGCCCTCTACCTCCAAAACCTCACACATAACCGTCTGCCTCCTGGATTCCTTGACCCTGATCTTGTCCTTAATCTTCGCGGCGGCCTTCGGCTCTGCCATCCTGACAGTAACATACTCCTCTATGTACGGCCAGTCATCCGAGGATTTTGATACCTTCCCGGATACTTCCTCGACTTCCTCCAGTCGTCCGTACAGTCGATTCAGTTGCCGATCAAGTAATGCCAACTCTTTTTTGTTTGGCTTGTACCTGTTCAATATCGCTCTATTCATCGCTTCATCTCTCCTTTCACCCGCTTTTGGATCTCACGGATGATAGATTCCCCATCTAGATTGGAGTACATCCCTATATCCCGCCGGAAAAACCTCTCGCACTCTTCTTTCCCGGATTGCGCCGCTACGTCTTCTGGATGATGGTACAGCCGCCGCAGCGCCCTCCGGTAGTCCTGGGCCGCCTGCTCTACCACCTTGGCCGCACATAAGGCATATCCCTCTGGGCTCCAATCAGTCCCCATGCTTACCAACCTCCCCTATCCCGTATTTCTCCGCTATGTACTCAGCCACTCCGTATCTCTCCAGCACACTATCCGCCAGGAGGTCCGCCGGCACCGGGTCAGAACCTTTCAGCTCGCCGGATTGAATCTCAACCAGCAGGCGGTCAATCAGATCACGGACCGTCATGGCCGATTCCTTTCCGGGCGGTATGGCTCTGGAAGAGGGCGCCATGCGATCAGTCTGCCAATATACGGGCATGATTCATGTACATACCAGCGCTTTTTATTAAAATCATAAAATCCTATACATCTACTATGCGAATCAGAAAAACTAACCAGCACATCTTCGCTCAGTCCATCCTCATTCGTTTCCGGCAACCGTTCCTCCACCGGAATCCATCCGTCATTATCTCGTGACAATCTCGTGATTTCAGAGTCGTTTTCACGAGATAGGTGCTTGTGGATGATATCCTGACACTCTTTATATGCCTCAATAAACGCTTCAGCCGTATCATTTGCTATTTCGTCCAATTTGTCACTCGGATGATCAACAATGATTTTCTCAGCCTTTTCAATCCTTTGATCTATCTCTTCCAGAATCTTCTCTAATTCCTGCATGTCAGTCCTCCTCATCATAGATATGTACACCAATCACGTCTCCCAGAGCGTCAAGTCCTTTTCTGGTCAAATAAAACACTGTCCTTTGTTTTTCATCTACACTTTCATGCTTTGAAAACCCCTTTCCAACTAATCCATTCCAAACCTCATCGTAGACATATGTTGCATAGCGGTTTCTGTACGGTTTGTAAAATTCCTTTCCATGTCTTTTGTATGGTTTTTTATAATCCAACCCTATACAGTGCTTCATTTCATTTATTTCTTTTGATGTTAATTCCTGCATGTCATTCTCCCCGCTCTCCCAGAAGTCCCATAAGCCTATCAAACTCATCATCTGGAAGGCTCTCGCAGTCTTCTTCATCGTCAACAATGTCATTTGCATAGATATCAAAGTACTCCATATCACCGCATTTTACTCGGTTCGCCGACTCAATAATGATATCTCCCTCTCCCTGATCTACCCCTGTGTCACTACTTAAGCGTACCGGCAGATCATCTGGTACGCCCTTCAGCGCTTCCCTTAATTCTTTTACTGTTAATTCTTTCATCGTCATTCATCCCTTCGTTTGTTCTGCAACATCGCCCCGTACCCCGCTTATGCAGTGGTCTCTCCACACCGCTAGTTACTGTGACCACACCTTCAGTCACGCCCTAAATATCAGTTTAATGCTAAATAGCACATAATTCCGCACTCCTGCATAATCTCATCTTCTATTCGCCCTCGTTCCGGGGAAAGTTCATCCAGGAAGACACCTCTAATGCATGAGTGCCCTACTTCTCTTTCCAATTTCGCCATCCGGTCAAACACTTCCGGGAAGTCTTGCCTGATCTTGTTCCAGTAACCCATTCCACCCTTGACGCATCCAATACAATTATTGTTCTGGTACCCAAGATCGTACATAACCGGCCTCTTGATTCCCAGCCTGTCCAGAATCGCATGTGCGTCTTGTTTGGTCAGATTTCTCTCTATCAACGGGTATTCATGCTCAAACTCTGACATAGATTCATTCAGGCGTTCTGCACGGCCCTTTTCTCCGACATCAAATCCCCAGACATATATAATCTCATAATCCTTATGTGCATCTTCCCATTCTTTTCGCACACGCTTTTTCAGGATTTGTGTGCATTTCGCGCCGTAGGCACCGTTAATATATCGAAATTGTTTAATCACATTCTCTACACTTCGATATGGAGATCTGAGTATTTTTATCGGTCTTTCCAAAGCTTTTTCACAGTCCTTAATAAACCTCATGCTATCCGGGTGTTGATTATCAATGTCAATGTAGATATATTCATCCACTTCTTTTGCCAAATACCCTGCCACAAACGATGACACCCCCGCTGATAGCCAACACACTTTTAGTTTTTTTCTCACATCAACCTTGTCCCTCCGTTAAATCAAAATTTAGTTGCAATTAGTTGCAATCATTTGCAATTAGTCGCTATTAGTTGCAATACTCCGCACTCCTAAAATAATGACATTTGTTCTCGATCGTATTTCGTCCGCTTCGTTGTGATTTTTTCTGGATTGTCAATCCGTTTCACCCGTTCCCGCTGCTTCAGGTTTGCCATGTAGTAATCATTTACTTCCGGCGGGGTTGGTAGATACATCTCTTCCGGTATTGGTAATTTGTTCACCTCGCAGATTTCTAATATTTGGTTCTTTGCGTATATAATATGGTTCCGCGTCAAATTCATATTGGTTCCATCCGGCCAGAAAGGATCATTGCACCCATTCTTGTTGATATATTCCCAGCATTCGATTTCCTTACGGATATAGGCGCGCAATCCTTCTAGTTCCTGTTCTGGTGATTTCTTTTTCATGATTGTCCTCCTTCTAATACATATTTTCTCCTTCCTAAGCCGCAGCTCCATACTGTCGGAATGCAGCCAATACTTGTCCCTGGTCAGTAGCAGCGTAATGAGCGTTAAGCGTCCGCGTGTTGCCGTTTTTATGTCCAAGATACAGTGCGATCAGCTCCCTAGGGCACCCCCGCCGCGTCATATTGGTCGCTGTGGTCTTACGAAATAGGTGCGGGTACACTCGGCGTTTGAGGCCTGCCCGGATTGCCACTGCCTTGATCGCACTCTCAATCCCTGATTTAGTCAGGCGATTATGTGGGGCCTTAAGTGACGCAAATAGCGCCGGATCGTTGTCTCTCCTGCTATCTATGTACTTGCGGACGTGATACCGGGCTGCATCGTCCAAGCAGACGGTCCGATAGCTCCTGGTCTTTTGACCGTACACCACTAACTCTCCAGTCTGCCAATCGATATCCCGGATATCCACAGACGCACACTCTGATACCCTAACGGCCGTGCTTCGTAAAAACTCAATCAGCGCCCGGTCTCGCAAGCATTCCCTATACTCCTTAATCTCAGTAACCTTACTGGATTTTTCCAGCTTACAGGCGTCCCGCATAGCCTCCATCTCCCAGTCCTCCATATATTCAATAGGTTTGTCTATCGTTTTGTAAGGCTCTACTCCGTCCACTGGGTTATCATTGACCAGATGGCTTTTGCGTGCCCAGGTGTAAAATGCGGACAAGTTACGTCTCTCATTATTGACCGTGCTGGCCTGATTTCCCTTGCGAGCATAGGCCTGTAGGTAACACTCCACATCCATATCAGTCACGTCCAGCAGAGACTTATCCACATAGTCGGAAAATCGCCGGATAGTCAGTAGATAATAATTAACGGTTTTAGGGCTCAGCTTTGGAGCCTTTTTGGTCATATATAACTGCAGGATATGCTCATTGGTATTATTCCTAGTAGCCGGAAGCGTTTGGCTCTCTGTAACCTCCACATCAAACAATGCCTGCACGACTACCTGGTTTAGGATATCCAGCACTGCGGCATCAAGGTATGGTTTCATTCCGGTCAATATAGTGTCCCGTAATATCTCTTTCTGTGTATACATAGCTTTTCCCTCCTTGTCTCCCAAGGACCGCTATGGTATAATGTCCTCAGGTGGAAGCGGTAGATATTAGTCTTGGCGGACGGTCTACCGCTTATTTCTTTGCTTCTGTATACTCACCCCATGATTTTTATTTGTCATTCACTCTACATAAAATCAAACAACGTCGGCGTTTCCCGTTCATCCTCAGCCTCTTTTAAATATCCAACTCCATCCCGGAAATAGTCTGGATTCAGTTCGATCCCATATCCATACCGGTTCATTTTCACCGCGGTCATCGGTACTGTCATAAGCCCGCCAAACGGATCCAGTACCACATCCCCCTCATTGGAATACCTATTGATGATACGTTCTACAATATCAAGCTGCAACGGGCAAACGTGCATCTGCTGTCTTCTCCGGCTCTGCGTTGTGTTCAACGTCCGCATACGGTTGATATCGTCCCAAACTTCCATCTGATTCCAGGATCCCGGCGCCACAACCATGAAAGTGGCTGGAAGTTTCCCGTTCTGATCTAATTCTTCTGCCAGTCTCACATGTTCATCATAATCATAGACAGTTCCGCGGCTGTATTTCCGATAGACTGCCTGCAGGTTATCCACAGAAATCTCTTTCAGTTCCTCTTTACTGACAAGGCGATCACCTGAGCTTCTCCAGTACCCATGCGCGTCAATCTGCCACTGTGCCCGTGTATACTCGTCTTTAGTCTTTTTCACCGGATCATCCGCATAGGCGTTTGACCGATCTGAAGGCAGCTTCCGGAAGAGAAGAATATATTCCGGACACCCAACTCCCATCTTGGAACCATCCTTGCACTGCTCCGTCCAGCCAAGGCGATAGGTCTGGTTGTTTTCCCGGACCACATCAGTCACCACGGTGATCATTCCAAAATATTGAAATCCATGTTTCATATAGTGCTTAATGCACATCGCATGGAATGGTTCCACAGTCGGCATTCCCGTCCCCGTGGTATTTCCAAACAGCACCCGGTCCTTCACATGGATTGCCGCCACCCTTCCGGGCTCCAGTACTCGAAAGAGTTCCGGTGTCAGGAAATCCATCTGCTCAAAAAATCGTTCCGTATCCTGGTTATGACCAAAGTCATTGTAATTGGCACTATACTCATAATGGTTCCCAAACGGGATTGAAGTATGGATCAGCCCAACAGAATTGCCTTTCATCCTCCTTGCTTCTTCCACACAGTCATCATGTACCGCCATATAGTGTTTGCCTTCTACTCTCACCGTTTTCACTCCCATCTTTCGTTTCAGTCCCTGCTCTTTCCCGGCGGAAGAAAGACCATATTTCTTCACAATCTCAATCATCTTCTCAATCATGTGATCGTGGTCCTTCCATTTCCGGATCAGTTCTTCCTTGATCTTCCGCTCATTCTCCATATAGATAATGTCGATGATCACCGGTTTATCCTGTAGGAAGCGGTAGCACCGGTGCACAGCCTGGATAAAATCATTGAACTCATAGTCAATCCCAACGAAAATCTCCCGATGGCAATACCGTTGAAAGTTGCAGCCAGATCCAGACAAGGATTTCTTCGTTGCAAACAGCCTGGTCCTTCCTTCTGAGAAATCGATCACCCGTTGTTCACGGATGTCATAATCCTGAGATCCATAAATATCCACGACCTCAGGAAGCGCCTTCTTGATTGCGTGGCGTTCCGCTTCCTGGTCATGCCATAAGACAAAATGCTCTTCAGGATACGCCTCCACGATTTCTTTCAACTTCTGTACCCGGATATCGATCGTATTCCGCTTCACTTCCGCCGCCTGTTTTAGTCCAGCGGCAGCGTCTGTAAAGAGCGTCATCTGACCATCTTTTTCTGTCGCGTCTCCATAGTGGATTGGAATCTCGTGCCATCTCACATCCAAAGGCGGCAACACGTATCCATCGTCTGAATAAGCCGGATCCAGGTCTGACGGCTTTGTGATGAACAACGCCCAGGAGCTCACCCACAGCCAGAACTCATCTTCCATATTGGGGTAGAGTGTCAGGTTATTAGCTTTTGTGCTGTCCCTTTGGAAAAACCTGGTCAGCGCCTGTCCGGTGTCCATGATCTCCAGATATCCTGCGTAATGGATCAGCTCCTTATATCGGTTTGGAGACGGTGTTGCCGTCGCCACCAGCTTATAGGGCACCCCCTTGAACTTGTCCAGAAATGTCTGATATGTCTTACTCCCAAAGGATCTCAGTACACTTGCTTCATCTAAGGACGTTGCCCCAAAATATGACGGATCGATATCTCCATCCCGGACCCGTTCATAATTTGTCAACACAATCTGGCTTTTCGACTTCCTCACCTCGTCCATGGTCCGACAATATTCTGGATCCCTATATCCTGGCCATGTTTCTCTATACTTCAAAAGCTGTGCGGCGTCCCTCAAAAATTCCTGTTTCACACCCAAAGGAAGAACGATCAATGCTCGTCTCTTTTCATGTCCTGCGGCCAATCGGCAAAACTCTAGTTCCTGGATCGTTTTGCCAAGTCCAAAAGATTCAAACAGAGCCCGCCTTCCACCCTTTAACGCCCAGGCCACAGCGTCCCGCTGGTGTGGCTTTAACGCTGGATTGATCACATCCGGATCTACATCAAATCCACTCTCCGGCGCAATCTCTATCTTTGTTTTTAAAAACTCTAAATAATCCATGTCGAAAGGAAGCCAGATATCTTTTCCCGGCCGGGGCTCCCGCCTCCTTTCCGTTTTTACAAAATAATCTTTAATATCTTTGCCCGCCGCTCTGCTACTTCCGAACGGCCAGCATTTTTTCCGTTGCGGTTGATCTTTGAACAGACCATTATCCATCGCAGCCGGAATCGTTCAAAATCCTCCAGGGATTCAAAACCATAAATCTCAATCTGATCTGTCGATATCATGACATATCACCCCTTTTTATTAATCTTCTCTCCAGATCTGCCATGTCATAGTCCCGACCTTGGAAATTATCAAATCCTTTCTTCTTCCCATTCTGCTTGTCCTTTGCTTGCTCCTTTTTCAACTTGTAAAAACTCTTCCATCCTCCTGCTGTGGCTTTCTTTACGATAGCAAGCTGTTCTTTTTCGTCTGTGGACAACTGCAGGAGATCTTCCCTCAATGCCTGGATCTGCTCCGGCAGGATCTCCCCGTAATTACTTTTACGCACAAGGAGGTACATCTGGAAGGCTTTCTCAAGTTCTGGCGGAAACGCAGTATTATATATATTATTTACTTTACTTTTCTTTAGGGATTGTTCCGGTGAATTACTCTCGTTTTTCCCGGAATTACTCTCGTTTTTCCCGGAAAAACCACCAAAAACGGTGCATTTAATAAAAGGTTCCGTTTCTTCTTTTTTCAAAAGCCAGAACCGCCCGACTTCGATCGGATTTTTCTTTGCCCGCTCTTTTACCGCCAGCTGAAATCTCCTCTGTATTCCGGCAGAGGTCAAGACCTTGTCCGACTGAAAAAGTGTGTTATCAAACAGTGACCGTGACAGCAAGAAGTTCAAGACCTGCTTCGCCTTATTCTGATCCATTTTCAGGTCATCAGATATGATATACTCAAAATCATCATCCACCTGTATATAGTAGCCCTGCTTATAGATTCTGCAGAGAAGGTAGATGTATAGTACGATACCATCCCGCCCATATCGGGCTCTCAGTATCTTTATCTTTGGATCTTCAAAGAAATCCACGTCCAGAGGGAAGTATGACAGGCCGCTCTTCTTTGGTCTGGCCAATGTCCTCACCTACCTCCCGCCTAAATATTCCTCAACCGTGATATCCAGCCCTTCCATCGCGGAATAGGCTTTCTTCGCGGACACCAGAACGATCTGGGTGTCATCGTGATATGCCACGCCGTTCAAAGCGTCCGCCACCACCTTCACGATATTGTCCATGTCCGGCTTCTTCAGCGGGAGGATCTCACCTCCCAGCATCTGCTGCTGCTTTTTCTTTGCCGCGCTCTTTGGCGGCAGGAACCTGGCTACAATCCGCAGCGACACCGGGATCTCCCGCTCAAGATAGAACCCGTCCGCATGATTCAGGAATTGATCCTTGATCAGATTTTCATACAGGACGGTCCGGTCTGGCGTGTGAGACATGTGCCGGCCGGATGACGGGCTGTAGAAGGTCCTGGCCCTGGCTTTTCCCTGGGGCTTTCCCGGGACTTGAAAGGTCACTGACCGCATAGGTTTCTCCTTTCCGCCCGCACTGTAGTTGATCCAGCGCGGGCTAAATGTTATTGATAAGTTACATGTGATACATCAACCAAAAAGGAAATGCTCTATCTCTAATAGATTAGTTATTGAAAAACTCTGACTCAATGTCCGGTTTTTCCGCTTTCTGTGGTATCGGCTCTGTCTGCGGATTATTATGATTGTCAGGAACCTCATTCAAGTCCTGATCAGACACCACATCATCCTCTACCGATTCATTTTCTACATAATCCACTGTCCCATCCTCGTGGATCACCGCCATATCCTTATCCACCGCAGTCTGAAGATCAATGCTCATGATTCCCCATTTACTGATCAACTGCCGGAGCATGGTCTTCATGGCCATACCATCGAAATCCTTGAACCAGAAGGAGGAATACTTCCACATCTCTTTCTCTGGAATTTTCCCCTGTTCCAATAGTTCCAGGGACTTTGCCCCGCCATTCCGCTTAAACGCCTGGGAATACTTCTCTGCATGGGCCAGCATTTTCTTTTTTGACCAGTACAGAGTCTTACGGAATCCATTTTCGTACTCAAACATGGCATAATACCCCATGGCCGGGGTTTCTTCCCGGACAACATCATCCTCGATCAATTCCACCTCAATCTCTTCATTCAGAGGATCGTACCGGATCAATTCACCTTCTCTGATTGCAAGTACGTTCAGTTTCTTATAATATCCAGACCGTTCTGCAAGCTGAACATACCCCTTATACCCAAGCTGGAACTGCGCTTCTTTGGCGCCTTTCTTTTTATTGTCAAAAGGCACCATATAGAACTGTCCCAGTTGCGGGGATGGTGACAAATTCAGCGCCTCACCCAGAAGCGCCGCTGATAAGATACTCTGATTTGTACACTCCTGAAGCGCTGGGGTAGTCTGTACAGCCGACACAATAGAAGAAATGAACCGGGTTCCATTCTTTCCACCCACTACACTGTTGATCTGCCGCTTCACAGCGTCCTGCGTCAGATACGCCGTAAGTCCCATTCTTTGCTGACTCTTTGCCAAACTGTTCTGTACTGCCATCTTCTTATTCCACCTTTCCAAATCGAATCTTATTGCCAATCATGTACTGTCTCAAACCCATGATCTGGTCCCTGGTTCCCCATACACGGAAATCCAGACATACCACATCATCCTCTGCTTCTTTCGCTTCCGACTGGGCTTCCTGTGCCGCGGGAACCGCCTCCTGTTCCTGCGCCGAGTGAACGGATCCCTGCTTCGCCGCTTCCTCTTTCCGGCGCCTCTCTTCCTCATAGGCTGCCTTTCGCTTCTGGATATCGGATAGTCGCTGTCCCTCCTGGATTGCCTTAGTAAGATCCAACGACTTCTTATAGACCTCCATAGCCTCAAAGCTGAATTCCGGAAGGTTGCGGATTGTGAAAACATCTTCCCCAATCTGATACATCCGGCTCTTCATCTGTTCCTCGATCTTGGGCATAGACACCGTTGCATTTAACCATTTCTCATCCCAGATCATATCCAAAGAGACAAATGCCTGAAAACCGATCGTTGAAAACAGATCCTTGATTCGCAAGCGTTTCTCTTCCTTTCGCTTCTCCTCCACCTCTTTTATCTGACAATCGATCAGTTGGAGCGGTTCATCGATCATGGCGATCAGTTCCTTTTCCTGCCGCTCGAACTCTTCGTATGGCTCCAGACACAGCTTTTTGATCCGCTTCCGCTCGTCCTCAAATGCCTTCTTCAGCTTGTTGAGGTCTGCCCGGTCCTTCTTTGCGTCCGGGATCGTTGCCTCTGTAAATACCAATCCTCGATAATCCTTCACTTTCTCGGCAACCCAGGCTTTCAATTCTTCTTTGTTCCACTGGATTTCCTTTATGAATCCCCCTTCCTGGGGACTGATGATCCTTAATTCCATAGAATCCTCCTTCTCTTTTTTATATTTCTGGTAGTACGAGAGGCGGCTTCCTGCCGCTCTCCACATACTCCCAAAACTTCTGTTCCTCCCGGAGCAGCATATCCAGATCTTCCCGCACCTCAGACCGCTCAATGAAATAATGTTTCACTGTGGTCCGCTTCTCGCTGTTCCAGTCTGTATTCAAATGCGCCCGGAGTATCACAAATTCATATCCTGTCACAAGCAGGTAGTGCAGCACTTGGATATAATAGTTGTCCGGGATCCTGTCCTTCCACTTCTCCCGCTGCATGGACTGCAGGATATTTGTGGTCTTGATCTCCAGGATCCCGCGGCGGCCATCCATGTCCACCAGTTCCCCATCCAGGGACGCCTGCATAAACGGATACTTGATACTCTGCAGGATCCGATGTTCATGATGTTCTACCTGGTATTCTGGATAGTCCAGCCGGAACAGGGCTCGGATAGGCTCCTCTGCCAGCTTTCCATAGACTACGCAGGGCTTGTCCGAGATGTCCTCCGGGATCCGCCTGCCGATCTTCTCCTCGAAGAGATCGATGTTACTCTTGTATGGATTCATGCCGATCACAGCGCTGGCGTCACTCCCGCCGATCCCGTTCATCCGGCCTTTCAGCCATGCAGATTCATCCGGGAAATCATAGATCTTATATACCTCCATAGCGCCTCCTTAACTGATCACATACGTCAGGCCTGTACCCCTGACATATTCCTCTGCCATTTCTACCGCCGCTTCATAGGTTCCATAGATACATCTCATAGTCCCGTCAGAGCAACGGATGATGTAGAGGATCTCCTTCCTATCCATGGTCCTCCTTCCTGATCCAGTTCCCGGAATAGAACCACTCGATCAGCAGTTCCTTGAAATCCTGCTGATCCTGTGGCGTGCCGTGAAGACATCTCTCCAGAGCATACTCATAAGCCCGGTCTTCTTCCGCGATGGTCCCTTCCTCTGGCCCGATCCCTATGTATGCCATCTTTACATTTCTCCTTTTTTCGATTACAATAATATTGATTAAATCCCAGAGCGCCCGAGGTTGCCGCCTCGTAAGGGCGCTCGTCCTATACGATCCCCCTGATCACGTCCTGGATCATAGCCGTCCCAGAATCACACTCCACATCAACCACCTTGATGTATCCGTTTTTAAATGTGGCGTACACCAGGCTGTTCTGGGGAAAGTATTCCAGGTTATCCAGATCGTGCAGGTTTCTTGTCTCCCGCAATGCTGGGAGTAACAAGTCCAGGATCTTCTGCTTATCCTCTTCCACTCTTCTCATCTTCTTTCACTTTCACACTTTTAATCCCCTTCCCATCCAGCAGATCCGCATAATTCTTCAGGTATGATATCGCCATATTTTTATGGTATTGCGTCTGGTCATCTATATGCTCTGTAGATTCGAGAGTGCGGATGATCTCGTCAATCCTGCTTACTGTTAACCTCTTCATCTTTCCCACTCCTCACATCATCTGCAGCAGCCCCGTGCAATGTGCGATACACAAGACCACTAAGACCGCTATGACCATCTCCAGCGCCAGTGACGCTCGGTAGAGCCTGCACCACCAGCGGTCAAGTTCCCGCTCTTTCCTCCGGATTTCCCGTCGTTTTTCCCAGTCAGTTCCGGGTTTTAACTTCATGGGTTCTACGAATTTTAGGTTATTCTTCATTACATCACCCCTCTCTGTTGCCTTCTCGCCCTCTCCCGCATGGCAACCTCCTTCAGTCTCCAGCGTTCAAACCCCTCTGTATCAAACAGCACAGGACTGGACTTATTGGCCGGATTGATCGGCCAGGCGAATGTCTGACCTGGTGCCGCAATGGCCCGATCCAGGTACGTCCTGGTAAAGCCCATGTCAAGCAGTTCAGTCTTATGCATTACTGGTTTTGGATATTTCATCGTTTCACCTCCTCTAAAAATCTGGTATAATTTTCCTATCAAATGACGAAAGGACGTGACTTCTTGCTTACAAATGAATCTAAAACCATTCTCGATTATTTAATTTCTGCTTTTCCAAACTATGAATCATCCATGATGAATTTTATTGTGATATCAGAAAATACCGGATTATCACTTTCCGCTGTAGATTCAGCCTTGCAATACCTGGAATCTTTAGGATATGTGAGAATCAAACGCTATAAAGGCGGCGGTTTCGTGCAGGATGTCACACACCAAGGTATGCATTATAAAGAACTTGAATCTGTCACAGCTCCCACTGCTCAAACTAACATTTTCAACGCTCCCGTCACTGGATCGGCTATTGGGAATTCCGGCGCCGTAACCATCAACAACGAAATCTCTGTTAATGAAGCCTTGTCTTTTATTCGCTCACAAGACATCTCGGCGGAGGACAAAGCAGAAGCAGAAAAAATGGTCACATACATCGAAGCACTAATTGAAAATGAGGCTCCTTTAAAAAAGGGATTCCTCTCAAAGTTCAGTGATATATTGGCCAAGCATCACTGGCTTCCTGAACTCGCTATGAAACTTCTTTTTCAATACTTAACGGGGCAATAGCTTTATATGGATCATCATGAGTAACACACAGACCGTATTTTCCTCCATTAAAATTCAAGGAGAATGCGGTCACATTATTTATTTCTTTACCATTTATCAGCATTACCCCGGAGCTCACATCCAGGAAAAATGATTTTAATTCCGCATCGTCGCCATCATTTGCTTTTGCCGTTAACGGATATCCGCACTTACAGCAAAACACATCGTCTTCTTTGATTCTTGATTCTGCTCCGCATTTGGGACATTTCACCGTCACACCACCTCCTTCTCCTATTTCATTAAAATATTCATTTTAGACTTGACTTTTAATAGTTAGTCTTTCTGTGGTATAATCCCATTACAGGGAGGTGAATTTATGCAATTAACAAAAGATGCGGATTTACTCGTTTGCTGCGCTTATAAAGAATACCTCGATCGTAGAAAGAGGGGCGTTCCGAAGCGTCAAGCAAATACGTTTCATCCAGATTTTAGGGAAAATACATCTAAATTATCAGGTTGGCTTCATGATGACTATCTATATACAATAGGTGAATTAAAAAGAGCCAACTTTGTTAAAACATATCTGGATGGAACTTTCATAATCACAGAACATTGCATCATCTACATGGAAAACCGCTTTAAAAATGGATTAATAGAAGTCACTGATTTTATTTCTAAATTCATTCCTTAATCCTTTGAATGGGCGCCAAATATGTCTTATCCTTAGATATGTTGAGCGCCCATCCATCTTCTGGATTCCACTCTAGTTTCAGTTCTGTTATAAAGTCCGCTGGCTCACCGTTAATTTTATAAATCCCTTTTTCCAAATCAATATGGATAGAGTTGAATTTTTCTGACTTCATCTCTTCTCTTTCACCTCCTTCTCATCTGTTTTCTCGACAAAATCCCTCGGATCAACTTCGAGGAAAATACATACTGCCACAAGTTCTCGTGCTTTTAGTTGTCTTTCACTATTTTCATTAAACAGGCTGTTGTACAAAGACATATAAGAAATTCCTGTCTGTCTTGACATGTCCGACAGATTGATTGCTTTTCCTTTTATATATTTGGCAAGGTTATCCTCTAAGGACATATCGTTTATCACTCCTTTCTGATATAATATTTTTACGGGTCGCAAATCACCTCTTCGAAGGGAGGTGATACTCACGAAGAAGCACACTGATTCATATGAAGAAGTGAAAAAACTTCTCAAAGAAGGATACAGAATTGTTTCAATCGCGTATTTTGTAAGCAACCCTGTTCCGTCTTACATTTTGGAGAAGTAATTCTCCTGTAACCGTAAACCATCGCTCCAATGCGACCCGTACAACGAATATTTCGTTATAATCATATATTAATATCGATTTATTCGTTTGTCAATATGTCTTAACGAATTTTTCAATATTTTTATTGACTTGTTAAAATGTTTCGTTATAATAGAAATTAAAAGGAGGTGCTTATATGGCAAGCAAAGAATTTTCAAAAAAATTAAAAGAATTGCGCCTTCGTGCCGGTTTTTCTCAAAAACAAGTATATGAACACTTTGATATACCACAATCAACATTCAGTTCGTGGGAAGTAGGAAAGTCCGAACCGTCCGGCGACATGCTACTAAAGCTATGTGAATATTATGAATGTGATATGCTGAAAGAATTTTCACAAGAGAATAGTTCTGGCATTACATACGAGGAATTAAAAATTATTAAAAAATACCGCAGTCTATCCCCCTACGACCAGGAGACCGTTACTACTCTCCTAAATCGTCTTCATGATAGGGAAGAATCACGGAACATTATAGAATACACCTCGACCAGTAATTCGCTGAATAGGTTCATCCCCTATCAACACAGCGCTTCCGCTGGAAGCGGTATTTATATCCTTGGTAACGAAGCCGCAGACCAGTTGGCAATACCAATCGGGCCGGAATATGATGATGTGGATTACGCAGTTAGAGTAAATGGGGATTCGATGTCTCCAGACTTTAATGATGGGGATGCCGCTCTAGTTTCTCAGAGAAAGGAAATGAACATTGGAGATGTTGGGATTTTCGTGAAAAATGGAGAGGCTTTTATAAAAGAATTAGGTGAGACAGAGTTGATTTCCAGAAATCCAGAATACCCTAACATCCCTGTCATGGAAGATGACAATGTCGTTTGCCTGGGAAAGGTGATAGGAAAATTGCAGGTATAACCGCCAAGGCGGATTATATATTTCTCAATGTAAGGTACAAATGAGGAGGGAAAGTTATGAAAAAAGCCTTAATTATAGCAGTCTTAATATGTCTATTATCCGTAGGACTATTAGCATGCGAAGAAGAGAAAATAAAGGTAGCTGATGTTACGGGAATGAATGCTCAAGAAGCTTCCGACCTTTTAAAAGAATCCGGGTTTACAACTGTCACGCTATCTGCAGATTCTTCCGGTGAAAGCTCTATAATTTTAGATTCTTCGAATTGGACTGTTGTAACGCAAACACCAGAAGCCGGTAGTGAAGAAACAGCGGAAACAGAAATCACTTTGTCATGCAAAAAAACAGAAGAACTTGAATCAGATCAGTTAAATGAAGTTTTAAATTTGACTGTTCCAGAGGCAAAAGCAAAATTGGATGATCTTGGGTATACAGCCACATATTTTCATCAGGATTCCGGTTTGGAAATAACAGAAGATTTATCCGTATATAGCGATAGCGAGCTGGGAAAATGGATTGTGACCGGATTGCAATCACACAATATTGAATCTAAGACAGTAGAAGTAATTGTGAATACAAGTGAAAATATTGCCTCAAATGAAGCCTCTTCCGCCATTAAAAAAACATTGGAGGAAACGTTAAGTGCCTCATCTGCTTGGCAGGCTACAGATGAATATGGAAAGTCTCAATATCCATATGGATTTGAGCTTCACTACATTATGGGGAAATTGGCAGAGCAACCAGAAAATGAAACAACCTGGTTTTTGAAAGCTGAATGCACCATTACCAATGAATACGGTGCTGAATCAGATGCAACTTGTGAAGCGAAAGTATCTGGAACTTCTGATAGTCCAGAAGTGACCAGCTTTTCCGTCTATTAAAAAACCGCCCTGGCGCTACCAACACCAGAGCGGCTGTGCACCTCCCGGACATCAGGAAATGCTTTTCAACGAGTCATATGTATTGTATCATTTTCCGGGAGACAGCGCAAGCGGAACTCACGTTCCTGCTGGCTGTTATTTTTATACCCAAAATTGCAACTTTTCCGCATAAATTGCAACTAAAAATGCAATTATGCAATTTTCAAAAAAAGGGAGATGATGACATGGCAACAGCAAAGTACACACGAGGCTCAGACGGATATTTTACAGCCAGAGTATGGGATGGGACTTATGACGACCTTGGAAAAAAGCACCGGAAACCAATCCGATCGAAAAAATCCAGCCGAGACCTGGAGCGGAAGGTTCAGGAATTTGAGCAGCAAGTCCGGGAGCGTCGGCAGATCAGAAAGATGGATGTAACATTTTTGGACTATGCGAGAGAATGGAAGCGGGTCTACAAGCACCAGGCGGAAACCAACACGCAGGCCATGTATGAGAACGTGATCGAAAAGCACCTGATTATCCTGGAAGGCATACAGCTTCAGTCCATTGAGCGGATCCATCTGCAGATGGTCCTAAACAACGCAGACGGAAAAACACGGACCCAGCAGCAAATCTATATGACCTTCAAACAGATCCTGAAATCCGCCGTGACGGATCACCTGTACCCCGCTAACATTATGGCCGACATCTTCCAGTCTATTCCTCCAGTGAAATATACAGCCCCGGAAAAGCGGCCGTTAACTGACAACGAGCGCAGGGCCGTTTTTAAGGCCGATTTTGACGATCAGGATAAAATCTATGTCTATCTGATCTATGGCTGCGGATTGAGGCGCGAGGAGGCTCTGGCGCTGACAATTTTCGATATACATATAGACACCCAGGAGGTAAGCATAACAAAGGCTCACAAGTTTGTCCGGGGGACCCCGATCACTAAGATTCCAAAATCAGAAAACGGGTACCGGACCATACCTATCCCGGATCTGGTCTTTCCGGCCGTGAAAGAATATGTCCAAAGCCTGAAATCTAAAAACAGGACCTATCTCTTCACGATAACGAGCGGCCAGCCTGTGACCAAGAGCAGCTATGACAAGATGTGGGCCAGGATCCTGCGCCGGATGAATGAGGCCGCAGACGAACCGATCACCGGCCTGACCGGGCACATGTTCCGGCACAATTACTGTACGCAACTCTGCTATCAGATTCCCAAGATATCGATCGGAAGAATCGCCCAGCTTATGGGAGACACAGAGAGGATGGTCCTGGAGGTATATAATCATATTATACTGGAGCGGGAGAATGCGGCAGAGGCAGTCAATGACGCGATCAATTTTTAAGGAAGATATGGAACAAAAATGGAACATTGGAACACGATTGGAACATTTTGAACGGCAAAATCAGGCACCAGACAGCACCGTATAAGAAAACAGAAAAATAGCGGAAACCCGTACAAATACTAGGTTTCCGCCCCTCTCATTCCATGAGCGTGCGGGGATTCGAACCCCGGACAACTTGATTAAAAGTCAAGTGCTCTACCACCTGAGCTACACGCCCTTATAACTGGGCTAGTTGGATTCGAACCAACGAATGCAGGAGTCAAAGTCCTGTGCCTTACCGCTTGGCGATAGCCCACTGCTTTCCCGGCCACAAGGCCAGGTTCCTGGAAAAGGATAAAAAAAGAGGGTGGGTAATGGGACTCGAACCCATGATATCCAGAACCACAATCTGGCGCGCTAACCAACTGCACCATACCCACCATATCTATTACCCGCCAGACCTTCAGATCCGGCAAAGTACCACATTATTCAATTGTCGTGGTTCCAACGAGCCTGGGGGGATTCGAACCCTCGACCTACGGCTTAGAAGGCCGTTGCTCTATCCAGCTGAGCTACAGACTCACAAGCCCGTTCTCTTCAGGAACGACGCCTTCTTAATTCCCTTTTCAGGGCTTTAAGAAAGCGGGTGATGGGAATCGAACCCACGTATCTAGCTTGGAAGGCTAGTGTTCTACCATTGAACTACACCCGCATGAATATCGGGGTGACAGGATTTGAACCTGCGACCTCCTGGTCCCAAACCAGGCGCTCTAGCCAAGCTGAGCCACACCCCGTTCGTATTTTATTCCTGTCACTGTATGTCATTCGCCGTGACACAAGACATATTATATAGCATGGTTTCTTGCTTGTCAACAACTTTTTTTAATTTTCTCATCAACTTTCTCAAACAGTCTCAGACATACTTTAATGTAAATTCTGCTTTCCCGTTTTTATCCGTTTCCATCAGCATATAGGTCCCTTTTCTCCCCTCCTGTCTTGGGTATGCGATACTCCCCGGATTGAGCGTGATCAGATCTGTTTCTTTTGTAAAAGAAGGCTTATGGGTATGGCCGTACATCACAATATCCGCTCCCCGGCCTCTGGCTTCCTCTTTCAGATTTTCTTCCCCCACAGCCACATAATAATAATGTCCATGGGTAATAAACAGATGAAGTCCATCTACAAAAAACTCTTCTTCCCTTGGAAGCTCTGAGAAAAAGTCGTTGTTTCCTCCCAAAATATGCGCGGGGCAATCCGCCAGCGCTCTGATGTAATCCTCTCCGCCTTCCACATCTCCAAGATGGATCAGCATATCAATAGGCGCCGATTCCCTGATCGCTTTTTCCAGGTTCCCATGAGATTTGTGTGTATCGCTTACGATCAATATTTTCATCTATTTTTCATTCCCTTTTCATTATCCCATTTCTCGAGCAGGATCTTCCGCATCTTTCGAAGTCCTTCTCCTCTGTGACTTAATTCATTCTTTTTCTCCGGAGCAAGCTGCGCGCTGGTACACCCGTAATCCGGCAGGAAAAATATCGGATCGTATCCAAATCCATTTTCTCCGGCAATCTCATATCCAATCTGTCCTTCCATCGTGCCGCGTACTACCTGAGCCTCTCCGTCTGGAAATACTGACGCTATGGCGCAAACGAACCGCGCGGTCCTCTGCTCCTTGGGCACACCCTTCATTCTTTCCAGCAAAGCGTTATTCTTGATATCATAGGAAGTATCTTCTCCCATATATCTGGCCGAGTAAATTCCCGGTTCTTTATTGAGATAGTCGATCTCTAATCCCGAATCATCCGCCAAAACTACCGCATCCTGATATTCAGGATTCTTTGCGGCCTCTTTAGCGATCTCTCTTGCTTTGATCAGAGCGTTTTCCTCAAAGGTCCTGCCATCTTCCACCACATCCGCCTGGATTCCGGCTTCCTTCTGCGACAAAATACGGGCTCCAAGCCCATCCAAGATCATTCGGATCTCTACCATTTTATGTTCATTTCCCGTAGCAAAAATAATCGTCTTCATCTTTACCGTTCTTCTCCCTTCCGCTGCTTATCTGTCCGTCTGGGCGGTTTTGGCCCCAGAAACTGGTAAAAATATGTCTTCAGCATTCCGTTGTAGATCTTCCGGTTTTTATCTGCCTTGCGGCCGAAATAACGCTCCGCGTCCTCATAGGATGTGATCATATAAGCAGACCAGGAATCCAGTCCTCTGAAGCTTTCCCCAAAAGCCCGGTACAGGTCAGGCAGCGCCTCTTTTTCCTCCAGCCGCTCTCCATAAGGCGGATTCGTAATGATAAAGCCATATTTCTTGGGATGGCTTAAATTTCTCACATCCCGCTCCTGGAAGTGGATCATTTCTTCCACTCCCGCCTCTTTCGCGTTTCTCCTCGCGATTTTAATAACAGACCCGTCAATATCATATCCCTGGATATCCATTCCTGTCGGTATATGTATCCGGGAAGCCGCCTCATCAGCCCCGTCGTACCAGCCTCTTTTAGGCAGAAAATTCGTCCACTCTTCCGCCGTAAACGAACGGTTCATACCTGGCGCTATATCTGCCGCCATCATTGCCGCTTCAATCAAGAATGTCCCGCTTCCGCAGAAAGGGTCTACCAGAATCCTGTCTTTTTTCCACGGTGTCAGAAGAATCAGGGCCGCCGCCAGCGTCTCCGTTATAGGCGCCTTTCCGGACACCTCCCGGTATCCTCGTTTATGGAGAGATACCCCAGATGTGTCAAGCCCTACCGTCACACAGTCCTTTTTCAAAAAAACCCGAACCGGATAAGAAGCGCCGTCTTCCGGAAACCATCCCACATGATAATGGTCTCCTAATCTTCTGACCATAGCTTTCTTCATGATGGATTGAATATCCGATGGACTAAACAGCCTGCTCTTGACCGATGCCGCTTTGGACACCCAGAATTTTCCATCCTTTGGGATATATGCTTCCCATGGCAGTTTTCTGGTCTCTTCAAACAACTCTTCAAAGCTCTCGGCGCGAAAGCTCCCCACTTTTATCAATATCCTCTCCGCTGTCCTCAGAAACAAATTTGCGCGGCATACCGCCGTAATATCTCCGCGGAAGGTCACCCTTCCGTCATCTACCTCAGTGATCTCATATCCCAGATCCCCAATTTCCCGTTTCAGGACGGCCTCCAGGCCAAAATGACACGGCGCGATCAATTCTATCTTCTCAGTCATCCGTCGAATCTCTCCATTTCCTGTACATTCCAGGGGTCAGTCCCTTTCTCTATCTTAGCCCCGCCTCTATGCCTTTGTCAATCTGATTTTACGCGGCGCAAAAAGGCGGGGACATATTCTTATGCCCCGCCTTTTTGACTCTGCATGATCTAGTATTTGCTGTTTTCGCTGTCAGTTCCCGCTCCATTTCTATTGGACGTATTCTGTCCGGATGCATTCTTATTCATTGAATTCTGAGTTCCGGCATTCTGTTTTGCTCCGTTTTTGCTCTTAGAATTCTGGTCGAATGTGTTTGAGCTGTTGTTGGATGAATGATAATTCTTAGCCATTTGAATTCCTCCTAATCTTTTTGATTACGAGGTTATTATGTCCCTGCGGATTTTTTTTATGTATCTTTTTCACAAAAATAGAATCTCAAATATATTAAGATTTTTTTAAATTTTATCTTGCTTTTTATATTTCCCTATATTATACTTATGTTTGTAGGAAGGATACTTTCTACAACCCCTTATTAATTATTTATACTCCCCTCAAAAGACCGATGGCTCCCCCATCGGTCTTTTACTTTTTCCTTTATTTTCCTATCTTCGCCGATCCAGCAGACGAAAGATCAGCGAAATCAAGATCAACGGAATAAGGATGGGTACCAGCAGACTGAAGATTCCCCCAATGACCGCGATCACCAGGAGAAAAATCCCAACAACGCCCAAGATCAAAAGCAGCTTCTTCCACCAGGTATCAATTCCAAACACATGGACATTGGCTTCTTCCTGATATCTGTCATAGCTTCTCTTGCTTTCCGGCTCATAAGCGTAGCTTCCTCCCGTTCCTCCCTGCATTTCCACAGAATCGATAATGGTCCGGGCGATCGCCCAGGGATCGCCCAGTTCGGCTACCACATCCTCTTCTCTTCTTCCTTTTCTGACTTCATCTTCAATATACCGCCTGTAATAAACGGTCTGTTCCTGTACCACAGGGCCGCTCAAGTCATTGCCAAGAGCCTCTTTTAATTTTTCCAAAAACTCCTTTTTGGTCATTTAGTCCCTCCTGTCGGTTTATACTTCAAAAAGAAGATCTCCATAAGACGGCATGGGCCACGCTTCTTTATCCATGATCATTTCCATCCGGTCTACCGGCGCCCTTAAGGCTTCCATTGCCGGAGTCACTTCAAAATAGTAGAATCTTGCCCTCTCTTTTCCTTCCGTCTTTTCCAGCGCCTCATCCGCCGCTTTCGTCAGTGCTTCCAACGCGTTTCTGGTCTCTCCAAGAAGTTTCGTCACCTCCTGCAGGATCTCCGTCTGCACCGTCGCGTCCGCGCCCGCTTCTCTCACTGAATTGACTGTATCCGCCAAAGACTTTGTATACTTGATAAATGCCGGAAGGAACTGCTTGCTTGCCATATCGATCATTGTCCTGGCCTCAATATTGATCGCCTTGGAATAATTCTCATAACGAATCTCCGCTCTGGATTCCAATTCCGCTTTCGTCAGCACCTTAAATCGCTCAAACATCTTGACCGACTTCTCTGTAGTAAGCGCAGGGATTGCCTCCACCATAGAGCGGATATTTGACAGACCTCTTCTCTTAGCCTCCTTGACCCACTCTTCCGAATAGCCATTCCCGTTAAAAATAATCTTCTGATGTTCGATCGCGTACTGCTTGATCAGATCATGGACCGCCATTTCAAAATCCTCTGCCTGATCCAGCACATCACAAGCTTCCGCAAACGCTTCCGCAACGATAGTATTCAAGACTACATTAGGGCTTGCCACAGAATCTCTGGCCCCCACCATGCGGAATTCGAATTTGTTTCCGGTAAAGGCAAATGGCGAGGTCCGATTGCGGTCCGTCGCATCTTTCGCAAGCTGCGGAAGGGTGCTCACGCCTGTCTCCAGCTTGCCGCCTTTTAAGCTGTGGGTCGCTTCCCCCGTACTTACAAGCTGTTGGATCACATCTTCCAATTGATCTCCTAAAAATACAGAGATAATAGCCGGAGGCGCTTCGTTTCCTCCCAGTCTGTGATCATTTCCCGGATCGGCAGCCGACTCTCTTAAGAGATCAGCATGCTCGTCTACCGCTTTCAGAATACACGTCAGAACCAGCAGAAATTGGATATTTTCATGAGGAGTCTTCCCGGGGTCCAAAAGATTTTTTCCATCATCCGTAGTCAAAGACCAGTTATTGTGTTTTCCTGAACCATTGACTCCGGCAAAGGGTTTCTCATGAAACAGACACTTCATACCGTGCTGTCCCGCGATCCGCTTCATCGTCTGCATAACCAAATGGTTATGGTCTACCGCCACATTTGCCTTTGCGTAAATGGGCGCAAGTTCATGCTGGGCCGGCGCCACTTCATTATGCTGAGTCTTAGCCGTCACTCCAACTTTCCACAATTCAATATTGACGTCCCGCATAAAAGCAGCAATCCTCTGCCGAATCGTTCCAAAATAGTGATCATCCAATTCCTGCCCTTTGGGCGGCATTGCGCCAAACAAAGTCCTTCCGGTGTAGATCAGGTCCTTTCTCTCCATAAACTTCTTAGCGTCTACCAGAAAATACTCCTGCTCCGCCCCCACCTGCGGAATGACTTTCTTAGATGTGGTATTGCCAAAGTGACGGATCAGGCGGAGAGACTGCTCACCGATCGCTTCCATAGAACGAAGAAGCGGCGTTTTCTGATCCAGCGCCGCTCCTGTATAAGAACAAAACGCGGTTGGAATACACAGGGTCGCCCCCGCGGCATCGTGTCTTACAAACGCCGGAGAGGTACAATCCCACGCTGTATAGCCTCTGGCCTCAAAGGTTGCCCTTAATCCTCCCGAAGGGAAAGAAGAAGCATCCGGTTCTCCCTTGATCAGCTCTTTTCCCGAGAAACTCATCAGGACCTTGCCGCTGTCCAGCGGCGCTGAGATAAAGGAATCATGCTTTTCCGCGGTCACTCCGGTCAGCGGCTGAAACCAGTGCGTATAATGAGTCGCGCCTTTTTCAATCGCCCATTCCTTCATCTCGTGGGCGATCACATCCGCTGTCGCAAGATCTAACTCCTTGCCTTCTTCTATTGTCTGTTTCAGATCCCGGTATACTTTCTTAGGAAGTCTTTCCTGCATGACTGTATCATTAAATACATCTTCCCCAAAAATATCAGCTACATTAAATGCCTCTCCCATGCTTTGTTTATCCTTTCTTTTTCTTCTTGATTTCAAACAAGGAAGGCGTTCCAACTTAACTGCCGGAACGCCTTTATTTTCCTTTTTCTTACGCTTTTCCGACGGAGCCGAACAGTTCCATCTTCTCTTTTACTGTGGCGATGATCGCATCGCATCCTGGTTTGAGAAGCTTCCTTGGATCGAACCCTTTTCCTTCCAGGTCTTTCCCCGCTTCCACATATTTCCGCGTCGCATCCGCAAACGCAAGCTGGCACTCTGTATTCACATTGATCTTAGCCACGCCAAGGCTGATCGCCTTTTTGATCATATCTTCCGGGATTCCTGTCCCCCCGTGCAGTACCAGAGGAAGATTGCCGGTCAGCTTCTGGATCGCATCCAGGGTCTCAAAGCTTAATCCTGCCCAGTTAGCGGGATATTTCCCATGGATATTTCCAATCCCTGCCGCAAGCATATCCACACCCAGATCCGCGATCATCTTACATTCCTCCGGATCAGCGCACTCGCCTTGTCCAACGACTCCATCTTCCTCGCCGCCGATGGCCCCTACTTCCGCTTCCAAAGACATTCCCTTTTCTCTGCAGACAGCGATCAGTTCTTTCGTTTTCGCCACATTTTCTTCAATCGGATACTTAGACCCATCAAACATAATGGATGAGAACCCCGCCTCAATACATTTATAGCATCCTTCATAAGTTCCGTGATCCAGATGGAGAGCAACCGGTACTGTGATCCCCATTTCGTCTGTCATTGCTTTTACCATCTCAGTCACCGTCTTAAAACCAGTCATATATTTTCCCGCTCCCTCAGAAACTCCAAGGATAACGGGAGATTTGCACTCTTCCGCCGCCGTAAGGATAGCCTTCGTCCATTCCAGATTATTGATGTTAAAATGGCCGACTGCGTAATGGCCTGCTACCGCTTTTTCAAGCATATCTTTTGCTGATACTAACATAAAACGAATCCTCCAATTTCTCCGCCGCCGCGGCATCTGCTCTGCCATCGGCGCTGGGCTGCTTTTTTGCTTTCCTTATTATATATCATCCTTTCAAAAAACACAAGGATGGAAACCCAGCTTTTCCTCCCATTCCTTCTCGCGGAAACCGGTCAGTACAAAGTCTTTGCCTATGACCAGCGGGCGCTTTACCAACATCCCGTCCGTTCCAAGCAGCTCGTACTGCTCCTCCTCTGTCATCTCCGGCAGTTTGTTCTTCAGCTCCATGCTCTTATACAGCATCCCGCTGGTATTAAAGAACTTCTTCAAAGGCAGCCCGCTCATCTCGTGCCATTGACGCAGTTCCTCTGCTGTCGGATTATTTTCTTTGATATGACGGTCTTGATACTCCACCTGATGTTCATCCAGCCATTTCTTCGCCTTCTGGCAAGTGCTGCATTTCGGATACTCAATAAATAAAATCATGCCGCCAGCCTCCTTTTTCTTTTTTCTCCGTTCTTTAACTATAACAAAAACACTCCCTCCAGACAATGCCTTTCATCCGCCAAACCTCATCCTATAGATAAAGACAGGAACGATGCCTCTCCATCGTTCCTGTCTGCGCTCTAATTTTCCTCTTCTCCAGTCAGCTTCCAGATCGCTTCCGCCTCCTGTCTTGTGATCCCCAGCCGTTCCGCGGCTTCTTCGAGAGTCACCTTTCGCTCTTCTTCCTTTTCCATCTCGATCACCGCTTTTTTCAGCTGGGATACTTTCCGAACCATCTGTCTGTCTCCCTGTTTGGCCGCTCCGCTTATTTCGATCAGACTTATCATGGACTGGCGGACTTCCTTAAGGATCTCCTCCTCTGATTTCTCGGGATTTTCTCCCATGGAAACCACAAGACGCATGTTTCCTTCCTGTATCAGATCCCCCAGAAACACCTCTCCCCGCCGCAGTTCCCTTGCCTCTTCTACAACTTCCCCCAGATAATGGGCAAGTCTATCTTCGCCCGATTCCTCAAGCGTCTCTATCTCTCCCAGATAATGATCCAGATACTTCTGCTCTTCTGCGTTAAGCGCCTCCCGTTCCTCGCCGGACTCCTTTAAGATCCCTCCGGCGGGCTCGTATCCTTTTACCCGCACTCCCTGCTCCATTAAGTATTGATATACTAATTCTATCTGCTCCTGAGAAAGCGCTTCTTCCTCAAAGTATTCTTCTGTTTCTTCCATAGAAAGAACGTCCCCTTGTTCTTTCGCCAGTTCCAGAATTCCTCTTAACTTCTCTTGAAATCCAATTTTCTCTGCCATCTATATTCCCTCCGTCTTCCAAGAAGATGTCAGGGGAAATTTCCCCCTGGTGTTTCTGGGAATATATTATCACAGACAATCTCAAAAAGCTATTGCTGTCTGCGGGCCAAAAACAGAATCCCCCCGAACAGCCCCAGGATGATCCCCGCATAGATAGATATACACAAAACGTTTGCCGCGCAGCTGACTGCCGCCGCTCCTGCCGCAACAACGCAGAACATCATTCCTGCCGCCATACTTCCCGCTGTCCAGAAAAGGATATTTGCCGCCAAAAATACGCCGGCTGTCCACTCTTCATGAAAAAATCTCTTTACCACATTCCACAAAAGCGTCATTTGTCATACCTCCTCCTATGTATCGACAACTCTCATTTCTTTGTTTTTATTGTAAGAGCTCTTTGTTAAAACATACGGTAAACTTTCGCAAAACTTAGGTAAAACTTCTTCACTCCTGTTTAACTGACAATCAATGTCTGATAGCCCGCGTTTTTCAACTGTCTTTCAGCCTCTGCCGCCTCTTCGAGAGTCTGATATTCTCCCACCTGCACGCTGATATACTGACCGGAATCATCGATAAACGCCGGAAAGCCCTGTTCCAACAGTTCGTTTTCCAATCTCTGAGCATAGTTCCAATTCCGGAATAATCCCACTTGAACCCGGTAATTTGTATTCTGGATCTCACCGGCTGAAGTCAGCCCATCTAAAATCCCCCTTGCTATCGCTTGTGCAATATCGTCAAAATTTTCATCAAACAGATAATTGTCTGTGTCTGAATTGATAAATCCCGCTTCCACCAGCACCGCCGGCATCTCTGTCCTTCTAAGAACCACCAGTCCCGGTCTCGCTTTCACGCCAAGATCCACAAATCCCACCGACTCTAACTGCTCGTTGATGTCCTGCGCCACCTGATACTTCAGGCCGGAAAGGTCATAAACTAATGTCTCCACCCCTGACACTTCATTATCTACAGGAAACGAATTGCGGTGGATTGAAACAAAGAAGTCTACTCCCGCGTTATTCGCTTCCATAGCCTTCTCAAGCGGTGTCTCATAGACATCTGTCGTCCTGGTGTACTCCACGTCGATTCCGTTATTTTGGAGGATTTCTCCAACAGCCAGCGTAAGCGCGAGCGTATCATCCTTTTCCTGCCGTCCATTATACACAGCCCCCGGATCCCGGCCGCCGTGCCCAGCATCCAGCATAATCGAGTAAGCCATAGCAAAACACCTCATATTCCAAATACCTCTTGCTATCAGAATATGCGGTGTGTTTTGCTTTGACACTCTTCCTTCCTGATCAAAAACAGATGAAATCGAAAATTCCTTTGTTCTTGATTGAATTTTTCTTTCCTTTTTAGTATAATAGATATAGTAGTTTTGGTTTTTACAATTCAAGGTGTATGACATATAAGGAGCGCGGCATGAAGAAGATATATTTTGGAAGCAATTTAAAAATGTATAAAAATATCAAAGACACAACCGAGTATCTCAAAGCTCTTGCGGACTACACCAAGGATCTTAGTCGTGAAGAGATCGAGCTCTTTATCATTCCTTCTTTTACCACTCTGGAAAGCGCGACTCAATGCTTTGACCGGCAGTATATCAAACTGGGCGCGCAGAATATGTGCTGGGAGGACGAAGGACAGTTTACCGGAGAGATTTCTCCTCTTATGCTTAAAGAGCTGGGACTGGATCTTGTAATGATCGGTCATTCGGAACGTCGCCATGTATTTGGCGAAACGGATGTGGAAGAAAACAAGAAAGTAAAAGCCGCTCTTAATCACGGATTTACCGCTCTGCTGTGTATCGGCGAAACCGCGGAAGAGAAAGCTTTTGGCATCAGTCCGGAAGTTCTCCGTACACAGCTTAAGGTTGGTTTTCATGACGTTCCCGTCTCACAGGTTCCAAAAATCTGGGTTGCCTATGAACCGGTATGGTCCATAGGGGTTAATGGGACTCCTGCCACCGCGGATTATGCCGAAGAAATGCACCAAGTGATCAAAACCTGTCTGAACGAGATCTTTGGCAAAGCCGGAGCTGATATTCCCGTCCTCTACGGCGGGAGTGTTAATCCCGGAAACGCAGAGGAACTCATCGTTCAGCCTTCCATCGACGGACTGTTTACCGGGCGGGCAGCCTGGCAGGCAGATAAATTTAATCGGCTTATTCGGGACTCTCTGAGTGCGGTCAAGAAATTGATCCACTAAGGGATGGAAAGGGGGAGGCCTTCCCGGCTTCTTGTTACAAAAAAAATAATTACCTTTCCCCTCACCGGGAAGCCCCCTTTCCACTCTCGATCAAAAATATTCTCAAAAAAATCGGATACATACCATACTAGTATGTATCCGTTTTTATGTCTTTTTATCCTTCTACAAACTCGCGCATTCCTTGAAAGATCAGCCAAACTGATGTCGCTCCCGCATCCTGGTAACCTATCGCACGTTCCATTAGCGATTTTGCCCGGCCAAATTTCGCCTGGTATTTCTTTGTGTCCTCCACTCCCTGCTTTGCCGCCTTTTCCGCTGATTTCAGCATCTCCAGCAAACTTTTGTCCTGATTCGCTTCCAGCGCTTCTACCGCGGGCGCCAATGCATCTACCATGGTCTTGTCTCCTACCGCGGCTTTTCCTCTCTCCTGAATCGCTTCCAGGCTCTTTCGCTCCATCTGCGCCAGATCTTGAGCTGCCAGCGTCTCTTTCCTTTCCATTCCCTTTGCTCCTGCCAGATATAGACTTCCAAAAATCACTCCCGATGCTCCGCCCATACTCAACAGCATGGCTTTGCCTGCAGCTTCAAATAATGCGTAAGCATTATGCTCTCCTTCCATCTGTCTCATTTTCCTGCGGACTTTCTGCATTCCTCCAGCCATCCCAATCCCATGGTCTCCATCTCCGATGGCGCTGTCCACTTCCGTCAGATAAGGCTTATTGGCTATGATTTTATTGGCTATATAGATCAGCATATTTCTGGTATCTTCCGCGTTCAGTTCAGTCAGTTCTCCCGCCTTGCTGCGGACCACCTCCACATCTTCGATATCATTTTCATCAAACTCAGGCTCTTCTGTTTCCTCTGCTGCCGATGCGCAGTCTTCCGTTTCTTGTATGCTCGTTCCTGTCAACTCTCCCTTTGCATAAAACGGACAATAACAAGGCATATCATAATATTTCTTCAATTCATCATCCAGCTTAAAAAGCGTAATCGAAAAGCCTCCCATCTCCTGGCTGGTGCAGTAGCTGTTCAAGTCTGTGTCATGAACTTTGATTCCGTCCCGATCAAGCAGTTCTTTCACTTTACGGTAAACAATCGCCAGTTCCGCGATAGAAGTAGAGCCAAGACCATTTACAAGGACACACACCTCATCTCCCGCCGACAGATCCGCATCTTCCATAATCTGGCCATACATACGTTCCGCCAGAACATCCGCCTCCTGCCAGTCTGTCCTGAGTACTCCCCGCTCTCCATGAAGTCCCATTCCATACTCGATCTTTCCTTCCGGAAGTTCAAAAATCGGACGGTCCACCCCTGGAAGCTGAGCCGGAGCGGTAGCCACTCCTACGCTCCTGGTATTATCCCTGGCTTTCTCCGTTACCCTGGTCACTTCTTCAAGCGAGAGTCCCGCATCACAAGCCGCTCCCGCAATCTTGACAACGAACACATCCCCGGCAATACCCCTGCGGTCGCTGATCCTCTCCTTCGGAGCGGAGGCTACGTCGTCCCACACCCGCACGTGGGCGGTAGAGATCCCCTCATCATTCAAGAACTCTTCACCCATATCAAAGTTCAAGTTATCCCCGGCATAACATCCATAGACAAAAAGGACTCCCTTTCCTTGTTCCACCGCTTTTGCCGTCTCATAGACTGTATTTGGATCCGGAGAAGCGAAAAAGTTCCCGCAGGCAGCCGCATCCGCCAACCCTTTTCCGACAAATCCGGAGAACATAGGCTCATGACCGCTTCCCCCGCCGATTACAAGGGCAACTTTATCTTTTCTGCTTTGTTTTAAGAGGACGCCGTTTACCTTCGGATGCTTCTTAAAATATCTTCCGTAGGCAGCGATATAGCCCTCCATCATTTCCTGCACAACATGGTCTGGGTGATTGATAATTTTCTTCATGATCAAACCTCTTTTCTTTCTTTATTCACAACACCGGCATATTGGTATTGTTATTGTAGCATATTGCTGTATTTCACGGAAAACCTTTTTATCAGGTATTCTCCGATCAAACGATGCCCCAATGGATTCAGATGAATCCCATCCAGATAATATCTTCCTATGGTTTCCTTCCGTTCTGACAGAACTTTCCAAAAATCCAGGATCTCGATCGAAAAACTCTCTCCAAACTCCAGAAGCCATTGTCTGTATTCTTTGAGCAGTTCCTGCACTTTCTCTCCGCCCGCATATGGTTTCCACCTATCATCGATTCCTTCCTGGACTACCGGAAAAGGAACGCCCAGCCCAACTTTGATTTTATTGGCTAAACATTGAAATACCATCCCGCTGATGCCGCACTTTGCCCCTTTTAAATCCCGCCCAAAAAAGATGTCGTTGCTTCCGCCCATCAAAATCGCAAAATCCGGCTGTTCTTCCACCACATCCCTTTCCAGGCGCGCCATCATTCCTCCCGTGGTATCCCCGCTGATCCCTCTATTGATCACGCTCATTTGGGGCCACGCATCAGAAAGAAGGGCAGTCCACACCGCTGCCCTTGCAACTCCATATCCATATGTCAGGCTGTCTCCCATACAAACGACCTTCATCTCTTATTCCTCCGCACAGCATATCGTCTTTGCCACTTCCCCGATGCTGACTGTCCCGAAATATTCTTCTATACTGAGTCCGGCAAGAATCCTTTCCACGTCTTTATAACGGTATCGGCACTCTTCCAGCTTCCCGGCCACTTCTGAAGCCGGACGCAGAGCCATAAAATCCCCAAACATTTGGCATGTTTCGATTCTGCCTTTATTAATGTTTAAGTAGACTTCCACCGTCCCGCCTGGAAACTTTCTATAATTATGGGCGGAATACTTGATCGGAAGTCCGTAATTCCATTCCCAGGTCTCGTATTTTTCTCTCTTCAGTTTCTCTATCTCCTGCTTATCCCTTTGATCGAGCTCCAGTTCTACCCAGCTTCCCTCTCCCAAAAGATGCTGAGCCAGCCGTTCTTTAAACTCTTCTATTGAAGTATCTTCCGTTAAGAAATCTCGGATGTTGGCTACTCTTCCCCGTACAGATTTCACCGCTTTGGACGAAAACTTATCCGCTCGTACATTCAGACTCTTTGATACTTTGCTCAGATCGGATTCAAACAAAAGACAGCCGTGGTGCAGGATTCTTTCTTCATAAATCCTCTGCGCCGTTCCAGACACTTTCTTTCCCTCTATCATAATATCATTTCGTCCGCTAAAAGAGGCATGCACTCCAAAGCTTTCCAGTGTGTCAATGACAGGATAGGCCAGTTCGCTCATTGTAGGAGGGCTTCCGTCCTTGTCATAGTCTGTGATCAAAGAATAATTCAGATTTCCCAGGTCGTGGTAGACGGCTCCCCCTCCAGTAGTCCGCCTTACCACCTTAATCCCATGCTCTTTGACATAGCCTTGATTGATCTCTTCAATCGTATTTTGGTGTCTCCCGACCACGATCGTTTGATCGTTCTGCCAGAGCAGCCCAATCGTTCCTTCCCTGTGATTCAAGAGCAGATATTCTTCCAGAGCAAGATTATAATAAGGATCGGTACAGTCATTTATCAAAAGATACTTATGCTTCATACTTTTTCGCCGCGTGATACAAGTCCGCAAAGTCGTCCTTTAAATGTTCATACAGCCGGTGATAAATCTGGAAATACTCCATATACCGTTTATGGTTTTCCTCATCCGGTTCCATATAATCAATATAGTTTACCTTTTCTTTGGCAATGGTAAAGTCCTGGAAAACCCCGGCGGATACTCCCGCCAAGATCGCATCGCCGTAGGGCGCTCCTACCCGGTTCTCCACAAACGCGGTAGGCACATTGAAGACATCTGTAATAATCCGGCGCCACAGCTTACTTTTCGCCCCGCCTTCATTCAAAATGATCGGCGCGTTGGCTTTGATCCCCTTCTCCAGCATCAGACGGTAGTTATCATACAGAGCATAGGCTACCCCTTCCATGAACGCCCGGATCAGATGGCCTTTCGTGTGATGCATGGACAAGCCAAACACCGTTCCTCTTGCATAAGCATCCCACAAAACCGTCCGCTCGCCCGCAAGGTAAGGCAGTACGATCAGCCCTTCGCTTCCCGCCGGAATCTTTTCCGCCTCTTTATTCATAATATCATACACATCCATGCCGTCCATTAATTTCGCTGTGGCATTTTCCATCTGGCAGAAATTATCCCGCAGATATCTGAGCACCTGTCCTCCCGTCAGAACTACCGCAATCGAAATAAAGTCGTTGCAGGAGTTCGTGGTATAAGCATCATTACATACCAGATCAATAAACTCTTTGCTGTCATTGACTACTCCCATGACCCCGCAGGTTCCAAGATTGATCTGTACATCTCCCGGCGTGATCGCGCCGCCGCCCACAAATCCAGCATTGCAGTCCACCTGTCCCGCACATACGGGTATCCCTGGCACCAACCCCAGTTCTTTGGCCGCTTTCTCTGTCACTGTCCCTATCACCGCTTCACAGGGATAGAGATCCGGCATAAGATCCATATCAATCCCGATTTTGTCCATCAGTTCCTGGTTAAACTCTTTTTTCCGGATATCATAGGCTACACCCCAGAATCCGCCGTGGGAATAGCTCATAGCTGCCACCCCTGTCATCCTAAGGCGTACAAACCCATCTATCGTAAGGGTTTTCCAGATTCTCTTATAATCCTCCGGCCGGTTCTCTTTCTCCCACATAATGTTGACCATCGTAGGATAATCCTCGATCCGATTGCCGTTGATCTGGAAGATCTCGTCCACGCCAACATTCTCCCGCAGCCATTCTACTTGATCCACCGCCCGGCGGTCCATCAGGTTATACGCCCGATTGATAGGATTACAAGCCTTATCCACCATCACGAGGCAAGGCTGGGCTGAAGAAATGCCGATTCCACGAATCTCTTCCGGCGAGACTCCCGATTTCTTGAGACAGTCCCGTATGGTTTCACAGGCCAGGGTCCAGTAGTTCTCCGCATCATGTTCTGACCAGGACGGTTTATCCACGTATATCGGATATTCTTGGAAAGAATAGGCCAGCACATCTGCATTTTCATCGATAATACAGGCCTTTCCTCCTCCCGTCCCATAATCCAGTCCAATTAAATAATTTCCCATAGACGTCTCCTCCTTTACTTCTTTACGCTTCCATGCACACTTAGCCCAAAGCAATCCAGTGCCGCCTCTTTTACCATCTCAGACAGCGACGGATGGGCTACGATCAAGTTCCCCCACTCCTCAAGTGTCAGTTCTTTCTTTACAGCCAGAGACGCAAACGAGATCAGTTCCGGAGCGCCTTCCCCTATAATCTGTACGCCGATGGTCTTCTTCTGCCTTTTATCCATCAGGACCCGCACCAGGCCTTCCGCCCCTTCTGCAAGAGCCATGCCGTTTCCCACATAGGAAAACTCTCCCGCTGCCGTCTCGATTCCTTGTTCCTTTGCCTTCTCATCACTCATACCAACGGCCGCAAAAGCCGGCATTGTATAGATGCATCTTGGCATAACAGCCAAGTCTGCCTCCCCTTCCTTCCCAAGAATATGGGCTACTGCCGCCTCTCCTTCCGCATAGGCCGCATGTGCAAGCTGATAACCACCTGCCACATCTCCGATCGCGTACACATTGGGAAGGTTCGTCTGCATATGACAGTCCGTTTTGATTTCTTTTTTCTCCGTCAATTCCAACCCCAGAGCCTCGGCGTCGATACCGGTAAGTCTTGGTTTTCTCCCAGTCGCCATCAAGACGATATCCGCCTGCGCTTCCCCGGATTCCTCTCCTCCATATACTACCTGGTATCCATCTGCCGCCTTCCGGATCTCCTTTACTCCAGTTCCGCAGAATATTTGGATCCCTCTCTTTTTCAACTCTTTGGTCAGATAAGATACGGCTTTCTTGTCCTCCGCCGGAAAGAGTTCTGGAAGCACTTCGATCACCGTCACTTCCGCGCCAAAGGAATGAAACGCGCTGGCAAGTTCCATCCCGATCACGCCTCCGCCGATCACCGTCAGTTTCTTAGGTATCTTGGAAAGAGCAAGCGCCTCTGTACTGGTAATGGCGTACTCTGCTCCTGGAATTGGGATCTGGCTGCTCTGGGATCCGGTCGCGATAATGATATGCTTTCCCTCATAAACCTCACCATCGCATTCCACCTGGCCAGGCTGTCTGAAAACAGCGTTTTTGCGTACCACATCTACCCGATTGGCTTTCAGAAGATATTCCACGCCTCCCACCAGTTTTTTGACCACTGCCGACCGGCCTTCTTGAATCTTTTGAAAGCTGTAGTATCCGGCTTCTTCTAAGATCCGCTTTCCAGCCAGACTTCGGATCTTCTCCAAAGCCGCCGCTTTATCCAGCAGATATTTCGTCGGAATACATCCCACATTCAGGCAGGTGCCTCCGATAGCCTCCCCTTCAAACAGAAGAACTTTCTGCCCTTCTTTCGCGGCCGATATAGCGGCAGAATATCCTCCCGGTCCGCCTCCGATCACGATTATGTCATAGTCTTTCTTGCTCACCTTCTACGCCTCCTATATATTTTCTTCCGCCTACAACAGCGCAAGGGCAGGATTTTCGATAACCTTCTTAAGTTCCGCTAAGAATTCCGCGCCGTAGGCTCCGTCAATGACTCTGTGGTCAAAACTTCCTGTGATCTTCATCACCGGGACCGGTCTCCACTGTCCCTGCTCGAATACCGGCTTCTCTTCCATAGCTCCCACAGCCAGGATACATACTTCCGGAGGATTGATGATTGCGTTAAACTCTGTAATCGGGTACATGCCCAGATTTGACAGGGTGATCGTACCGCCGGACATATCCTCCGGCATGAGCTTCCCTTCCCTTGCCTTTTTAATATTTATTCTATTTTCGGCAGAAATCGCCTCAATTCCTTTTCCATTAACCTGTTTTACTACCGGCACTACAAGACCGGCTTCCACAGAAACAGCAAGACCAATGTTCACATCTTTGTGGAGGATGATCGCCTCTTCTGTATAAGATGCATTCAAATAAGGATATCTGCGGATCGCCGCTTCCATACATTTGAACAGAATATCATTATAGGAGATCTTTCCTTCTTTACGCGCTTCATTTATCGTTTTGCGGAAAGCAATACACCGTTCCATATTCACTTCTACTGCCGCTTGGAAAGCAGGGATATTCTGAGCGCTCTCCGTCATTCTTCTGGCGATCACCTTACGCATGTTGGTAAGCGGAATTTTCTCATCCGCATTTCCAGCATCTGGCGGCGCTATTTTTTCTGCCCGCTCCAGGTAAGCCTGCACATCCTGGCGTTTTAAGATTGATTTCCCGGCATATTCAGCCACATCTTTTAAGGAAACCTTTTCCTCTCTCGCCAACTTTTTGGCATTCGGCATAGCTTTGATATCTCCCAGCGCTTCTTTCCCTCCTGCGGTATTCTCCTCCGTTCCAGCCTCATATCTGATTGGAGCGGATAGATCTATCGGTTGATATTCATCTTCCTGTCTGCCTGCGCTGATCTTCTGTTCTGGCAGTTCTTGCTTATCCTCTGCGGACTGTGTTGTCCCAGCGTTTAGCCTTCTTTCCACTTCCGGCAGATCGCTTTCTTCTCCGATATAGGCGATCACATCCCCCGCAGAAGCCTCGTCTCCTTCTTCAGCAAGAATTGCCAGGACTGTTCCCTTGGCAAAGCTTTCTACCGTCAATGTCGCTTTATCTGTTTCAATCTCCAGAAGAGCATCGCCGCGCTTTACTTTGTCTCCCTTTTTCACCAGCCAAGCGCCGATCACAGAGGTATCTGTCGTCTGGCCGCCTGCCGGCATTGTAATCTCTTTTAACATAAACCGCCACCTGCTCTCTTAAAATGCTTTATTTTCTCCGTTCAAAGCCCGAATCGTCTCTTCTACATAACGGATCACTGCTTCCTGTTCCTGAACAATAATATCTCGGTCCGCACCTCTTCCCAGAACATCGTTAGGATCCATCTTATCCACATCGTGTTCCGCCAGATAAGCCTTCATGGTATTTAATACAGCCCTCTTCAGGCCCGTTCCGAAGTTCACTTTGCAAACGCCCATGGAAGCTGCTTTTGACAAATCCTCTTTTGCAATACTTGTGCCTCCGTGAAGAACAAGGGGAATATTGATCTTCTCGGCAAGTGTTTGCAGCGCCTCATAGTTGATCGTCACCATACCGTCTTCTTTCAGATGACAATTTCCAACAGCCACCGCCACTGTATCAATTCCTGTTTCTTCTACAAATTGGCCGCAAAGCTCTGGGTCTGTGTCTTCCCCCTCATGCAGTTCGCCAGTAGCAGAATTAAACAGAGGCAGTTCGCCCACTTCTCCTTCTACGGCAACGCCGTGCTTATGAGCCTCTGCCGCGATTCGCTTCTGAATCTGTGTCAACTCCTGAAGCGGCAAAGCTTCTGAGGCAAAAACTGGAGCAAACATCACCATATCAAATCCACACTGTGCCGCCTGAAGAACCATATTCTCATCATCCGCCTCATTGAGAAGAAGGGCTACCGGAACGGAAGCTTCCTCGGCGATCTGGGCCAGCATTGCCTGGTACACCGTCAAGCTTTCCTTATATTTCCTTTTTGGTTCTCCAATATAAGTTCCGCACACACCGATCATAACCGGGGACCTCATATTTTCCGCCGCCCGCACTACCGCCAGGGTGGATTCTAAATTCCAGCTTTCAAAATACCCCACCGCGTATTTGTTTTCTTTTGCGTGTTTCATTAATTCTTTCACAGATATTCTGCTCATGGTCTTCTCTCCTTAAAATTTTGCTAATTCTCTTGCCGCTTCCGTAATTCTCTCTGTAGATGGGATCACAAAATTCTCCATTGGTGATGCAAAGGGAATCGGCGTGTCATATGCCGCCACGATCTTCACCGGCGCATCCAGATCAAAAATATTGTGCTCCGCAAAATGGGCCGCCACCTGAGCCCCCCATCCTCCGGTATAGGTATCCTCATGCACGATCATTAACTTTCCGGTTTTTTTCACCGACTGCTCTACCGTTTCATAATCAAATGGAAGCAGGCTCCTGGGATCGATCACCTCGCAGCTTATGCCTTCTGCTTCTAAAATCTTCGCCGCTTCCTGAGCCCTGTAACTCATCAAAAGATTTGCCACAATGGTCACATCCGTTCCTTCTCTTCTGACTGCCGCTTTGCCAAATTCTATCGTGTAGTCTTCTTGCGGAACTTCTCCGGATGTCTTAATGGCATCTTTTTCTTTTCTGCTCCCTCCATAAAGAAGCTTATGTTCAAATACAAGCACAGGGTTATCATCCCGGATCGCTTGTTTCATCATCCCCTTGGCATCATAAGGAGTGGATGGGCTGATCACCTTAAGTCCCGGCACATGGATAAAATAGCTTTCCAAGCTCTGGGCGTGCTGCGCGCCTCGGTTAGTGGCCCCGCAGGGTGCCCGCATAACCATAGGAATATGTACTTTACCGCCGGACATATAGCACATCTTTGCCGCCTGGTTCACCAACTGGTCCATCATACAGAAGAGGAAGTCTCCATACTGCAGATCTGCCACAGGCCGCATCCCGGTCATCCCGGCTCCCACACAAACGCCGGAAATTAAGATTTCCGCAATCGGCGTATTAATGACCCGCTCCGGCCCAAACTCATCCAAAAGACCTTTGGTCACGGTAAAGGCTCCGCCCATACCGCCTTTGATATCCACGTCTTCTCCCAGGCAGAATACTGTCTCGTCCCGCCTCATTTCTTCCTGTATTGCCAGTTTTAACGCATCTGCGATCGACATTTCAGCCATTATGCTCTGCCTCCTTCCCAATAAACGTCTCTCAGCGCGGATTCCGGTTCTGGATCCGGGCTGTTCTGGGCGTACTCTACTTCCGTCTCGATTTCCGCTGTGATCTCTTCTTCAATTCTTGTCAGTTCCTCTTCTTTGATCACACCTTCTTCGATCAGGCGCTTTCGGAAGCTGTGTACTGGATCTCTGGAAAACCACTCTTCTTCCTCTTCCTTAGGACGGTATCCACAGGCATCGTTTCTGGAATGACCGCCGATCCGGTAGGTTTTGAGTTCCAGGATCGTAGGACCTTCTCCAGCTCTTGCTCTATGGATCGCTCTTGCGGCCGCCTCATTGACTGCCAAAACATCGTTTCCGTCTACCACTTCACTTGGAATCCCGTAAGCGCTTCCTCTGTCTGCCGCCACATTTTCCAGATTACAAGTCATCTTGATTGAAGTGGTTGCGGAATACAGATTATTCTCACACACATATACCACTGGCAGTTTCCATACCGCCGCCGCGTTCAATGCTTCATGGAACGATCCCTCATTGCTGGCGCCATCACCAAAGAAACAGACCGCCACGTTATCTGTCTTCATCATCTTACAGCGCAGCGCCACTCCTGCCGCAATAGGAAGGTTTCCTCCCACGATCGCGTTCGCGGTCACCGCGCCCACAGAAATATCTCCCGTGTGCATTGCTCCTCCTTTACCTTTGCAGCAGCCTTCCGCCTTTCCAAACATCTCACACATCATAGAACGCAAGGAAACTCCTTTTGCCAGATCATGTCCGGCAGGCCGGTGAGTCGTCAAAATATAATCTTCTTTCCTCAGATCATAGATCATGCCGACCGCACACGCCTCCTGGCCATGAGACTGGTGGATTGTTCCAGGCATGATCCCTTCCAGGAAAAGATAATAGATAGTTTCTTCATACTGACGGATCTGGTACATTTTCTTGTACATTCCCACCGCCCGTTCCTTCTCAGGCATTTTTATCATAGTCTTTTCTCCTTCCTGTTTGGGTCTTATAACTTATGTGTTAATTATAAAATGATAGAAGTTTTTATTTCAACATTTCAGGCACTCCATTATGTTTGAATAAAATCATTTTAAACTCTATTTTGTTCGAATTTTAACATTTTTAGCTTTTACATATTGCAATTACACAAAAAAAGTTATACCATATGATTACAAACGATCAGGAGGATATTCGATATGAAAAAAGCGCGCCATGCCAAAATCATAGAACTACTGGAAAACCGTATGGTCTGCACTCCCAAAGAACTGTCCGAAGAACTGGACTGCAGCGAAATGACCATCCGCAGAGACTTAAATGAATTAGAGGAAATGGGATTGATCCACCGGAAACACGGCTGTGCGTTTCTCGCCAAAAACGAAAAGCCAAATTACTTCCATGAGCAAATCGACGAACACCTTTACGAGAAAGAGGCTATTGCGAAGGCTGCCCTCCGCTTTGTACACCCATACAGCGTGATCTGTATCGACTCCGGAACCACCGCTCATACTCTTTCCCATTTTCTTCCAGATAATGTTCCTCTTTCTGTTATTACCTCCAATCTAATGACAGCAGTTGAATTATCTTCAAAGGAAAATATTCAGACATACGTGGTAGGCGGGCTTCTTTTCCATCGAACCAAATCCATCATGACTGATTCGGCGGACAGCCTGACACAGCACCCGGCCGATGTAGCCTTTATCTCCGCCCGCGCGTTCCGTATCCCCGGCGGCGCTTTTGAACACACTTATCCCTTGGTGGAAACAAAAAAAGCACTGGTCTCCATTGCTAAAAAGACCGTGCTTTTGATCGACCACACCAAATGCGAACATACATCCCTGTGTAATTCAATCCCGCTCAACCAGATCGACGTGATTATCACTGACGACCAGACTTCTCCAGAAATCATCAAAAAAGCCGCTGGACTTGGGAAAGAGGTTCTAGTGGTAAATCCACAGTCCTGCGAGATCGTCCACCACTATAACCGGAGCTGAGGACTGGCGCTACACGCTTCAGTCCTCTACATAATTCCGTCCGGCTACCAGAGCACTTCCTTTTTTATCTTCATCCGGCACAAAATGGTCATCACTCCAGGCCAGGATCTTTACATCATCATCTTCAGAGACTTCCACAACATTCAGAGCTCCATTTGCGATGGGCTTCACTTTCCACATATCGTTGATCGATCCTCCCTTAAAATGGATCATCAGAAGCGTCAGACAGATCATATGAGATGTGATCAAGATTGTCTTTCCACGATTCTCATTGACGATTCTGAAGAACGCCTCCACGATCCGGTCCGATACCTGCTGAAAAGTGTCGCCCCCTTCGATCCTGCATTCTTCCGGCCGGTTTCCCCAGAGTTCAATCTGGCCGGGCCATCTTTCTTCCACTTCTTTCCCGTCCAGGCCTTCCCATTTGCCGCAGCCGATCTCCCGAAGCCCTTCGTCCACCCGGATATCAAGGGGACGTTCTCCGCGGATGATCTCTCCAGTCTCATAAGCTCTCTTCATCGGGCTGGAATAAATCACATCAATCGGTGTATCCTTCAGCGCTTCTTTCGCATAACCCGCCTGCCTTCTTCCCTTTTCATTCAATGGCAGATCTACGCTTCCGAGAAATTTGCACAGCACATTCCACTCTGTCTCTCCATGGCGTACCATGATTACTTTTGTCTTCATGCAGGCACCTCCTTATTCCCTCTTTACTCCGATGTCTCCGTCTGCTCTTCCTGCAGCAGCTCTTCTTCCGCTTGTGTTTCCGCCTCTTCTTCAGCTTCTGAGGTTTCTTCCTCCTGCTCCTGCTCTTCTTCTTTGCTTGGCTCCACCACCTCGCAGCGATCTGCCAGCCATTCTTTCACTCTGTCCTGAAGAATCAACAATTCCATCTCTTCCTCAGGGATCGCTTCCAGAAGCAGATCCACATTCGTAAACATATATTCTTCCGCATATTCTTCTAAAGCCGTCTGCAGTTCCTCTTCTGTAGGCCGCAGCGCATGTTTTTCCGCGATCAGCTCGGCGATCAGTTCCTGCTTCACATTAGCCCGCGCCGCTTCTTCTACATCGTCTTCCGTCAGTCCAATGGCCTCCATATATTCATCATATTCCATGCCATATTCCGAGGCATAATTTTCATATTGTTCGATCCAGCTTTGCTTCACTTCTTCTACCCGGTCTTCCGGCCATTTTTCCACCGTTGTATTATCAATGACCTTCTCCCACACCCGAGTCTCCAGCGATTCCTTCGCACTTTCCGCTTTGGTCTCATCAATCTGCTTACGAATCTCTTTGCGGAAATCCTCCACATTGTCTGTTGTAGTGGAAAGCCCATCCCGTACAATCTCATCGGTGACCTCCGTATCTTCCGGCAGATCATTGTCGCGGATATACTGATCCATCATATAATCCAGCACTTGATCAATATCTTCTTCTGTTGTTTCTTCCTGAACAACATCCTCTACTTCAACCCCCACGTATTGTTTGATCGTCACATATTCATTTGAGAGCTCTCCCGCTCCCCCATAGCATCCCGTCAATGATGCGAGCAGCGCCGCTATGGTCACTGTCAGCAATACCTTTTTCATAAATATCTCTCCCTAAAATCAGTAATGGGAGCAGCTCCCACCACAGAAGCTGCCCCCTGTATAAAGTATGAGCGAATTCTCTCTTTATACCTTCTGCAATTGACTTATACCATCTTGATCACGGATTTCACAACGTCATCCTTATGGTTTAAACTGTAATCAATGGCTTCGATACAGTCTTTGAAATCAAACTCATGAGACACAATCTCTTTGACCGGAATCATACCGGAAGCAACTGCCGCAATGGCTTTTGGCCACAGATTCCGATAACGGTATACAGAATAGATCGTTCCTTCCATCGCGTTCAGAGTTGCGGTATCCAGCTCCAGGATCGGCTCCGGCGATACGCCTGTCAGCGTTACTTTTCCGCCCCTCTTGATCAGCTTGCAAGTCTGCAGCGTAGTAATCCGGTTGCCGGCGCACTCATATACCTGATCCACGCCGCCGCCCGGAAGAGTATGCGCAAATTCTACGATATCTTCTCTGGTACTGTTAAATACTCTGGTTGCGCCCAACTCTTTGGCTTTCTCCAGACGTTTATCCATCACGTCCGCCACATAGATCTCAGCAACACCGCGGGCTTTCAGGCTCAGCAGCGTGCACAATCCGATGCAGCCGCTTCCAAGAATGATCGCGGACTCCCCAACTCTTGCATCGGACAGCTCCGTTCCATGCATACCAACAGCCAGAGGCTCGATCAAAGCTCCTTCCAGGGTGCTCACATTCTCCGGAAGTTTGTAGCACATACTTGCATCATGCACACAGTATTCCGCGTTCACGCCGTCCCGTTCCCCCGGGATCGCCAGCATCTTAATATTTTTGCAAAGATTATAAAGACCTTTCCGGCACTCTTCGCAATGTCCGCAGGGTACGGCCGGTTCAATGGAAACTTTGTCGCCAATCTCAAATCCTTCTACTCCTTCTCCAATGGCGGATACCACGCCTCCCGGCTCATGCCCCAGGGCAAGAGGGCCATCCAGCTTCCAGTTCTGGAGCTGCCCCTCCTGATAGAAATGAAGGTCAGATCCACACACACCTACATACTCCAGCTTGATCTGAATCTCGCCTTTGCCTGGCTGTGGAATATCGCGCTCTACCCATTCCAGTTTCTTCTTACCCGTCAAAACGCATACTTTCATTTTTCCTTCCATGTTTTTTCTACCTCTTTTCTTTCTCTTTCTATAAATTTCCATGCGGCCGCTTATTCGTCTAGGATTCACCTAATCTCGACCACTATGTGCCCATTATATTGGGGGAAAACTCTTACTTTCAACATTCCGCGTCTGTGTTTCTGTTTGTTCTTCAACATTTTTAGACATTTTTTGTTTACATATCAACATCTATAAACATTCAGACCATAGATGAATCTACTTGCTAAGCACACCGGCGACCGCCCGCTTCCATCCTGCGTATTTGTGATCCCGCTCTTCCTTCGCCATCTTAGGCTCATATTTCGTCCGCTTCAGCTTCTCAAAGATATGCTCATCCCATACTCCGAGAGCTATCCCGGCCGCGTACGCCGGACCGATCCCTGATAATTCCTCGGAATCCGGCACCTGTACCGCCGCCTCCGCGATGTCGCTCTGGAACTGCATCAGATACCCGTTCCTCGTTGGGCCTCCGTCTACCCGCAGCTCTCCTACCGTTACTCCCGCGTCCTCGCTCATGGCCTTCACGATATCCGTGATCTGATAAGCGATGCATTCTACTCCCGCTCGTACCACTTCCGCTTTCCCCGTGGTACGGGTCATGCCTACAATGGCCGCCGCGGCGTGGCTGTCCCAGTACGGCGCTCCCAGGCCCGAGAAGGCTGGGATCAGATACAGCTGGTCATCCTGTACCGCTTCCCTTGCCAGCCCTTCCGTCTCTCCCGGGGACTGGATCAGCTTTAAGTCATCTTTCAGCCAGGTGATCACCGCTCCTGTATAGTTCAGGTTCCCTTCCAGCACGTAGTTCACCTTCCCCCCCATGCTCCAGGCAAGAGAGGTCACTACGCCGTGGGTGCTCAACACCGGCTTCTCCCCGATGTTCATCATGATCGAGGATCCTGTCCCATAGGTGGACTTGATCATCCCAGGCCGGAGGCACCCCTGCCCAAACAGGGACCCGTGGGAATCTCCCAGTACCCCGTGGATCGGGATCTTATTGGGCAGAAAGCCCTCAAAGTCTGTCCAGCCAAACTCCGAATCCGAGTCGCAGACCTCTGCCATGTTGGCCGGATCGATCCCAAATAAGCCGCAGATCTCTTCATCCCACTTCAGGTCAAAGATATTAAAAAGCTGGGTTCTTGAGGCATTGGAGTAATCCGTCTTATATTCTTTCCCGCCGGTCAGCTTATAGATCAGCCAACTGTCGATGGTTCCATGACAGATCTGCCCTTTGTCGGATTTCTCCTTCGCGCCTTCTACATTTTCCAAGATCCAGGCGATCTTGGAAGCCGGGAAATAGGGCGACAGGTTCATCCCTGTCTTCTGGCGGATCAGCTCCGCCTTCCCCTGGCTTTCCACCCGCTCGCAGATATCTGCCGCGCGGGCGCACTGCCATACGATCGCCTGACCGATCGGCTCCCCAGTCTCCTTATCCCAGGCAAGGGAGGTCTCCCGCTGGTTGCTGATGCCAAGTCCGGCGATCTTGTCTTTCTCAATCCCGGACTCTTCCACCAGACGGCGGACCACCTCGATGGTATTATGATAGATCTCGGCCGGGTCATGGGAGACCCAGCCTTTCTCATTGACGATCTGCTCATGGGACTTATCGGTCCGCTGGATCAGGCTCCCGCTCTCATCGAAGAGAAGCGCCTTGGTCCCTTGTGTGCTCTGATCGATACTGATGATATATTGCTCTGACATTTAGATCAGCTCCTCCGCTTTCTTCGCGATTCCTTCCCCGGTCAGCCCATAGTAGGCGAACACTTCCTTTGAGGTCCCTGTGATCACCGGCGCGTCCGGCAGAGCCAGGTTTATAACTTTCCTCGGACAGTTGGCTCCTACCGTCTGGCTCACCATTGACCCTAAACCTCCATAGGGCGCGTGCTCTTCCACCGTGATCACCGCTTTGGCGTTCTGGGCCGCTTTTATCACAGCCGCCTCGTCCAACGGTTTCACGCAGTACATATCCAGGACTGCGGCGCTGATCCCTTTCTCCTTCAGGATCTCGGCCGCTTCCACACAGGGCTTTACCATTTCTCCGCAGGCGATCAGCGCCACATCCGTTCCTTCTTGGATCACCGTCGCCTTATCCATCTCGAACGGCACCTTCCCTTCCTCATATACATCGTCCACCGCGTTCCGGCCCACCCGGATATACGCCGGCTTCTCATCCTTTAACAGTTCCCGCATGAGCTTCTCGGTCTGGAACCGGTCGCTGGGCAGATATACCCGCATGTTCGGCACCGCCGCCATCGCCGCGATATCCTGGGCCGAATGATGGCTCATCCCTAACGCTCCGTAGCTGACTCCTCCGCTGATCCCGATCAGCTTTACGTTCGTATTGGAGTATGCCACGTCCACCTTGCACTGCTCATAGCTCCTGGTAGACAAAAAGCAGGCCGGGGACGCCGCGTATGGCTTCTTCCCGCATTTTGCGAGTCCCGCCGATATGCTCACCAGGTTCTGTTCCGCGATCCCTGTCTCCACAAACTGCTGGGGCAGCTCATTGGCAAACGCCGTAAAAGACGCGCTCCCCCTCGAATCGCTGCACAGCGCGATGATATCCTTATCCTTCTTTCCTTCCTCGATCAGTACGTCACAGATCACCTGTTTGTTCGCGATCTTAGCCATGAAGCAGCGCCTCCTTCCTCTCTGCCAGATCTTTCCGGATCTGGGCCAGTTCCTCCTCATTCGGAACTTTATGATGCCAGTTGGCCTTGTTCTCCATCACGGAAGAACCTTTCCCTTTTACCGTGTTGGCGATCAATACCGTCGGTTTCCCTTTCACCGTCTTCGCTTCCTCAAAGGCGGCCCGGAGCTGGTCGATATCGTTCCCGTCGGCCACATCGATCACATGCCATCCAAAGGCGCGGAACCGTTCATGCAGATCGTCATGCCCCATCACATCTTCGGTATTCCCAGAGATCTGGAGCCGATTGCGGTCTACCACCGCGCACAGGTTGTCCAGCCCATACTGGTGGGCCGCCATAGCGCCTTCCCAGACGGAACCTTCCGCCAGTTCCCCGTCTCCCATCACGGTGTAGACCCGGTAATCCCTGCCGTCCATCTTTCCCGCCAGAGCCATTCCCACACTGACTGGGAGCCCATGGCCCAGGGAACCGGAATTCATCTCGATGCCCGGCAGCTTATTATTGGGATGTCCGATGAACATAGACCCAAACTTGCTGAAGGTGGCGATGACTTCTTTGATATCAAAGAATCCTTTCCTCGCCAGCACCGCGTAATACGCTTCAACGGAATGTCCCTTGCTCATGATGAATTTATCCCGGTCTGGATCATCCTGGTTCTCCGGGGAGATATTCATCTGCTCAAAATAGATCTCTGTCAGGATCTCCATGACGCTCATATCGCCGCCGATATGTCCGGCTTTGCCTTCTACGATCATATCGATCACGTTTTCTCTTAATTCATAAGCTAACGCTTTCAGATTTTCCATAATCATTTCCTTCCTGCCAAAATATTTCTACTTCTTGTAAAAATTCAAGTTTTGGCTACACACTTTATTTTTTCTTTATCAGGTGGGCAACCTTGTCACGCATTGTCGGATTCTCCTTCAGTGCATCAACCGTTACGGCTACAAGCACAACACCGCCTGTAACGATCGTCTCCCAATAGGAAGATACACGGAGAAGCACGATGGATGTAGACACAGTACTGTTCAAAAGACCACCGATTACAGTACCAACAACGCCGCCGATACCACCGGTCATGGAGGTTCCGCCAAGAACAGAAGCCGCAATGGTCGGGTTCACCCAGTTTACTCCGATAGACGCCTGGAAAGAGGCCAGCTTACAAGCCATCATAGTTCCAGCAATCGCGGATAAAAGGCCGGCCAAACTGTACACTAGAATTTCCACCCTTTCTGTTTTAATACCAACAATCTTAGCGCAGTTACGGTTCCCACCTAATGCGTATACATGGCGTCCAAATTTGGTATATTTGAGCATAAGAGCCAAGACTACACAAATGACCAGCATAATAATCACAATCGTCGGCATAATGCCTCCCAGCACACCATTAGCCAGAAACTGAGCATTCTCCGGAATACCTACAATCGGAGTCCCCTCTGTGATAATATATACGATACCTTTATATATTTCCGCCGTCGCCAGGGTTACGATAAATGGTGTCAGCTTCAGATACGCAATGAACAATCCGTTGATCATTCCAAGGACGAGACCTACCAGACAGGAAACCAGAATGGAAATCCACGGGTTGATGCCTTGCTCTACCATCATCTTAGCGGCCACCATACTTGCCACAGAACCGACCGCCGCTACAGACAGATCGATACCGCCTGTCAACAAGACCAATGTCTGACCAAAGCTGACGATGATCACAAACGCCGCAGATCTGGTCAGGGTACTGATATTATAGGCCGTCCAGAAGTTACCGGTTACCAGATGTACCACACATCCCGCAAGGAGTGTTACGATCAGAACCATCCCGGCGGTTGACTTAAAGAAATCTATTACTTTTTTCATGTTTTCTTACCTCCTACTGAAATGCCACTTTCAGAACATCTTCTTCCGTGGTCATATCTACATCCTCAATGTATCCTTTGATCCTTCCCTGATGGACTACCATTACCCGGTCTGCCAACGCCAGAACCTCTTCCATCTCCGAAGAGATCACCACAACGGACACCCCGCTGTCTGCCAGTTCCCGGACAAGGGCGTGGATCTCCGACTTTGCGTTTACATCGATTCCACGCGTCGGCTCATCCATGATCAGCATCTTGATCCCCTTCGCCATCCAGCGGGCAACGATCACCTTCTGCTGATTACCGCCGGAAAGGTTCTTGATCAACTGTTCTCTTCCCGCCGTCTTGATGTGGAATTTACCGATATAATCATCTGTAATCTCAGCCGCCTTCTTATAGTTGATCAGGCCATGTACCTTTAACTGATCATAAGATGGGAGCACCATATTTTCCATGACCGACATTCCCGGTGTAATACCATCATGACGGCGCTCCTCTGATACGTATCCCATTCCCAGCCTGATTGCCACCCGGGGATCCGTGATATCTACCTTCTTGCCCTCGACATACATTTCTCCGCCTGGCTCAGGGCGCGTTATCCCGAATACACCCTTAAAGATCTCGGTTCTTCCGGCGCCTACCAATCCGGCCACACAAAGGATTTCCCCCTTCTTCACCTGGAAACTTACATCCTGAAACTCTCCCTCACGGGTCAGATGTTTCGCCTCAAAGAACACCTCGTCAGACACGGTACGGTTCACATGTTTAGATTCCTGTACCTTCTTTCCCGCCATATTAGTAATGATCTCATCTTTGGTAATATCTTTGATCTCTGTCACCTTCACGAGCTGTCCATCCCGCATGATCGTAGCACGGTCGGCCTGTGCCATAACCTCATCCAGATGATGGGTAATGAAGATCATAGAGGTCCCCGCCTTTTTCAGCCGCTGCATAGAGGCAAACAAGGATTCCGCTTCCTTATTGGTCAATACCGCCGTTGGCTCATCCAGGATCAGAATCCTGGGAGAATAAGCCAGCGCTCTCGCAATTGAAACTAACTGCTGATACGCCGCGGACAGTTTCTTTACTTTCTGTGTAACGTCTATTTCTACATCTAACAGTTTCAGCAGCTCTGCCGCTTCTTTCTCTGCTGTTTTCCAATTAATTGCCATTCCATTGGCACGCTCATTGCCAAGGAAAATATTTTCCGCAATTGATGCTTCCGGGATCAAATTCAATTCCTGAGGCACGATTACGATCTGTTTTGCGGATGCTTCTTTAGGAGAAGAGATCTTAATCGGTTTTCCGTCCATGAAGATCTCGCCTTCATCCATAATGTACTGGCCTACCAGCACATTCATCAGGGTACTCTTCCCCGCTCCGTTTTCTCCCAGAAGCGCGTGGATCTCTCCCGGCTTGATACTGAGGTCTACCTTGTCCAGCGCCTTAGTTCCCGGGAAAGTTTTTGTGATCCCTTTCATTTCAAGTATGAATTCGCTCAACTTTTTCACTTCCTCTACTCTTTATTCTTCCGCTTCCTTAATTAGTTCCTTCTCAACAAAAAGATTCCACGTGACCATGCTTACCATAATCACGTGGAATCCCTCTCATTCATCTAGTCCTGCACATGGTGTCATATCCGTTCTTCAATTTGACTCATATAATTATTCCGCAGCTTCCTCAGCAAAAAGCATATCGATATAGCCCTGCGCGTCTTCCTGATATGCGCCCTGAGAACCAACATCTGTGATCTCTTCTACTTCTTCACCGTCGATACATTTTACAGCGTTGTAGATCAGTTTATAGCCCATATCGTAGCAATTCTGGATCTGCAGATAGTACAGAGTACCGTCTTTCAAATAATTCAGCGCACGAAGGTCATGATCCATACCACCGATGATGATCTCGCCGGATTTACCTGCGTCCGCAACCGCCTGGCCAGCTCCGATCGGATTAGACATGTTGTTGCAAAGGATTCCGCCAAGGTCCGGATAGGACTGCAGCCATGCTTCTGTAATTGAGATAGCGTTCTCTACGAAGTCATCATCTCTCTGATCGTCAACAACTTCGATGTCTGGATATTCCGCTACAGTGTCATAGAAGGCTTCCAGTCTCTGCTCATGAGAAGAAGCTCCGATAGTTCCGGACAAGAACGCGATCTGAGTCTTGCCTTCTTCCTGCATCTTATCGCAGACAGCTTTCGCTACCGCCGCGCCGTCTCCATAGTTATCATTGTTTCCTACGAAGAATGATCTCTTGGATTCCGGAATATCAGAAGAAGCAAACAGCGCAACCTTAACGCCCGCATCTACAGCTGCGTCAACCGCCGGCTGTGTAGTCTCGATCTGATTTACGTCAACAGCGATCAGGTCATAGCCCTGTCCGGTAGCTGTCTCAATAGAGTTTACTTGGTCAACAGCGTCAGCCTCAACCGGAGCGTACCACTCATAGTCAATGGTAACGCCTTTAGCGGCAAAGTCTTCTACCGCCGCTTTTACACCAACTTCAATGGCATCGTACCAAGCGTGTACCAGCTTATATGTACAATAAATTGAATATTCATCTTTCTTTGGCTCATAGCTTGTATCGAAATCCTGATCCGCAAGGGCTTCCGCGTTCGCAACTTCTTCTTCTGTTCCCGCGGAGCTGTCAGAACCTTCTGACGAACTGTCACTAGATCCGCTTCCGCAGCCTACCATGGTCAATACCATAGCCGCTACCAATAACATACTAACAATTTTCTTTTTCATAATTCTCTCCTTTCAAACTTAAACATCCTCATGTCTCTGCAAGACGTCCAACTTTTTGAAATATCCTCCTTTCTTCTAGATTTGCAGTCTTTTCTTGGGAATTCTCTCATCCAACGAATTACTCAATATTATAAATTATAACTAAATTATTTTTTATAACTATTTTGCATTTCGTCATTAGCGTCAATCATAATTTGTCATTTTGACTAACATTTAACAGATTCCCATCTCTTAATTAGACTTTATGACTAAGTTATATCATTTTCTCCTTATCGTGTCAACTAAATTTTGAATAAAAAAACTCTATTTTTACTAAATTATTTTTAGTAAAAATAGAGTTCTCTGGAATTTCTCGGCTAATTCAGCTTTTTCACGCTCTCATTTTCAATTAATTTTGTTCCAACCTTGTATTTGGTAGTCGCCCCTTTTTCCTTCCCGATCCGCTTCATCAAAAGTTCTACCGACGACTCGCCCATGCCGTCTGTGGGAACCTGGATCGTTGTCACCTTCGGCTCTGTAAACGAGCAGATCGGACGGTTATCAAATCCTATCACCGACACTTCATCTGGTATCCGGATCCCCCGTTTTTTAAAAACTTGTACCGCTCTGCAGCCAAGAAGGTCGTTATCCGCCAGGAACGCGGTGGGCAGATCCTTATGCCTGTCCAGATAATTTTCCACATCCGCTTCCGTCTCCGTCTCCAGATACCCCACATCCATCACATAGTCCTCCCGATAAGGCAGGCCATGTTTCCTCATACACTCCCGAAAAGCCTGGAGCCGTTCCTCAAAACAGATGATCTGGAACTTGCTTCTGATATATCCGATTTTCCGGTGCCCCATCCGATAGAGATACTCAAACCCCTGATGTATCCCCAAGTAATTATCCACCGTCACCGCATCCACAGCCAGCGTTGGAAATGGATTATCCAAGAATACACAAGGCGCGTTTAAGCGCGCGAATACCTCCGCATCCTCCGGATACATCTCCACCGCATAGACGATATAGCCAGCGTATTTAGAATTTTCCAGCGCCAGATACTGTTCATCCGCCGACATCTGACGGTCCAGATACATCACCGACATAGTATAGCTGTTTTTCTCCAGCGTTCTGGTAATGCTCTCCGAAAGATAGTTAAAAAAAGGATATTCTTCCACAACCTGACCGCCGCATTTATAGATCACAAATCCGATATTCCCTCTGTGCGCTTCCGCTTCTTTCAAAAGATACTCACAGTCCATCTCCATGATCTTATCCATGATCTCTCTCCGCTTAGCCTCACCTACTCCCGGTTTATTATTCAGCACAAGGGACACCGTAGCCGGTGACACTCCAAGCTCTCTGGCTATATCCTTCGCCTTATATTTCACGTTCGATTCCCTCCGCATATTTCATATTCACCGTCCATTCCGCCGGCCCCCTACTTATCCACGATTTTATTTACCTTCAGGCTTTCAGAAACCTCGTGCAGTTTTTGAAACGAATCCGTCTCCTTCCTCCGAAGCACGCCCATATAAAGAGCATCCAGCATCGCCTGTTCCGCCACCCGCCGAGCGATAATTTCTTTGTCCGCCGTAGAATCAGTAGTCACATTATACAATACCACATCTGAATATTTGGTCAACTCTGATTTCCCCGCTTTTGTGATACAAATCGTAAAACCCCCTCGCTCCTTCGCGATCCTCATAGACTCCACTACCTGCTTCGTCCGCCCGCTGTGGGAGATCGCCACCGCGACATCTCCTTTTTTCATATTGCAGGCGTTCACAATCTGAATATCCGCATCACTGTCAGCAAAGCAATCATATCCAATCCGGCGGAAACGCAGACTGGCGTAACTGCAGGGAAACGCCGCGTCCCCAATAGCAAAAAAGCAGATCTTGTTTGCTTTTACAATAGCTTCACACGCCTTCTCATACTCTTCTGCCGCGGCCACTTCCAGCGTTTTCTTCAGATTCAGGATGTTGAGCTTGAAAACACTTTCCAAAATTTCTTCCATTCCACGACCCACAGAAAGCTGCACCACTTCATCTTTCGCCTGAGGATTTAAAAGCTGCGCCGCTAGCTGCCGTTTAAACTGAGTATAGCCAGACAGGCCGATCGTCCTGCAAAGGCGCACCACCGTAGCTTCTCCGCACTCGCAGCGCTTTGCCAGCTTCTGCAGCGACATCTTCGTCACTTCTTTGGGCGATGCAAGAACGAATTCCGCCACTCTCCTTTCCGCCGGGGTCAGACTGGGGAGAAGAAATCTGGCTGTCGCCAAAATATTCCGCACATTTTCCTTTTTCTCCATATTCCGCACCTCTTGTCCGTACTTTCCTACTATTATATCGCATTTTTACTCCATTTTCAATTTTAATTTATGGAGTATTTTTTCTCTATTTCCGTTTCGCTTTTCGTCAAATTGTATATTTATTCACACCTTTAGCGCCTCTATATTGTCTATTATTTTGTATTGACATTTACCCCCCCCCGGTATACTTTGAGTAACAATTGAGTTTTAACCATTTTTCTTCAGAAAGGAAATGACAACCATGAAAAAATCTTTTCGCTCCACAATGATTGATACAATAATGGAGAACGCGGAAATCTATCCCAATATGGTGGTTCTTAACGCCGATTCCGCAAGAGCTCTAAAACTGACAGATTTTCAAGCCGCCTACCCGGACAGAATGTTTGGAGTGGGGATCAGCGAAGCAGATCTGATCGGAACCGCGGCCGGAATGGCAACCACCGGATTGATTCCTGTTGTTGTCGGTTTCTCTATGTTTGTTTCCGAAAAACCTTTCGAACAGATCCGGCAGGCAATCGCTTATCCCAATTTAAATGTTAAGATCATCGCTACCCACAGCGGTCTCTGCGTTGGTCAAGACGGCGCTACTCACCAGGCATTGGAAGATATGGCCGTCATAAGGACTCTCCCAAACTTCAAAGTCTTTGCGGCCGCTGACGTAACAGAGACAAAAGCAGCTGTAAGCGCCATGCTTAAACACAATGGGCCCGCCTATTTAAGACTGGGGAGGGATCTCGCGGAAGATATCTTCAGCGGCTCTAAGGAATTCATCCCAGGAGGCGCCGACCTTCTCGCCAATGGTTCGGATGTTACAATCGCGGCCTGCGGATTAATGACAGAGCAAGCCCTTCTCGCCGCCTCCGCCTTAGCCGCTGAGGGGATTCGGGCTACCGTACTGAATATGTATTCCATCAAGCCGCTGCCAGAGGATCTTCTATTAGACAAAGCTAAGGAAACCGGCGCCTTTGTTACCGCAGAAGATCACTCAGTCATTGGAGGCTTAGGCGGCGCGGTCAGTGAGTTTTTGTCAGAAAACTATCCTGTTCCTGTAGTAAAAGTAGGCGTCCATGACCATTTTGGCGAATCCGGCTCCCAAGATGAACTATATACCAAATACGGCCTTACTTCCGCCCACATTGTAAAAGCAGCAAAAAAAGCAATCAGTATGAAAAGGTAGGTAAAAGATATGTCCAGAAATATTCCCATTTTAAAAACACAAGCAAATATCATCCGCAGAGACATTCTGGAAATGATCTACAACGCCCAATCCGGCCACCTTGGAGGATCATTTTCCATGGTCGAAGTCCTGACAGCTCTCTATTTTGACGAAATGCACTATGATCCAAAACGCCCGCAGCTAAAAGATCGGGATCGCTTTGTTTTGTCAAAAGGCCACACCGCTCCAGCCCTCTATGCCACATTGGCAAACGCCGGATTTTTTCCAAAAGAGAAGCTGATGACTTCTTTTCGGCACATCGACTCTATGCTGCAGGGGCATCCTGATATGAAGAAGACGCCCGGCGTGGAGATGACCAGTGGTTCCCTAGGTATTGGATTGTCTGCCGCCTGCGGCATGGCACTTGGGCTCAGACATCAGAAAATTGACTCTCGTGTCTACTGCATGATCGGCGACGGCGAGATCAATGAGGGGGAAATCTGGGAAGCCGCGGCTACCGCCTCTCATTATCACTTGGATCACCTGGTTGCTTTTACAGACGTCAACGGACTCCAGAACGATGCCGAAACAAAGAAGGTCAAAGATATGCTGGATATTGCCGCCAAATGGCGCGCTTTTGGCTGGAACACCCTGGAGATCAACGGGCATGATTTTGAAGAGATTTTTGACGCTCTGGATATGGCCAGAAAATGCAAAGACCGCCCGACAGCAATCATTTCTCACACCATCAAAGGGAAAGGAGTTTCCTTCATGGAGAATGTAGTCGCTTTCCATGGCAAAACTCCCACAAAGGAAGAATACGAAAACGGAATGAAAGAGCTGAAGGAAGCTCTTCAGGCGTGATCAATCCACAAGGAGGTATAACTATGAAATTCGGATTAAATCTTTCCTTCGCGGTCAAACGTTGGCTCCGCCCTGACTATCTGGCCCACATGTGCCGGAAGGACTTCGAGGTAGAGCATGTCCAGTTTACATGGGATCTTATTGATCCCTGGTGGCCGCAGGATAAGCGAAAAGCCATGGCCGACCGCTACCGGAAGGCCTTCGCCGATGCGGGCGTATCTATCGATGCTACATTTGGCGGCGTGGCTTCCTATTCCTACCCGCAGCTTCTCTCTCCCTACCCGGAGCAGCAAGATATCTCGGTAGAATTCTTCAAGCGGGCCGCCGATCTGTCGCTGGAGCTTGGCTCTCCTATTATGGGGACCCCTGTGGGCGGCATGGATTATCAAGATGCAAGGAATCCGCAGAAACGAGAAGAATTGTATCAATCTATGCTTTCTCACCTGCGCGCCATCGCATCTTACGGCAAACAGATCGGCCTTCAGGAAATCCATATCGAGGCAACGCCTTTGATTACAGAATTTCCCCACAGCCCCTCCGTCTCTGTCCAGATGATGAAGGATCTAGAAGGAAGTGATATCCCCATCAAACTCTTGATCGACTGGGGACACGCTCTTTATAAGCCCCTTTTAAAAGATGAGGCAGATATCGGCTTATGGCTTAAAACCTGCGCCCCTTATATTGGTTCTATCCATCTCCAGCAGACAGACGGGCAGTGGGATCGGCACTGGGACTTCACTCAGGACGGTATTGTCACCCCTGAAGGAATCATAAAGGCAACTTCCGAAGCCGGACTGAACGATATCCCCCAGTATCTGGAAGTTGTTACAATTTTCGAAGACGATGATGATGCCGTCTATGAGCGGATGAAAAAAACCATGTATTTTCTTCACGCAAAATTAGGCGTATAGTTCTGGCACATCTGCCAGCAGGAGGTTATTTATGAATAGACAGATTTTCATTGGATGTGATATTGGAACTTCCGGTACAAAAGCTGTTGCCACAGACAAAGATGGACACATACTCTCTCAATCTTCTACTACATACGGCATCATCCAGCTTCATAATAATTGGGCTGAACAGGATCCAGACGTCTGGCTGGAAGCGGCCGTCTCCACCATACACGCTGTCATCTCCAGCCTTCCGCCCCAGGACAGCTCGATTGAAGCAATCTGTATCAGCGCGCTCTATGGAGGTACCGGGGCTATGTGCGATGAATCCATGAAGTCCGTACGTCCGGCCTTGATCTGGATGGACCGCAGAGCGGAGAAAGAGCGCCGCATGGTGGAAGAGACGATCGGGAGAGAACGCATTTTTCAGACTACAGGAAATGGCACCGATTCCTACTTTGGCTACACCAAATTACTATGGGTCAAAGAAAACGAACCGGAAAACTGGGAAAAAATCCGACACATCCTCCCCATACACAGCTATATTCTTTATAAGATGACCGGAAAACTGACGGTGGATTACTGTTCTGCCGGAAATGTAGGCGGAATCTACGATTACAGCACTCACTCCTGGTCAAAGGATATGTGCCGGGAAATGGGCATCCCTTACGAGGCGCTGCCAAAAGATTTCCACAGTCCAAGCGATATCATCGGGACTGTAACCCCGGAATATCAGAAGAAATTAGGCCTGTCCTCTCCTGTTCCCATGTGCGCCGGCACTGTCGACTGTATCGCTTCTATGCTGAGCGCAGGGATTGTGCGCCCCGGAGATAACGCGGCGGTACTTGGCACTTCCTTGAATTGGGGATATATTCACGACCGAAGGCCGGACAATCCCGATCTGGTATCCATGCCTTACTGTATCGAGCCTTCCAGGTTCAGCTATACTTATGGCGGGTCCTCTACCGCAGGCGCGCTTCCCCGCTGGTTTGCCAATCAATTTATGGGAGATGATACCAGCAGAACCTATGACGAACTAGAGCAAATGATCCTTTCCCAGAATATCGGCCCCGGATCAGATGGACTTGTCGCCCTTCCATATTTCATGGGGGAACGGACTCCAATCTGGGACGAGAAGGCTTCCGGTGTCCTTTTTGGACTTACTTTATCTCACACGAAAGGGCACATTTACCGGGCTCTTCTAGAGTCTGTTGCTTATTCTCTCCGTCACATCATGGAGTCCATGACAGACTCAGACCTTGCCATCGAAAAAATTGTACTGGTAGGAGGAGGCGCCCGTTCCTCGATCTGGAAACAAATCTTTGCCGATGTAACCGGTCTTCCAATCTTGACGCCGGTGCAGGAGATCGAGGCCCCGCTGGGAGATGCTTTTTTAGCCGCGGTAGGCGCCGGGTTTATCACAGATTACAGCCGGATGGGCGAATGGCTCACTATGAACCCCGCTATTCTTCCTTCCGCCAAAGCCCACGAACAGTATAACGAATACTTCACCATCTATAAAGAACTTTATCCCGTTCTGAAAGAGACCATGTCCAAACGCGCGGACATACTCAAATAAAACTACTATTTAATAAGAAGAAAAGGAGATGTCAGTTATGAAAGTTGATTTCAGCAAAGTAGTTGAGTTAAGCCATCGGATGATCCCAAGAGAGGAACCATTTAATCTGCAGACCTGGGTCTATGATGTTGATTTCTTAGGAGAGCGCGGAGAGCCTCACAGCCCTGGAACCTGGTATGTGTCCGGTGATGTTTCCTTCTCAACCCACTGCGGAACTCATGTGGAATTTCCGCTGCATCATGTAGAAGGCGGCATGAACGCGGCTAATTTCCCTCTGACCAGTCTGATCGGGGAAGCGGTTGTCCTGGATTTCACAGATAAGAATGCCGGCGACTGCATGTCTCTGGAAGAATTCAAAGCTTATGATGATAAGATCAAAGAAGGAGATATCGTCTTTCTTCATACCGGTCTTGACAAGAAATGGCGGACTGACGACTGGGAGCCATATCCGTATGTAGCCTGCGATGCTATGGAATGGCTGATTCGAGAGAAAAAGATCATCGCCATCGGAACTGATGCCACATCTCTTGAGAACTTCAACATTCCAGATCAGCCGAACCATAATCTCGCATTCAAGAACAATCTTGCTATGGTAGAATCTTTAACCAATCTGGATAAGATTGAGAACGGCAGAGCATTAGTCTTCATGCTGCCACTCAAGATCGTTGGCATCGAGGCTTGCCCATGCCGGATCATTGCCATCAACGACGGCGGGATTATTCAGTAATTTTCAATCGGGGCCGGGGGATTTTTAAAAATCCCCCGGCCCCGATTGAAAATGCCCTGTCCCTTTTTGACAGCTTACCGATTCTTATCATACTCTACGAAGGCATCTACCTTTGGCTGGGAAGAACATCCCGGCACGAATTCGTTTGTCAGGAACGCCTCTGTCATCAGTTCTCTCTCTTTACTTCCTGAAGTAAATGCTCCCATGCAGGCGATATTCGCATCATTACTCAAACGCGCGCGCTGTGCGGAATACACATCGGACAGCAGCGCCGCGTATGCGCCTTTTACTTTGTTCGCGGCAATGGATACTCCAATTCCGGTACCGCAGATCAGAATTCCCCTGTCATACTCGCCCGCCGCAACTGCCTCGGCTACCTTGATCGCGGTATGGGCATAGATTGGATCTTCACTTCCAAAATCTGTCAGCTCACCATAGCCTTTTGCCTCAATAAATTTCATCAGTTCTTCTTTTGCTTCCTGCGCGTTTGGATCGCACCCAATTGCAATTTTCATGATACACGTCTCCTTTGGTCTAGTAAGTTTTTATTCTACGCACATTTTACCACCGGTATCCCGGTTTGTCCACTTTCGCTTTTTTACGAAATGCGCAATTGGGGCCGGGGGATTTTTAAAAATCCCCCGGCCCCAATTGACAACTTACTTATTCTTGTTTTGATTTTACGTTCATAACGATTTCTGAATCCGCCACTTTTTCTCCATTGATATCCAATACATAAGAAACGCAGATGTGCATTTCTTCCTCAGAAACCTCCACGCGGATGTCCTTTGTATAGACGCCTACCAGAAGTTCCCCATAGGGTGTCTCATACTGAGTCATATTGATCTTATCTTTTTCAAAGATCATATGGAGATTGGAAATGCCGCTTTTTATAATTTCCAGCATCCCATATTCGGAAATCCTCACTTTATTTTTGATCGTTCCCGGAAGTCCCTCTACCACCTCTTCATAGATGATATAATGTTTCCCGTTTTTATAGTAATAAGAGGCCGGGGTAATGACTTCTATGAGCTCGTTTTCCTCTTCCTCCGCCCCCGTAAACACATCGTAATGAAGACCGGAAATGGATAATAATACCTCTTTTGTCATATCCTTCTCTTCTATATCTTAGAGTGCCAGCTGTTTCGCGATCTCATACTGATAAGCCGGAATTTCTTTCTTCATATTCAACGCTTCATCAATATCAAAATCTACATACTGGCCGTGCCTGTATCCTACCACGCGGTTTGTCTTGCCTTCCAGCAGAAGGTCTACCGCCATCGCCCCCATAATAGAAGCATATACCCTGTCTTTGCAGGTCGGGCTTCCTCCGCGCTGCATGTGGCCAAGTACAGTAGCTCTCGTTTCCATTCCTGTCGCTTCCTCGATCCGCTTAGCCATATTCATGGAATCTCCGATTCCTTCCGCGTTGATAATGATATAATTCTTCTTGCCGCGCTTCCGACATTCCTGAATATCTGCTACGATCGCATCCTCATTGTAATCGTGCTCTTCCGGCATCAGGATACGCTCCGCGCCATTGGCGATTCCGCACCAGAGCGCCAGATATCCCGCATCTCTTCCCATTACCTCGATAATGGAGCAGCGCTCATGAGAAGTGGATGTGTCCCTTACCTTATCGATCGCTTCCATTGCGGTATTCACCGCGGTATCGAATCCGATCGTATATTCGGTACATCCGATATCCAGGTCGATGGTTCCCGGAAGCCCGATGGTATTGATCCCGAAGTTCGCCAGCTTCTGGGCGCCTGCGAAGGAACCGTCTCCGCCAATGACTACCAGGCCATCGATCCCATATTTCTTGCAGATCGCCGCCGCTTTCTGCTGCCCCTCTTCCGTACGCATCTCCGCGCAGCGCGCCGTCTGCAGGATGGTTCCTCCACGCTGGATCGTATCGGACACATCTCTGGCGGACATATCTATGATCTCCTCATTCAACAGTCCCTGATAACCACGTCTGATTCCTCTGACTTTCAGACCTTTTCCCAACGCCGTCCTGACAACTGCCCGGATCGCCGCATTCATTCCCGGCGCATCGCCTCCGCTGGTCAAAACACCTATCGTACGAATAATCTTATCTGCCATTCTAATTCCTCCCGTTGTTCGTATCGGTTTCCTGTTTCATTTTCTATATCCGTGCTTCATTTTACATGAATTATCTTAGGTTTTCAATTGGTTTTTCCATCACTTTTACGCAAGATTCACCCAGATAATTCGTCAATCTGTTCAAAAGGGCGGCATCTACACGGACATTTCTGCCTCTTGGCAGCCGTTTTACCGCCCGTTCCGCCTTGCAGTAGATCACCACCTGATCCTCTCCTTCCGAATCACCGATGATCTCATAGAGTTCCTTTTCTCTGGCCAGGAAGTCCTCTTTCTTCTCATACTGGAGCCACAGTTCTTTCCTGGTCTGGTCAAAGGGGACCACCGCTTCGCAGATCAATTTGCTGGCCGCATCGTCCTCTTCCGAGACCCTTCCCCGGATAAAGACTTTGCTCTCCTCAGTAAGATACTGCTGATTCTTCTCATAGTCCCTGGGAAACACTACCACTTCTACGGTACCTGCCAGGTCCTCAATAGTAAGGAAAGCCATCGTCTTATTATTCTTGGTATATTTGATCGTTTTCCCTGAGATGATCCCTCCGATCGTCTCTTTCACACCGTCGTGCACTTTGGTCCGTCCAGTCTCTTCGTCCAACTGGAAATCCAATGTGGTCCGGGTGATCCCTTTCCGCCACCTCTCTTCATATTCTTCCATGGGATGGCCGCTCAGATACACGCCCAGCACTTCTTTTTCAAAAGACAGCCGCGTTTCTTTTTCATATTCTCCCACATCTGGCAGCTGGACGTCAAATTCTGCTTTCTGATCCTCTCCCACCATATCGAACAGGGACATCTGCCCTGTCATGGAATATTTCCGCTCCTGGCTGACCTGATCCATCAGCTGGATGTAGACCACCATAAACTGTTTTCTAGTCCCTCCCAGACTATCAAACGCTCCTGACTTGATAAAATGTTCGATGACTCTTTTGTTCACTTCTTTTCCAGCCATCCGCTCAATGAAATCTTTCAAACTGCGGAATTTCCCCGCGCTTTCACGCTCCCGGATCACCGCCTCGATCACCGGCCGGCCGATACTCTTGATCGCCGCGAGGCCGTATCTGATATTTCCGCTGTCCACAGAGAAGTTCCCAAATCCCTCATTGATATCCGGCGGCAGGATCCGAATTCCCATCTGCCGGCAGCTATAGACATACTCTGCTACCTTTCCCGGATTATCAATGACAGAGGTCATAAGCGCCGCCATAAACTCTACTGGATAATAATATTTCAGCCACGCCGTCTGATAGGCCACCACCGCGTACGCGGCGGCGTGGGATTTATTAAAGGCGTACTTAGCGAAGTCGATCATCTCGTCATAGATCTTATTGGCGGTCTTCTCATCAATTCCATTCGCCACACAGCCCGGAACGCCTTCCTCCTTGTTTCCATAGACAAAATTCTGGCGTTCCTTCTTCATGACATCGCCCTTTTTCTTTGACATTGCCCGGCGCACCAGGTCGCTCCTCCCAAGAGTATATCCTCCCAGATCCCGCACGATCTGCATAACCTGCTCCTGATAGACAATACAGCCGTATGTGGGTTCCAGGATGGGTTTCAGCTGAGGGCAGTCATAAGTAATGGTATCCGCGTTGTTCTTCCCTTTGATATACTTAGGGATAAAATCCATAGGACCCGGACGGTACAGGGAAATTCCGGCGATGATATCTTCCAGGCTCTGCGGTTTCAGTTCCTTCATGAAGCTCTTCATCCCCGCGCTTTCCAGCTGGAAGACGCCGTCCGTCTTTCCTGTCCCTATGGAATCCAGCACAGCTTTGTCATCGTAGTCGATCTGGTTGATGTCTATGGCATGTCCCGCGCTTTGTCCCGCCAGACGGGCCGCATCCTGGATCACCGTCAAGGTCCGCAGGCCCAGGAAATCCATCTTCAGCAGGCCCAGTTCTTCCAGGGTCGTCATGGTAAACTGGGTTGTCACAGAACCGTCAGATCCCAGGGAAAGGGGAACATACTCATCGATAGCCTTCTGGCTGATGACGACGCCCGCCGCGTGCATGGAAGTATGTCTGGGAAGTCCTTCCAGACGCATGGACATGTCCACCAGTTCTTTGACCTGGGGATCTTCCTCGTATGATTTCCGAAGTTCCGGACTCATCTTCAGCGCTTTCTCCAAAGTAATATTTAATTCCTGAGGAACCATCTTGGCAATACTGTCCACAAAAGCATAGGGCAGGTCCATGACCCGGCCCACATCCCGGATCACACCGCGGGCCGCCAGAGTACCAAAGGTGACGATCTGTACCACCCGGTCGCTTCCGTATTTTCTCACCACATAATCAATGACCTCCTGGCGCCGCTCAAAGCAGAAGTCCACGTCAATATCCGGCATGGACACACGCTCCGGATTCAGAAAACGCTCAAACAGAAGCTGGTATTTGATCGGGTCGATGCTGGTGATCCCCAAACAGTAGGACACGATGCTCCCCGCGGCGGACCCTCGCCCCGGTCCTACCATGATCCCATGATCCCTGGCGTAGCGGATGAAATCCCACACGATCAGGAAATAGTCCACATACCCCATGGTGTGAATGGTGGACAGCTCATATTCCAGCCGTTCCTTCAGGTCTTCTCCGGCGTCAGGATATCTTTTCTCAAAGCCTTCCCGGCACAGCTTATTTAAATATTCCCAGGAAGTATAGCCTTCCGGCACATCGAATTTCGGAAGCTTGGTCACTCCAAATTCAATCTCCACGTTGCAGCGCTGGGCGATCTTTTGAGTGTTTTCCAGCGCCTGCGGCGCATAGGGGAACAGTTCCCGCATCTCTTCTTCCGACTTGATGTAGTACTGGCCGCCTTCATAGCGCATCCGGTCCTCGTCGGCAATCTTCTTTCCTGTCTGGATGCACAGAAGGATATCGTGAGGCTTCTCATCTTCCGCATAGGTATAATGGACGTCATTGGTAGCCACCAGCTCAATGCCGGTCTCTCCCGCCATCCGCACCAGACCCTGGTTGACCATTTTCTGCTGGGGGATGCCATGGTCCTGAAGCTCCAGGAAGAAGTTCCCTTCGCCGAAAATCTGCTGATAGCGCAGAGCAGCAGCCTTTCCTTCTTCATACATGCCTCTGGCGATATTTCTCTGCACCTCTCCAGCCAGACATGCGCTCAAGGCAATGATGCCCTCGTGATACCGCTCCAGGATTTCCATATCCACACGGGGACGGTAATAATATCCTTCCGTAAATCCTCTGGAAACGATTTTCATCAGATTGTGATATCCCAGATCATTCTCCGCCAGAAGAACCAAATGATAATACCTCTCCTCCCGGTCGCCTCCGGCTTCCTTATCAAATCTGGATCCAGGCGCCACATATACCTCACAGCCCAGGATCGGCCGGATGCCCGCCGCCTTGGCCGCCCGGTAGAAATCGATCACTCCGTACATCACGCCATGGTCCGTGATGGCCACGCTGTCCATTCCCAGTTCTTTGACCCTGGCAATACATTCTTTGATTTTATTAGATCCGTCCAGAAGACTATACTCCGTATGGACGTGCAGATGCGCAAAACTCATAGCCGCTCCTTTGTCTGATTCATTGAAACAAAACTCCCTGCCATGTTCCTGGCAGAGAGTCTCTACATTCGCTTCCTTATGTTTTGTTAAAATTAACCGTTGATCATAAAGGAAACCAGCTTATCAATATCTTCCGGCTCATGAGCCACAAGCTCTAATTCCGGGATCTCACCGTTAGAGAAGATATTTGCCATGGATACATACTGAGACAGTTTGGACTTCAGATTCAGTCTGTCTCCTTCTCCTGTTACCAGCTCTACTTTTCCTTTGCATGAATCTACTACTTTAAAGAACTTATCAATATCTGTGATATTCTGTACTTTCATCTCTTAGATCTCCTTTCGGTTTCTATGTTTACGCCCTAATTATAACTTATTTTTCCAGGAATTCAATAGTCTTTTCGGTAATTTGTATCTTCTGCTCTTTCAGCAGTCGTCCTACCGCTCTTTTAAAGGCATTTTTACTAAGTCCAAGCTCCCTTTTGATCAGTTCCGGATCCGCCTTATCGGTAAAAGGAAGACTTCCTCCGTTCTCTTTGAGCCGTTCCAGCACTTTCCCGGCGTCCTCATCCATCTGAAGGAAGGCTTTCTTGCGGAGACTTAAGTCCATTTTCCCGTCCTCATGGACCCTGGTCACTCTTGCTTCTACCACGTCTCCTGCCTGAAGTTCTCCATAGACTTCTCGCTTTGGGATCAACGCGCTGTAGCAGTCGTCCACCGCCACAAACACCCCGAAATTATCGCTGGTTTCATACACCGTCCCCTGGACCATATCATCCTTTTTATAAGGGGCATCCTGGCGCAGCCGTTCATACAGCTTCATGGTGGCGCACAGTCTTCCCGACCGGTCCACATAGAGGGCCGCCAGCACCTGATCCCCCACTTTGACTTTCTTGGTCTGCTCCCGGAACGGAAGCAGCAGATCCTTCTCCAGCCCCCAGTCTAAAAAGGCTCCAATGCGTCCGGTATCCACTACCTTAAGTTTCCGGATCTCTCCCAGCTGGATCTTAGGCTCCGCTGTGGTAGCGATCAGGCGGTCGTCTGAATCCCGGTACAAAAATACTTCCACCGGGTCTCCTGCTTCTAATCCCTTGGGCACCTGTTTCCCCGGCAGAAGCACCTTGTCCTCCTTTGTTCCAAGATAGACTCCAAACTCTACTTTTTTGACGATCATCAGCGTCCGCTTTTTTCCTAAATATTCTTCTAACCTCATACGTTTCTCCTTGTGTTCTTTCTGATGCGTGTGCCTGGTTTACTTACAGCCGCCCGTTTCTGTCTGGAATTCTACCACTGCGTAAGTCTCTTGATCCGCGCCGCATAAAGCCGCTACGATCCGGTCTTCTTCCCTCGACACCCGCGGCATGATCACATCTTTATAGACTGCCGACTTCTTATATTCCGCCCGCATCTGCCTCACCTGGATCTCTTCATCCAAAGATTCCAGCGCCATCTGTACATATTGGCAATTATTCACATGCTCATTGGTATCAATATGATATTTCCGCACAGGGAAAGAGGGCTTTTGCTGGAATCCTTCCGGCAGTTCGATCTTCCGGGGCGCATATTCCATAGCAAGCGGTTCTCCCATCCCATAGGAAGCCGCTTCCTCCTGGGACGGCCGTACCGGCCTGCCTTTTCTCATATCCATATACGACCAGATTGAATTGGCATAGGCCACAGTCTCTCCCTTGCCGTCTGTCATACAGAAGTTCCGGTTTCCAATGAACCCTTTAAATCCGGTAGCCCAGGTATGGATCTGGATCTCTTCTCCCAGTTTGGGATACCGATCCACGATCACCTGCCAGGCAGAAAGCACCCACGCCTTCCCATGCTCCGCCAGATAATCTACGCCAAGCCCCAGGCTCTCCGACTGAAAGATACTGCAGTCCTGGAAATAATTAATGATCCCCGGGAGCGTGATCTTCTTGGTATGGTCGATCTCGCTGAATCTTACCCTGCTTACAAATGAATATGCGTTATCCCTTCTCAACATCTATGTAACTCCTTTCCACCGTGATCACACACTGATACCTTGGATCTGCGATATGCAGAAGCTTTTCCACCGTACGGCGAAGCTGGGTCTGCTTCTCATCATCATATTCATATGGCACCACCATATCGAAGATCAGGTTGATCTGCTCTTTTCCATCCACCATACGGAAATCATGGATGGTCACGTTCCTGTCTACCGCGTCCAGGATCTGTTCCACTTGGTTTTTCACCGCCAGCACCTGGGCATCCTTGGTTTCCACCGGGTCCATGTGGATGACCAGGAAAATTCCCAGATTTTTAACCGCGTCCCGCTCGATCCGGTCGATGATCTCATGGGATTCTTCGATATCCACATCATTCGGCACCTCCGCGTGAATCGAAGCCATACTTCTTCCCGGCCCATAATTATGGACGATCAGGTCATGGCTTCCCATGATCCCCTCGTATTGTTCCACAAACTTCGTGATCTTCTCATATTCTTCCCTGGAAACCGGTTCCCCGATCAAAGGTTCCAGCGTGTCTCTGGCAATTCCGATGCCTGCCCACATAATGACTAAAGACACGCCAAGGCCTACGAACCCATCGATATTCAACCCCGTAATCCGCCAAAACAGTACGGAAATAATCGTCGCGGATGTAGTGATCACATCTCCGATAGCATCTGCGGCTGAGGCCTGCAACACTTTCGAATCGATCCTCTTCCCCAGTTTCCGGTTAAAAACGGACAGCCACAGCTTCACTCCTACCGAAAGCGACAAAATAACGATAGATACCAGCTGGAAACGCATAGCTTCCGGTTCCCGGATCTTGCCCACCGCGTCTTTGAAGAAGGTAAATCCAACTTCCAGCACCAGGAACGCCACCACCAGCGCCGCTATGTATTCAATCCTCCCATGTCCGAAAGGATGATCCTTATCCGCCGGCTTTTCCGCCATCTTGACGCCTACCAGACTGATGATCGAGCCGCCCGCATCCGAAAGATTATTAAAAGCATCCGCCATAACTGACAGGCTCTGCAGAAAAAATCCGATCAGCCACTTTACTATAAATAAGAAAATATTGCAAAAGATGCCTACCATACTGGCCAGCACTCCGTAGGCCGTACGGACAGACACCTTTTCTACCGCTTCATGCTCTTTTACAAAATGTCTTACCAAGAATTCAGTCATATCAATTCTCCTGCCGCTTCTTACGTTTCTCCAAATAAATCTCCAAAGAAAAATGATTTTATCTTAAAGTCTGAGGTGGCTGTCACCATCTCGTACTCTTCTTCCGTCAAAACATGCTCCAGTTCCTGCCGACCTTCGTCCGTCACCACCGCGCAGGTCGTATCGGTAAAGCAGAGATTGGGATAGAGGACGCACCACCAGTTTCGTCCGACTCCGTCTCCCAGTTCCACGCGGAGAGCTTCATAACGGCCTTTGGGGAACCACACGTCTCCATACCGCTTGTCCGGGAAATAGAGGTTCGCCATTTTAGCCCGGACCTCATAGGTTCCTCCCCCGGCCCGCACCACGTTTCTGGCAACTGCCTCGATCTCCCCAAGATGATCTTTCGCCCACTCTTTGGTCTGTTCCAGGGATGTTTCCTCTCCCGTTCCAAGGGACTGGCGCATATAAGCGATGACCGCATCCCGCACCTGGTATTTTGCCGCCTGGTCTTCCTGGCTGTCGCTGTTGGCGACCACATGGAAGCGAAGCACTTCTTCCGCCAGGTCTTCCTGCAGAGAGCTTACCTTCGCCTCCACAGACAGATTCCTTCGCTCCGCCACTGACCCTGTCAAAAGAAATGCGCTGCAGAATGCCAGCACGATGCAGATCACTTTCTGTACCCTTCTGTTTTCTATTCCAATTCTAAATCTTTTCCCTTTTCCCACGGTTTATGTACCTCCTTGATCTTGGTTGTCTGGAGTCTGCACATATTTTCCCGTGTTTATACCATATACTTAATTCTTTTTCGTTCGGATCACATCCGTGACCGCCTGAGCCTGGTTCTCAATATGCTGCGAGACCACTTTGGCGGCCTCTTCTTTCTCGCCCTTCTCAATATGCCGGATGATCTCCTCATGCTCATCCAGAAGCTTTTCATAAATTTCCGGGTCTTTCAGATACTCGATGCGGTAACGGTACATTTGTTCCCGCAGATTATTCAGAAGCTGGACCAGTTTCTGGTTCTCTGTAATGATACAGATCACATCATGAAACCGCACGTCTGCCTCCGCGATTTCTGTAATATCATGACTTTTAAGTACTTTTCTGAAATCCTGGGCCGCCTTCTTAAGTTCCTCGATCCCCTCTTTCGTAATCTTATCGCAGGCCAGCCGCACCGCCAGTTCTTCCAGCGCTTCCCTCACTTCCAGGACATCCCGCAGACTTTTCTCCGAAATATCCGCCACTTCCGCGCCTTTTCGCGGGATCATCAGCACTAATCCTTCCAGCTCCAGCTTGCGGATCGCTTCCCGCACCGGTGTGCGGCTCACTCCCAGTTTGTTGGCAAGCTGGATCTCCATCAACCGCTCTCCCGGCTTCAGTTCTCCCCGCAGGATCGCTTGTCTGAGTGTATTGAATACCACATCTCTGAGCGGAAGGTACTCATTCATACTGACATTAAAATTGGATTCCATGTTTTATCTCCTCCTTGCGTTATGTACGTTTGTCACATACACCTGCCTTGCAAGCTTCTGTTCCCTTATCTTAGACGCCGCCGCTTTCGCCTTTCTCCGGTCGTCGTAGATGCCAAATACCGTTGGACCGCTTCCGCTCATCATGGCATTCAGCGCTCCGCCTTCTTTCATTACCTTCTTGATCTCGTCGATCACCGGATAATCTCCCGCCGTGACCTCTTCCAGGACATTCCCCATAGCTCCCGCCACCTTATGAAGATCCTGCTCCTCCAGTCCTTCCAAGATCCCGCTGATGTCGGGATGTCTTTCGATCCGGCAGGCGTCCAGCTTCTCATAAACCGCCTTTGTAGATACATTCACCGGCGGTTTCGCCAAAAGCACATAGCAGCGGGGCATTGGAGGAAGAGGCGTCAGGATCTCCCCGATCCCTTCCGCCAGCACCGTTCCCCGTAAGATACAATAAGGAACGTCAGCCCCCAGCGTCACTCCCCGCTCCATCAACTGCTGATCCGTAAGCTTCAGATCAAACATCCGGTTTAATCCATATAAGACTGCCGCCGCGTTAGAACTTCCCCCTGCCATTCCCGCGGACACCGGTATATGTTTTTCTAACGAGATCCGGATCCCATCCTGGATCTTAAACTCATCCATCAGAAGTTTTGCGGCCCGATACGCCAGATTATTCTCATTTACCGGAAGAAAAGAAAGATTGGTCTTTATCTCGATCCCCGGTTCTCTTGTAAGTTCCAGTGTGATCAGGTCATAAAGGTACACCGTCTGCATTACCATCCGCACGTCGTGATAACCATTTTCCCGTCTTCCCAGCACATCCAGTCCTAAGTTGATCTTGCCCAGCGCTCTTAGTTCCATCTTTTCCATCTATGTTTCCCCTTGCTTTTGTACTTTGTTTGTACTATGTATCTTGTATACAATGTCTTTATAGTATACCCATATTTTCTTTAAAAATCAATAGTTTTTCTCCCGGCTTAACTTTGGAATCCTCAATTCCATTGATCTGCTGTATTCCTTCTACTGTAGTGTGGTATCGTTTAGCGAGATCCCATAGTTCATCCCCTTCCCGGATCACATAACCGATGATTCCCGGACGGTTCTCTATTTCTCTTAGATCTTCCGGCCGCGTCTCCACCTCTTCAATATTCTCGATCGGCACCGGTTTTCTCAAGAAGCTGTTAAAAGCCAGCACTGCTTTTACTTCCACCTCCCCATTTCCCAGAAGCCCTACCGCAAGCTGTTCCACGCCGCATGTCAGGTCGCTTTCCATATCCGGGCTGGTGGCGTTGCTTTCCAGCAGATAGGAGAAAGGCACCATTCCCTGCCACACATCAAATGGCAGCGCGTCATCCGCCTTTACATATAGAAAGGAAACATGCAGCACGCCCTCGATAGAAAGCCCCTCCTCTTGCGGCGACACATTTTCCAGCTGAATCCTTCCGCCGCTATGGCAGATCTGCAGGATATCATCCTGGATCTCCGGAAGAGAAAGCCGCTCTGTCACCTTACACTTTGAATGATTCTGCATGAGAAGCTGCTCCGGTACCACACTCCGGCGCCTGGGCGCGCACACCTGTTTTAAAGAATACAGATCTTCCAGCAGGCTCATCTCTTCCTCTTCATAAAGGACGATCCTTGCCTCTATCACCGCTTCCACTCCAAGAAGGCGCATTTCCCCGTTTTCATCCATACGAGCTTCAATATGAACGTCTTTCAGCTCCGGATAGATCTGATGGTACATAGAATCCTGGGCGCCCGGACACTCCATCCTTCCCTCATAAGGAAGCGTCTGCTCGATCCAGTCTGTTTTTCCCTCAGGAGATTCATAGAAGCAGAATAGAAGCAGTTCCCCCTGCAGCAGAAGTTCATCCGTCCCTACTCTGGTATCCAGCTTCCTGCTGCCAAGATCTGTCCACAGAAGACTGCCGATGCTTTCCTGCATACCCCCGATCTGAGCCTCCTCCCGAATGCGGCAGGTATCTTTACGCACGGCAAATAATTTCAGGATTTGTTCGGTCCTGTATTTTTTATACAGGGTTTCTTCTCCCTTTGCATCTGCGGTCAGCTCCATTTCTTCTCTCCCTTCAGAGCTGATCTGCAGTTCGACTACAGCATGGATATTCAGCTTTCTGGAATGAACCGCCGATACCGCCAGGTCCGCCTGGGCGCTTTTTAGAAACAGATTCTCCATGGGAGGTTCTTCCATATAAACCATTTCCTCAAATGGAAAGCTGCCTTCCATAGAAGCCAGGCCCTGAATCTCCTCGTCCGCCGCGTAAAGGATCCGGAACTTCAGATTTCCCTGGACCCGCACATAGTTCTCTGCCAGACTCATGTCCTCAATATGTACATTTCCTTCGCTCAATATCACACGCTTTACATCGCTTTTCGCATCGGGTACATTATAGTCTTCATCCATATAGAATTGATCCAAGGCTGTCCTTCCCTGACGGTATACCTGGAAATTCCTCTTCTCACATTCCATCTGTTTTGTCTCCTTTCTTTTAATAAAATATAACATCCTTATCGCAATACTCCATTTTCACCACAAGATATGGCCATGTGGCTTCCTCTGCAATTTCTTCATCCCTGGAAGGGCCTGTAAGCCGGGTACGCAGACAGACGGCATTATCAGATTCCCAGCACTCCGCCACCTCCACGCTGTAGCCGCTGGTATCCTTCTCTCCATATCCTCTCGCAAGATAGAGCCAGCCTTCATCGGCAAAAGTCAGACGGAAAACATCCTTCTTTTCCTCTTCGATCTGAGCGTTAAGCTCCTCTGGCACTTCCTCCGGATCTACCACCGTATACTCAATATCCCTCAGCTTTTCCTCATCGTCGATCTGCATCGAGCAAGCCGGGAGAAGCAGGGCGCATGCCATAAGAAAAGCGGCCGCGCGGTTTCTAAAACGCTTCATTGCTTTCACCTGTTATATAAGTACCGCCGCAAACGGTATCTGCTCTTTAACATGATACACAACAGTGCTAGGAAAAATTCCAAATTTGTTGTATAATACTCTTTAGTGCTGTGCAAAACTAAGAAATGAATGTGAGGTTCCTAACTTATGATAAGATTTTTGACCATTATTCTAATCCTGTTCTTATATCTGCTCCTTGGCATCCCGGTGCTCCTTTTCGAGGCTTTGGTGGGATGCTTCAGCAAGAAAACAAGAGATTATCAATGTCTTCGTCTGGTGCAGTGGACATTTAAGCTGATGCTCACCGCAGCCGGTACCAAGATCACAGTGATCGGGGAGGAAAATGTGCCCGACGAACCGGTTTTATTCATCGGCAACCACAGAAGCTATTTTGACATTCTGCTTACCTATTCCAGATGCCGGCGGCTGACCGGATATATCGCCAAGAAAGAGATGCTGCGCTATCCCCTGCTCCGGGATTGGATGAAGCGGCTCTACTGCCTCTTCCTGGACCGGGAGAATCCCAAAGAAGGCTTAAAGACCATCCTTCAGGCTATTGATTATATCAAACAGGGAATCTCTATCTGCATTTTCCCCGAGGGAACCCGCAACACTGGAGAAGAGTTGAGTCTGCTGCCCTTCCACAGCGGCTCGTTTAAAATCGCGGAAAAGACTGGCTGCGCCATCATTCCTATCAGTATGAACAATACGATCTCCATTTTTGAAAGCCATCTTCCTTTCGTTCGGAAGACTCACGTCATCCTTGAGTATGGAAAACCGATCTATCCCAATGAATTAGACAAAGAAACCCGCAAAAAACTGGCGTCTTACTGTCAGAATATCATACAGGAAACCATCAACCGGAACCAGGCCCTTTTATAAGGGTCCGGTCCCGGCTTTTTTTCTTCCATTTTCCAGATACTAATGCTATAATGATGGGTAACCAAGGGTCAAAAGGCCCGAAAAGGAGACAAAGGAGATAAATCAAACAAATGAACACACAGGATCTGACACTGTTGACCGACCTGTACGAATTGACAATGATGCAGGGCTATTATTATAAACAATCCCAGAATGAAACCGTCATCTTTGACGTGTTCTTCCGGCAAAACCCGTGTAATAACGGATATTCTGTATGCGCGGGGCTTGATCAGGTCATCAGCTACATCAAAAATCTGAACTTCACCTATGAAGATGTAGATTACCTGAGAGGACTTGGAATCTTCGATGAAGAATTTCTGCACTATTTAAGCGGATTTCATTTCAGCGGAGACATTTACGCCATCCCGGAGGGAACTGTGGTATTCCCCAAGGAACCTCTTTTAAAAGTAATCGCTCCCATCATGGAAGCGCAGCTTGTGGAAACCGCGATCTTAAACATCATCAATCACCAGTCTTTAATCGCTACCAAAACTTCCCGGATCGTCTTCGCCGCAAATGGAAGCGGTATCATGGAATTCGGGCTCAGGCGGGCCCAGGGACCGGATGCCGGTCTTTACGGCGCAAGGGCGGCTATGATCGGCGGCTGTATCGGAACCTCCAATGTACTGGCCGGGCAGCTTTTTGACGTACCTGTAATGGGAACTCACGCTCACAGCTGGATCATGAGTTTTGAAGATGAATATACCGCTTTCAAGACTTACGCGGATATGTATCCCGATAACTGCACCCTCCTGGTAGACACTTACGATACTCTTAAATCAGGAGTACCAAATGCCATCCGGGTTTTTCAAGAGTGCAAAAAGGAAGGTCATGTTCTGAAGAAATATGGAATCCGCTTAGACAGCGGAGACCTTGCTTATCTTTCTAAAGAAGCCCGCAAGATGCTGGATGAGGCCGGTTTCCCGGACGCTACCATCTGCGCTTCCAACGATTTGGACGAATACCTGCTCCACGACCTGAAACTGCAGGGCGCTAAGATCGACTCCTGGGGTGTAGGCACAAACCTGATCACCTCCAAAGACTGTCCTTCCTTTGGCGGCGTCTATAAGCTGGCCGCTACCATGGATAAAAACGGAGAGTTTATCCCTAAGATCAAAATTTCAGAAAACACAGAAAAAATCACCAATCCTGGAAACAAGACAATCTATCGGATCTATGATAAAGCAACAGGAAAAATCAAAGCGGACCTGATCTGCTTTGTAGGCGAAAAATACGACACCAGCAAAGATCTTCTGCTCTTTGATCCGATCGAGACCTGGAAGAAAACCAAACTTCCCGGAGGCTCTTACACCATGCGGGAGATTCTTGTCCCCATATTCCGGAATGGGGAGTGCATTTACCAGTCTCCCACCGTCACAGAAATCGCCGACTACTGCCGCCAGGAGAAGAACACCCTGTGGGAGGAGACCAAGCGTCTCTTCTACCCGCACGAAGTGCATGTGGATCTCTCCCAGAAGCTGTATGATGTGAAAAAGGCCCTTTTGGATGAGATGGCGAAAACCGATTAACTAGAAAATGAGGAGATTTTTAAATTATGAAAATTATTGTATTAGCTGGGGGATTAAGCCCAGAAAGAGACGTTTCACTGATCTCAGGAGCCGGGATCTGCAAAACGCTCAGAGACCGGGGACATCGCGCGTTTCTTCTGGACGTATTCTTCGGCTATCCCTGCGCTCCCGATGAGCTTGAGAAAGTCTTTGATCTGCCGGGAGGCGGACTTGAGATCGCAGACGGGATCAAAACTACTACGCCGGATCTGGAAGCTCTCAAGGCCTCCCGTCCCGACCAGTCAGACTGTTATCTTGGCCCTAACGTGGTAGAGCTGTGCCGAATGGCTGATATCACATTCATGGGTCTGCATGGTTCTGTCGGAGAAAACGGGAAACTCCAGGCGACCTTCGATATCCTTGGCATCCGCTATACAGGACCTAATTCTCTTGGCTGCTCTCTGTCTATGAATAAACTGGTAGCCAAACAGATTTTTAAAATGACCCGTGTTCCCACTCCCAGAGGAACATCTTTGACTCCAGAAACCAAAGATACTCCGCTGGAAGAGCTGGGTTACTACCTTCCTCTTGTGATCAAACCTTGTTCCAGCGGTTCCAGCATCGGCGTATATATCGTCCACACAGAAGACGAGTACAAGGAAGCGGTGCGCCGTTCTTTTGAGGAAGACCAGCAGGACGAAGTAGTGATCGAGCCTTATATCAAAGGCCGTGAGTACGCCTGCAGCATCGTTGCCGGCAAAGCTCTTCCTTTGGTCGAGATCATTCCCAAAAATGGGGTGTTTAACTATGAGAATAAATATCAGGCGGGCGGCGCCCAAGAACTGTGCCCGCCGGTATCTCTGGATGAGAAGACTCAGAAAAAAATGCGCCGGGCAGGAGAAAAAGCGTTTCAGGCCCTGCGTATGGACGTGTATGCCCGCGCTGATTTTATCGTAGACGAATCAGACGGCAGATTCTACTGTCTGGAGATGAACGGACTGCCTGGGATGACCCCTTCAAGTCTGATCCCTAAAGCCGCCAAGGCCGCCGGGATTGATTACGGAGAATTGTGCGAACTGATCATTGAAGAATCGATGAATGTCCGCTATCGTTAATGAAGTGCGAAAGGAGAAAGTAACATTGAAAAACCTTACCTTGGAAAACATTACCAAAGCCTGCAGAGGAACATATCACGGACCGGAACGCCTGCTTTCGGAGGAAGTCACAGATGTTGTGATCGACAGCCGGAAAGTGGAAAAAGGCGATCTCTTCGTCGCCATCGACGGCGAGAACGTGAATGCCCACCAGTTTATTCCAGACACCATCGCTAAGGGCGCTTTGTGCGTTGTCTCCCATGAAGATCTTGGAGATACGGATTATCCTTATATCTTAGTGGAATCTACCGGTCAGGCTCTCTTGGATATTGCCAAGCTGTACCGTGACTCCTTTGACGTAAAAGTAGTCGGAATTACCGGAAGTGTTGGAAAGACCAGCACCAAGGAAATGATCGCCGCGGTAGCTTCCCAGAAATATAACGTCCACAAAACCCTGGGAAATTTTAACAACGAATGGGGACTTCCTCTTACCATCTTTCAGATGAACGATTCTCACGAGGTGGCGATCCTGGAAATGGGCGTCAATCATTTTGGCGAGATGCGCCGGCTTTCTTCTGTAGCCAGCCCGGATATCTGTGTCATTACCAATATCGGCGTAGCCCATCTGGAATTCTTCAAGACCAGAGAAGGAATCCTGCAGGAGAAATCAGAGATGATCCAGGACATGAAAAACGGAGGAACCATCATCCTGAACGGCGATGACGACCTGCTCTCCCAGATGGAGCCAGTCAAAGGCAGCGTTCCCCTTTTCTTTGGAACAGGGGAAAACAGCCAGTTCCGAGCATCCGACATTCAGGCTCTTGGGCTGAAAGGGACCAGATGTACCATCCATCTGCCTTCAGGAGACTCCTTTACCTGCGTGATCCCCGTTCCCGGATCCCATATGGTTTCCAACGCGCTGGCCGGCGCGGCTGTCGGATATTCCTTAGGTCTTACTCCTGAGGAGATCAAGGCCGGTATTGAAAGCTACGCTGCTCTTCCCGGACGGAATCACCTGATCCAGACCGACTCCTTAACGATCTTGGACGACTGCTATAATGCCAATCCTGTCTCCACCAAAGCCGCCATCGATGTGCTCGCCTTATCTGAAGGGCGCAAAGTAGCTGTGCTTGGGGATATGGGAGAACTTGGCAGCGATGAGCTGGATCTTCACTATCAGGTCGGGGCTTATGCCGCCCAAAAAGGCATCGATCTGGTCTGCGGCATCGGGCCTATGTCCAAGGATCTGGTCCGCGGAGTGACAGAGGCCGGATCTTCCGCGAAAGGAATGTGGTTTGAAACCAAGGAAGATTTTCTCTCTTCTTTGGATACTCTGATTCAAAAAGGGGACAATGTCCTTGTAAAAGCCTCCAAATACATGAAGCTTCCGGTTGTCGTGGAGGCGCTTCAAAATAAATAGATCAAAAAAATGTATGAGCTGTTGCAGCGGGCAGGAAAGGAACCGTTAAGATGGACTATCAGATTCTAGCGCTGGATTTAGATGGTACACTTACCAATTCAAAAAAAGAGATCAGCCTTCCCACTTTGGAAGCGCTGATCGATATACAAAAACAAGGGAAAAAAGTAGTCTTGGCCAGCGGGCGTCCCACTCAGGGCGTCCTGCCTCTCGCGGATCAGCTCCGCCTCCAGGACTATGGCGGATATGTCCTCTCCTTCAATGGAGGACGTATAATCGACTGCCGCCTTGGACAGGTGATCTACAACAAAGTACTTCCAGACAATGTGGCCGCTCCTTTGTTTGACATTATCAGGAAGTATCCTGGCCTTGATATCCTGGCTTATGGAGAAGACCATCTGATCTCCGCGGCGGGCCCCAATGCTTACAGCCAGCTGGAATCCTATATCAACCATATGCCGATCATTACGGCGGATGATTTTCCCTCACAAGTCCCTAGGAAACCGAATAAGTTTCTTGTTACAGGAGAACCGGAGATGATCAGCAGCGCAAAGAAAGAAGTAACGGATTACTTTCGTTCCTATCTGTCCGTCTATTGCTCGGACCCTTTCTTCCTGGAGATCATGCCTCCTCAGATTGACAAAGCACATTCTCTTCTGCGTCTCCTTACCAGCATTGGCTTGACCGCCGACCAGATGATCTGCTGCGGAGACGGTTATAATGATCTGACTATGATCGAAACAGCAGGCCTTGGCGTTGCTATGGCAAACGCTCAGCCCTTGGTAAAAGAACGGGCGGATTATGTGACCAAGTCTAATGATGAGGATGGGGTGCTCCATGTGATCCAGCAATTTATGTGATCTGATGATCGCTCCGCTATGGCAAACAAAAGAACCGGCCCGCTATGGCCGGTTCTTTTTATATTACGTCTCATCTTTCAGGATATTCTTACCTGTCCGAATACTCCTAACGGTTCTCAATATCCATGATCATATCCACTCTGGTCTGATGGCGTCCTCCCAGGAATTCCGCGTTCAGCCACTCATCAATGATCATCTTCGCCATCTCGATTCCGATCACCCTTGCTCCAAAGGCAAGCACATTGGTATTATTATGCTGCCTGGACAGTTTCGCGGAATAGGGCTCTGAACATACCACAGCCCTGACGCCTTTTACTTTATTGGCCGCCAGAGAGATTCCTACGCCTGTCCCGCAGATCAAGATTCCAAGATCCACTTCACCGGAAACCACCGCTCTTCCCACTTTTTCTCCATATACCGGATAATGACAGCTTTCATGGGTGTCTGTCCCATAATTGACAACCTCATATCCTTTTTCCCGGAGGTATTCTGCCACTTCGTTTTTCATTTCCACTGCCGCATGATCATTTCCAATTCCAATTCTCATCTTTGTCTAACCTCGTCTTCCATTCAGATTGTAATTATATTATAATGACGCTATCCTTATTATAATCGTTACTTTGCGGATTCGCAATCATTTCACGGAAAAAGGAGGCAGAAATGCTGCAGCTTGCCGGAATCAGCCGCGCAATGTCAAATTCCGCCCCTGGTATCGCTTATTACTCCACTTATGTGACAGACTCGGCGGTAAAGGTACTGCGGGACATAGCCGATAGCGTACAGGAAATTTCACACTAAGTGTAAGCGTCAATTCTTTCTTATTTTCATCAAATCGAAACCAAACGAAAATCTCTCTCTTTTTTAATTGTTAAACTGCACAATTATCTTATCTTTATCTATCTAAATCCTCCAAATTTATAAAATTATATTGAAATCGAAACCAAAAAGTTTTAGAATTTATTTACAAACAAAAGTAAAACGAAATATAAATGGGAGGAAAGAGAAAATGAGCGAAACTTTTAAACCAATTACCGCGATTACAATGGGAGACCCGGCCGGAATCGGTCCGGAAATCGTTGTAGGTACCATGCTGGATCAGGGAATCCATGAATGCTGCCGGCCATTTGTAATCGGAAGCGAGGCTATTATGGAAAAAGCCGCTAATGTGCTCGGCAAACATCTGGAATACCATAAGATCACCGATCCCTCTGAGGCAGAATTCAAATATGGGGTGGTCGATATCTTGGAAACAGGAACCTACGACACCGATTCAATCCAGTGGGGACAGGTCCAGGAACTTGCCGGACAGATGGCGATTGACTGGATCATGAAATCAATTGAGCTTGGACTGGCCGGAAAGATCGATGCCGTATCCACCTCGCCGATCCACAAAGGCGCCATTAAGCTTATCGGTGTAAAAGAACCCGGACACACAGAGATCTATCAGCACGCCACAAATTCTCCTTACGCCTTGACTATGTTTTCCTGCCATAAGCTGAGAGTGTTCTTCGTCAGCCGCCACATGTCGCTGGTCGATGCCTGCCATTACGCTACCAAGGATGTGATCTTGGAGAATGTAGTCAACATCGACAAAGAACTGCGCAAGGTGGGTATTGAAAATCCATTGATCGCCGTTGCCGGATTGAATCCCCACAATGGAGACAACGGTCTTTTCGGCACAGAGGAGCTTACCGACATCGGCCCCGCGGTAGAAGCGGCCAAAGCTCTCGGCATCAACGCGATCGGACCCTGCCCGGCAGATTCTGTATTTCACATTGGAAAATCCGGTAAATTCGACGCGATTCTGTCTCTTTATCATGATCAGGGACATATCGCCTGCAAAACATTGGATTTCGAAAAGTCCGTTACTCTGACTTTTGGCCTTCCTTTCATCCGAAGCTCTGTAGACCACGGAACCGCGTTTGATATTGCGGGAAAAGGCATCGCGAATCCGATCAGCCTCATCGAATCAACAGCGGTTGTTTCCGAATACGCCGCCAAACAGCATGAAAGGGGAGAAAAGTAATGCCATTGATCGGTGCTGTAGCCGATGACCTGACAGGCGCCACAACGACAGGTGTGCTCCTGGCCCGGTCAAAGGCAAGAACAGCTGTATTTTTTAACGAGGAAGCCGCGGAAAAAGGAGAAGGCGTAGAACAGCTGGATGCGATCCTCATTAGCAGCAACAGTCGTCCGCTTCCCGCAAATGAAGCCTATGAGAAGGTATCTTCCGCCACGCTCGCCCTGAAACGTATGGGCGTACAATATTTTTCCAAACGGATCGACACCACTTTGCGCGGAGGCGTTGGTGTGGAAATCGATGCGATGCTGGATCAACTGGCCAGCGGCAGCATTGCCGTTGTAGTTCCAGCCATGCCGCAATCCAGACGGATCCTGGTCGGAGGATATTCTGTGATCGATGGAGTAGCCTTGATCAACACACCTGTTGCCCACGACGTACGCACGCCGGTAACAGAGAATTATGTTCCACGTCTGCTTGCCGGACAGACCCGTCGGAAAATCGGACTGGTCACTTTAAGCCAGGTACTTGGCGGCGAAGAAGCCATCCGGGATGCGTTACGGGAGCAGAGGGCAAATGGCTGTGAAGTGATCGTTGTAGATGCGATCACCTTGGAAGATGTGGAAGAGATCGCTAAGGCATGTATTGAACTAAAGTGGAACGTACTGGCGGTAGATCCCGGTCCCTTTACTTCTAAACTGGCCTATTACCGGGATCTGATCCAGGAAGAAGCAGATAATATCCCCCCTGCTGCCAACGAGGCGGGTAAAACAGTATTGATCGCCGCTGGCAGCGCGACGCCAGTGACAAAAAAACAGATGGAGATTCTGTGCCAAGATCCCCGTCATGCGCGCATCAGTGTAGATCCAATCCCTTTGGTTGAGGGAGGCGCTGATTCTCTGGATGAAGTCTTTCGGGCAGTACATAAAGCGGAAGACCTTCTGAATTCCTCGGTTCCTCCGCGGGCCATTTTATTTGAAACAGCTCTCCACGGAGAACTGTTGAATCTGGATGAAGAAGACAATAAACGGCACTATGCGGGCGGCATGAGCGCCAACCGGATTAACGCGGGGCTTGGGACCATTATTTCACAGCTTTTGGAGCAATGCGGCCGTGAAAAAATAGCCGGTCTTTATACCACCGGCGGCGACACTATGGTAAATGTATGTTATCAGCTCGGTGTAGAATGTATTGAAGTTGTAGATTATGTAATTCCCCAGACAGATGTGGGACGGCTTGTAGGAAGCTATGACGGGCTTCCGATCGTGGGGAAAGGCGGCTTGACCGGAAATGACAATACTGCCTGTGATATTGTGGATCGTCTTTTCCGCGAGTCGGCAAGAAACTAAAATTGGAGGAAATAGAAATGAGCGAACAAAACAATGAAGTTAAGAAACCCACAGATCTCGATCTGCTTAATAAAATGAAGAAACTCCCCGGCGGACTTGTCATCATCCCCCTGGTCCTGGCTGTCCTGATCGCCACCTTTTTCCCACAGGCTTATCAGATCGGCGGATATGTGACCGCGCTGTTTTATGAGGGCAATTCTTGTATGATGGGATTTTTCCTGATTGTCTGCGGTTCTGCCATCAACATCAAGCAGGTAGGTATGCCTCTCTATAAAGGCGTAACTCTGACCGCCACCAAATTTCTCCTTGGCGTGCTCATTGGCTTTTTAATCAGCACCTTATGCGGGCCTGCCGGCTTCCTTGGGATTGCCCCGTTTGTATGGATCGCTACTATCACAAATTCAAACGGCTCCCTGTATATCTCTTTGTCCTCCCAGTTTGGCAACGCGACAGATACTGGCGCTATCTCCATTCTGTCTCTAAATGACGGGCCGTTTTTTACTCTGATCGCTCTGGGCGCGACCGGGCTGGCTTCCATCCCAATCGATTCCCTGATCGCGGTACTGGTTCCATTGCTGATCGGCTTTATCTGGGGTAATCTGGATGCCGGCTTTAGAAAAGCCTGCGCGACCGCTCAGCCTATCGTTACTTTCTTCATGACGATCTCCATCGGAGCCAAGACAGATATCAATACGATCATTACAGCAGGCGCCGCCGGCATCATCCTTGGTCTGGTATCTGCCGCTACAGCAGTGATCTTCTTCTTTACAAACAATCTGCTGCTGCCAAAGAAAGAAAGGAACGCTATGGGCGCGGCCATCGGTACAACCGCGCTGAATTCCGCCATGACCCCTGCCGCCGTCGGCGAAGCCGACCCGACTATGGCTCAGTATGTAGATATGGCGACAGCCCAGTGCGCGACAGCCTCTGTTGTAACTTTGTTCCTCTGCCCGTTTATTACAGCATTCTTTGACAAGCTGATGCAGAAGAAGCAGCTGGGTATCTACTCGCCGGAAGGCTGGGCCCGCTATAAAGTTGACGCAAGTGTGGCCGCTCCCAGCGCCGCGGATTAATCAAAATCAAAAAGTGAAAAAAGTCCTCTGATATGCTACAATAACATTAGCATGTTTAGAGGACTTTCTTAAAATCAAAACGAGGAAGATTCTTATGGAAAAATTGGATGTACAACTTACAAAGGAACATTTATTTGATTTTTTGCTATATCACACATTTTCAAAGGCGTCCGGTTTTCTTGTCAACATGCTTGGCATGGGCGTAATCGTAATCGGAGTCGTCATGCAGGTCATGGGAAGGGTTGATTTTGAACATTTTCTCCTATACGTGATCGCCGGGGTCGCTTTTCTGTCCTATACGCCTATTCTTTTAAAGATCCGTGCAAATAAACAGATGAAGACCAATCCAGAATACAAGGATCCGAAGGAGTATATTTTCTCTGAGGCAGACGGGATTGTGGTAGCCCAAAACGGGAAAAACACAAAATATAGCTGGGATCAAATCCAGCGAACGGTAACCACTCCTAAGACTATCGGCATCTACTATGGAAGAGATCTGGCTTTTATTATCCCAAAAGAATCCTTTGGCGACCGATTTGTACCGATCATGCAGATGGTGGTCCGCCATATCGGGCTGAATCATGTACGCTTGACGCAATAGCATACACACAAGTTTAAATAAAGACATAAGGGGGGCTGATTATGGAAGAACGCAGGCAGGCAATTTTAGAGGAGCTGGAAAAAAAAGGAAAGGTACGAGTCGCAGAGTTGAGCAGGTCTCTAAATTGCTCTGAAGTTACCATTCGCAATGATATTAAAGAGATGCAGGATGAGGGCCTTTTAAAACGAATCCACGGAGGAGCGGTCCGGCTGGAGTCCAATCTGGCCAAAAAATACCGTACAGAAAGTATTTTCCGGAATGCGGATCGGAAAGAGGCGATCGCTCGCCGGGCATACGAATATATCGACGATGGCGATACTATCATCATCGATGACGCGTCTACCAGCTTCTACCTGGCTCTGTATATCAAAAGCCACCCGGAGAAACGGATCGCGGTCGTCACCAACTCCCTCCTGACCGGAAACGAGCTTGCAGGTGTCGGGCACGTGGAGCTGTACATGATCGGCGGATACGTAGGCGGTCATCTGTCCGCAACCATGGGAGAATCCGCTTTGGAAAATATGGAAAGTTTTCACGTGGATAAAGGCTTCATCGGCGTTCACGGAATCAACTTCGAAGCGGGTCTTACTTCCATCGCCACTCCGCAGATGCAGGTCAAGCGGGCGATCCTAAAGGCTTCAAAGGAAGTCTATGTACTGGCGGACAGCAGTAAATTTGGCGGCGGATACCTGTCGGTGATCTGTCCGATCAATCAAGTAAAGAAAATCATAACTGACAGCCAAGTCTCTCATGAAAATGTGGAAATCGCGAAAGAAATGGGCGTACCGCTGGTAATCGCCTGATCACAATAAGATTCCGCGCTTTGCGCAGACCGCCGAACATACCGCGGGCTAAAAAGGGGGTGTCGCAAAATCATCAAATTAGGTGATGGAGCGATACCCTCGCTCCATTTAAAGGAAAACGGAAGTGATTCCACTTTGTTCTGTGGATTACTTCCGTTTTTGAGCATACTTTAATAAAGCTGCTTAGTTTCTGTTTGATTAAGCAGATTTCTTCACTGGAAACAGATGGTTTCCGGTTCGGTCATTTTGTATTTTAGCGTGAAGTTTGTTGAGATTATAGCCCATACTCAATAAAAGAATCTCCAGTTTTACTTTGGTTTTTCCACGGAGTAAAAATCTTTGAAATTCATAGTCGTTTTTCAGGGCTCCAAATGCTCCCTCCACCTGGATCGAACGGTTCATCCGGTATAGGAGCCCGGTTTCGCTCAGGATGTTTTCATAGGATTCCTGTCGTTTCTCCAAAAAGCTTTTGGATACATACAGCCGTTTGTTCCCTTTTGCTTTTGTACATTTCTCTTTATAAGGACAGTCCGTACAATCTTCGCATTCGTAGACGGTGACTTCGGATTCATAGCCACTTTTACTTGTCTGCTTTTTCAGGAAAATCGGCCGCAGTTTCTTCCCGGCATGACACGTATAGGTATCTGTCCTTTCATCATAACCCATGTTCTCACGTTTACTGATATCCTTTTTAAAACTCCTCTTTTTCCATTTCTCATACGTTTGCGGTTTGATATAGGGCTTTTGTTTCTGGTCTCTCAGATAGCTGTATCCTTCTTCACTTTCATATCCTGAATCTGCCGTCACGCTTGGATAACGGAATCCCAGTTTTTCTTCCATTCTCTTTAAAAAAGGGACCAGCGTCCATACATCATTCCGATCCTGAAAAATATCTGTCGCGACAATATATTCGCTGTCCACTGCGATCTGTACGTTATATCCCGGCTTCAACTGGGCATTCCGCATATGGTCATCCTTCATATGCATGAATGTGGCGTCCGGATCCGTCTTACAATAATTATTCCGTCCCCGGAAGCTGGCTGTATGCCAGTCGTAGATGGTCTGCCGTTCCAGAAAACGTTGGAACAGTTCCAGATATTTCTGGTTCCGGCTTTTCTGTTTCCCTCTTCCATGGACAAAAACGGTATGCTGTTCTTTACAGCTCTGTTCCAGAAACCGACAGATCTTCTGAAGATCCTGTGTTCTTGTTCCTTCCGTTACAGAAAAACTCTGTAGATACTCCTGGTTCAGAAGAGCTACGGCTTCCTGTACTTTCTGGAACATTTTTGTTTCCCATTTCCCTACGGATTTTTTCCAGACAAAGGTATATTTGTTTGCGCATGCCTCCAGCTTTGTCCCATCAATAAAAACGGTTTCCTTCGACAGCTCGCCCGCATTTTTCAGTCTCTTTACCATTTGATAGAAGAGATCTTCACAGGCATCCGCCAGGAATCCGGTACGGAAACGTGCGATCGTGCTGTGGTCAGGTGCTTTCTGCCCGGCGAGCAGCCACATAAAGTTGATATCTCGTCTGCATGCGGTTTCAATTTTTCTGGATGAATAAATGTTCTGGGAATACGCATAGGTCAGGATCTTGAACATGGTCTTAGGATCCACTGCCGGATTTCCGCCTTTGGCAGAGTAAGCCTGATACAGCAAGCTGTAATCCAATCCCTCCAATTCGTGGCTCAGCAGTCGGACAGAATCATCATCAGGAACCAAACCTTCCAAATTTAATGGCAAAACCAGTTGATAAGGTTCGCCGAATTCGGTATAATTTTTATGGTATTTTTGGTTAGTAGGCATATCTAATTATACCATGGATTATGGACTCTTCGGGGTCCGTTTTCTGTTTTTGGATATGAAAAAGGAGCGTTGCTCCATAGATGATTACTCATCTATTTTGCAACGCCCCCCTCTTTATTCATAGCGGATCAGGCTTTTTACTTCCTCCACATCCCTATATCTGCCTGCCGCCAGCAGGGAGAAAAGGGCTGTGCCATATCCGGCTTCTTCTGAATACAGCGGGATCTTCATCCCCATTTCAAACCGCTCACAGCATATTTCCTGAAGAAGCGGATTCAGCCGGATCCCGTTGCCGCTTCCTACAAGGGTTCCTGATTTCTTTACTTCTTCTGGAAACTCCCTGTAAAAACAGTACAACTCCTCGCAAATTCCTTTCAGTGTCCCAAGGGCAAAAGAACCCAAATGGAAGGTCTCTTCCGTAAGATTCCCAATGCCGCCTGTAAGGGATGGATTACTCCGGCTTCCGTTAAACCGGGTATCCACTTGTACTTCCCGCCCTTTTTCTTCGTATACCTGCCTGGCCTCTCCATTCATCAGCTCATATACTGACCGGCCCGGCTTTGTCCCATCAAGGGCAAAAATTTCTTCTACAAACCTTTTTAATAAAGAATAAGCATATCCGCCGCACAAAGGAGATCCCGCGATCAGCCATGTTTTTCCCAAATATGGCCTGCATTCCGCTTCTTTTGTTTTCACAAAACGCTCTGTACAGGCAGAAATCTGACTTCCAGTCCCTACATTTAAGAGCAGCCTCTCTCCTGGACCTACAGACCCAAGGAAACTGGCCTGATTATCCCCTAAAGCCACACTGACCTGGATCTGGTCAAACTCAGCCAGACGTCCCGCCGCTTGATTTCCTATGGTCACCTCCGGCAGAAATTCCAGTTCGATCTCGGCTTTTTTTAGAGCCTCTTTATCAAAACAGGAATGTTCCAGATCATAGAGTCCTAAACTGGCCGCCATACTCTGATGCATAAGGGGCCGTTTTTTCCCTGCCAGAGACATGGCAATGTAGTCTGGAATCGTACATAGGGAAACCGCTTCTTTAGGCACGCTCTGATTGCGCGCATGAAAGAAATGCGTCACAAGGCCGAATCCGGCGGCTACAGGATATCCCGTTCTCCGGGCAAGCTCCTGCACATAGGTGACCCTTCCGCCGTTCTCCAGGCCGCAATCGTATTCCAGATCTCCTCTGCGGTCTTGCCAGGTATAAAGAGGGCTGACCGCTTTCCCATTTCGATCCACATACAGGATCCCATGCATCTGCCCTGTCACTCCTACACTGACAATATCACTATAGATGTCTAAATAACTCTTCAAGATCTCCCGGCATTTTCCCAGAATCCGCTCCGGATCCTGGAGATGCTCCCAGCTTCGATCATCGTCCGCCTGTATCGATGTATCATTGGGAAGCGTACGAGAATCCAAAAGTTTCCCCGTCTCCCCGTCCATCAAAACTCCGCAGATTGTTGTAGTTCCTATGTCAATACCAACCGCCTTCATGAAATATCCACCTTTGTCTAAACTTTAACAGGGGACGTAGCCTTTTTAAAAAATACTACGTCCCAAATTAACTTTCACCCTGTACCCAAATGACTTTTCTCTTGTCTATTCTTCGTAATTAGGATGGAGGATGACCTTCAGTGTTCCGGGCCCTCCTTTTGCCGCCAAAGCGATTCCTTTGTCGTAATCTGCCAGATCCATCTCATGGGTCACAAGATCTTTGACCTGTACTTTTCCTGCCTCCAGATATTCCAGCGCTCTTCCAAAGCAGTGGGTCTGCGCCCACGTTGGAATAAGCTGGATCTCATGGAGATACCAGTATTCTGGATCGATGGCCCATTTTGCTCCTGCGTGCGGCATTGCGAACATCATAAATTTAGCGCCCATTTTTCCAAACTTGATCATGCTTTCCATCACATCTACGTTTGCCGTTGTATCTACCAGGATATCGAATCCGTTTGGCGCGATCTTCCTTAACTGCTCTTCATGGACGCTGGGATCGTTGCGATCCATCAGGATTGTTTCTTTACATCCATATTTTTTCAGGATATCCAGCTTGTCCTGGCTCGGGCCGCATACCACTACCCGATTCGCGTTGGAATGCATAAGAAGCTGAATCATGATGATCCCGGTCGGGCCGCAGCCATAAACCAGCACATCGTCGCCAAACTGGACTTGGATACGGTCCATAGAGTGGACCGCGCAGGCTGTTGGCTCCGCGAAAATCGCCTCGTTAAAGGACAGTTTATCGCTGATCGGAAATACCTTATCCGCGTTTACTGCCACATACTCCGCAAATCCTCCCGGCCCGTTACAGCCAAGAGAATAGAAATTCTCACAATAAAGGGGCTGGTCTTTCCGGCAGTAATAGCAGTCTCCGCACAATACCGTATTGTCCGCGGTCACTCTGTCTCCTACCTTAAATGTATCTACATGTTCACCCACCTTGCATACATAACCTGCGAACTCATGGCCGTTCAACAGCGGGAACTTCGCGAGAAATCCTCCGTTTGCCAGTGCCACATCCGCACCTTTGCATATTCCGCAGGACATAACTTTGATCAATACCTGGTGAGGGCCGATCTCCGGCACCGGAACCTGGGTAATCTCACAGTGTCCTGGTTTATCATACACGTTTGCGCGCATCATTTCCATATCTTACACTCCCTTTCCATAATTTCAGTTCTTTTCTGTGACTGCAGAAGTCTTCTATTTCTTCAGCGCGATCGCTTCTTTTGCTTTTGCCGCGATCTTCTCCGGCGTCAGACCGTATTTCACCATCAGCGCTTCCGCCGTTCCAGAATGGCCAAATACGTCTTCTACTCCATGTTTCACTACTGGGACCGGGCAAGTCTCCCCGACCACTTCGGAAACCGCGGCTCCCAGACCGCCGATCACGTTGTGCTCTTCTGTAGTAACAATGGCTCCCGTCTCTTTGGCCGCTTTCACAATGATATCCCGATCGATCGGTTTAATAGTATGCAAGTCGATCACTCTTGCGCTGATGCCTTCTCCCTTCAGGATTTCCGCCGCTTTTACCGCTTCTTGCACCATCAGTCCGGTGGCAATGATAGTCACATCTTTTCCGTCTGCCAGCTGGATTCCCTTCCCAAGTTCAAACTTATATCCCGGAATCTCATCTGTGATGCATTCCACGCCAGAACGGCCCAGCCTCAGATAGCACGGTCCTTCATAATCGATCATTGCTTTCACTGCCTCTCTGGTCTCATTGGCATCGCAAGGGCAGATCACCGTCATTCCCGGAATCGTACGCATAAGACTCAAGTCCTCGATGCACTGGTGGGTAGCTCCATCCTCCCCCACAGAAAGGCCCGCGTGGGTTCCTACTACTTTCACATTCAGCCCCGGATACGCAATGGAATTGCGCACCTGATCGTAAATCCTGCCCGCGGCAAACATAGCAAATGTATGGCAGAAGGAGATTTTCCCCGCCGTTGCCGCTCCAGCGGCCATTCCCGCCATGTTGCACTCCGCGATCCCCGCGTTGAAAAACCGCTCTGGATATTTTTCCGCAAAATAGCAGGACATCGTACAGATCGTAAGGTCCGCGTCGAATACCATGATCCTCTCATCTGCCCCGAATTCACACAGAGCTCTTCCGTATGCCTCTCTTGTAGCGATTACTTTTCCCATGATTACACCTCCAGTGATGCGATCTGCGCATCCAACTCTTTAAATGCCTGTTCAAACTGTTCTGCCGTCGGAGTACTTCCGTGAAATTTCACATTATTCTCCATAAAAGATACGCCTTTTCCCTTCACTGTCTTGGCTACGATCATCGTTGGACGACCTTTGGTCTCTTTCGCGGTGTCAACAGCCTGGGCGATCTGCGCGTAGTCATGACCATCTATATCGATCACGTTCCACTTGAACGCCCGGAATTTCTCATCGATCGGATATGGGGACATTACTTCTTCCACCGTTCCGTCTATCTGGAGATTATTGTTGTCCACGAACACTGTCAGATTATCCAGCCCGTAGTTGCCAGCCGCCATAGCCGCTTCCCAGATCTGGCCTTCCTGGATCTCGCCATCTCCCAGAGCCGCGTAAACACGATAGTCCTTTTTATCTACTTTCCCTGCCAGCGCCATTCCGATAGCCGCGGAAAGTCCCTGTCCCAGAGATCCTGCCGACATATCCACGCCCGGAACTTTCGTCATCTCTACATGACCGGACAGATAGCTGTCCACATTCCGGAATGTCTTTAGATCTTCTACCGGGAAATATCCTTTCAGCGCAAGTGTCGCGTACATCGTAGGCGTACAATGGCCTTTGGATAAAACGAATCTGTCTCTGTCTGGATTCTTTGGATCTTTCGGGTCAATGTTCATCTTGTCAAAATACAGTACCGTCAGGATATCAGCCACTGAGAAGGATCCTCCTACGTGGCCGGACTGAGCGGCCTCAATGGCCTTCAGCGCCGTCTTACGGATCTTCGCCGCCTGCAGTGCCAGTTCTTTTACTCTTTTCTCTTCCATTTTTAAGAACCTCCATGTTGATTATGCCTTACTTTTCTGCCTGTCATTGTTGATTAACAGATCGTAAATCCTCCATCGATCACCAGGTTTGCCCCGTTGATCAGACTTGCCGCATCGCTGGCAAGGAATACCGCGCAGGCTGCCACCTCTTCCGGATAGCCGAACCGATGCGCCGGTATCTTTTTCTTAAATTCCTCTCCCCGCTCGTTGTTCCAGTTCTCTTCTCCCATAGGGGTTAGAATGATCGTCGGAGAGATGGCGTTTACATTGATGTTATACTGTGCCAGTTCCATAGCAAACTGCTTTGTGGCATAGATGATCGCCGCTTTGCAGCAGCCATAGGTCAAATGACCGTCCAAAGCTACTACTCCGGCCTGAGATCCCATATTGATGATCTTACCGCCGCCATGTTCTTTCATATACGCGGCGGCCGCCCGCATAAAACGGACATTTCCGGTCAGGTTGATAGCCAGCGTCTTGTCCCACAATGCTTCTCCGTGTTCCAACACTCCTTCCACCACGCCGATGCCGGCGCAGTTTACCAGGATATCCAGCGCCCCGAACTTCTCCGCCGCGGCATTTACACACGCTTCGATATCTTCTGTCTTCGTAATGTCTCCCACACATGCCAGGAAACCTACTCCTTGTTCCTGCATATATTTTTCCAGCTCTTGGGGCGCGCGCAAGTCAAAGCACACTACATTCGCCCCTTTTCTGGCATACATTTTCGCAATCTCATATCCAATTCCACTGGCAGCTCCGGTCACAATGGCCGTCTTGCCGGACAGCGAGAAATTCTCATCAAAATTTCTGTAATCCATGATCCTTCCCTCCAAGATCTGAGGGCGCCTGAAACAGGCGCCCCCTAATTGCTCCTGTTTTTATACCTGAGGATATCCTTATTTAATCTTGATCACCGCTTTTACAACGTCATCCTTATTGTTGATGGCGCAGTCAAAGGCTTCCTGGATATCATCAAACGCGAACTCATGTGTCACGATACCAGACACATCGATGGTTCCGTCCGCGATCGCCGCGATTGCCTGCGGATAAATGTTCCGGTAACGGAATACGGATTTGATCGTTGGTTCTTTGTCCATGATCTGGGCAAAGTTATACTCAATCTTCTCCTGCGCGGAGATTCCTACCAAAGTGATAGTTCCAGCTCTCTTTACAAGATAAGGAGTCTGCTGGATAGTAAACGGAGATCCTGCGGTCTCAAATACTTTTTCAACACCTGCGCCATTTGTCAGCTTCATGATCTCTTCTACCGCATCTTTTTCTTTTCCATTGATAACGCGGGTAGCGCCCAGTTTCATAGCATAGTCCAGACGTTTCGGGATCACGTCTACAACTGTGATGTCAGATGCGCCGTGGGCTTTGCAGGCCAAAAGCGTAACAAGACCGATGCAGCCAGCGCCCAGGATGACTACAGAGTCACCAAGCTGAACATTTCCCTGATTTGCGGCATGAAGACCAACAGACAGGGGTTCGATCAGAGCGCCCTCTTTGGTGCTGATGTTTTCCGGAAGCTTGAAGCACATATTCTCCGGGAACGCGATATAGTTTTCATAGCAGCCCTGTACCGGAGGAGTTGCAAGGAACTGTACGTCCGGGCACAGATTGTAAAGACCTCTCTTACAGAACTCACACTCGCCGCAGGTAATACCCGGCTCCAGAGCGACTCTGTCGCCTACCTTCAGATTCTGTACACCTTCTCCAAGAGCTACGACCGTTCCGGCACATTCATGCCCCAGCATAAAGTCGCCTTCTACTTCATAGGAACCACATCTTCCGTCATGGAAATAGTGGACATCGGATCCGCAGATCCCTACATACTCCATCTCTACCAGAACTTCCTTCTCCTTTGGCTCCGGCATAGGAATGTCGCGGATCTCCATCTTGTCCAGTCCAACCATAAATGCTCCTCTGTTCTTCATAGTCACTCACCGCGATGCCTACAGGCACCGCTTCTCCTTTCCTTTGATTTATTTATAAATTTCCACGGATTTCTCCGTATTTTCCGATCTCATATCGTTAATTTTTTCTCAAGCGTTTTAAAATAAAAAACTGACAAGCCGTAAGACTCCCCAGTATTCCCTTTTAATGGGCGCCCCGCCAGGTCCTCCCGGCGAGGCGCCGTCATTATTCCTGCATCATTTTCGTTTGCTCTTTAAAACTTACTTTCCCAAATCAATCTGTATCTTACTGCTCAACAAGGCTGCTTCCATCTTCAGAAATCTCGCCGTTGTCAACGTAAAGCTGTACATACTCGTCAACAGTCTCGCTGTTGATTACAGGAGCGTCTACATAGTACTCTACATCTGTAACTTCTTTTTCGCCTGTCAGAACGTCATGTGCGTTGGACATACACTGCTCAGCAAGCAGAGAAGCATCCTGAAGAGTTGTTCTGGTCAGAAGTCCTTCTTTTACAAGGAGAACGCCCTGAGCGTTTCCATCAACGCCGTATGCCAGGAAGTTCGGTGTTCCGTCTTCATTGAAGTAATCGGAGTTGTTCCGGATCGCCTCGATCGCGCCTGCTGCCATGTTGTCGTTCATGGAGATGATCGCGTCGATATGAGTTCCGCCCTGTACCCATGTTTCCATCAGCGCAAGAGCTTCGTCACTGTTCCAGTTTGCGTAATCTTCGTAAAGGATCGTTACGTCAGGTCTCTCAGCGAAGAAGTACTGCTCCCATCCGTCACGACGTCCGTCAGAGTGGAAGTTGTTGGATGGTCCCATCAATACAACTACATTAGCGTTCTCTGGGATTTCCTCTACCGCCGCCTCAGCGCTTGGCTGTGCCTGTGCTACAGGGTCAGCGTCAACAGTTCCGGTTCCTTCCAGAAGAGAATCATCATCTGTTCCGTCCAGGTCGCCCTGATGTACTGCCGGGTTTGTTGTGATAACCGGGATTCCAGCATCTACAACCTGTTTTACATAAGGAGCGGATGCCGCGTTATCGTTAACCTGTACGATAACCAGATCGTACTGTTTTGTTACACAGTCCTCCAGAAGACTGTTAACCTGGTTGTTGTCTCCCTCACCACTGAAGTACTCAAGGGTGATGTCGTCATACTTTTCTGCCTCAGACTGCATCTCACGAGTCAGCCACGCGGCAAATGTATCAGCGCTGGCACGTGCGATAAACGCTACACGATAGCCATCTCCGCCGTCTCCGCCTTCGGAATCTCCGCCGGAGCCGCTGCAGGCGGTCATTGCAACCACCATTGCCAGAACAAGCACCATTGAAAGGATCTTTTTGATGTTTTTCATAGTTTTTCCTCCCTTTTTCTTTTTTCATTTAGGTTTTAAGTACCGCAAGCATCGTCATGCAGGAAAAAAACGCTTTGCCGTACAAATCCTCAGCTGCAATCTGGATTATTTCTCCTCTTTCTTCTTATCAGAATCATCCGCGATGATCACCTTCGCGCTCTTCTTGCTCTTGCTCATTACGTCGAAGGCTACAGCGATAACTACGATCGCTCCTTTGATGATCTGCTGGATATAAGAGTCGATTCCCAGCAAGTTCATGATATTCTCCAGGAACGCGATGATAAACGCACCGGCAATGGTTCCGGTAACTGTTCCGATACCGCCGGTAAAGGAAGTACCGCCGACGATAGCCGCCGTCAGACCGTTCATCTCATATCCTACCGCGCCGTTGGGAAGACCCGCGTTATTTCTCGCCATAAAGATCACTCCCGCGAAAGCGGCCATGATACCATTAATGATATATGCTTTATAGATACTTACTTTTACATTGATACCACTGGCTACCGCCGCGTTCCGGTTTCCGCCGATGGCGTAAAGGCTTCTGCCCCACCGGGTCTCGTTGACCAGATACCAGATGATAAAACTGATCACAAACACGATGATGACCGGAATCGGGATCGGCCCTACCGTTCCCTGTCCAAGAACAACGAAATCTCCAAGCTGCAGGATATTAGAACCGCCGCAGTAGTAAAGCGCGATACCACGGGCGATCTCCTGCATACCCAAGGTGGCGATGAACGCCGGCACATCAAACTGAGCTACGAAGAACGCGTTGAACAGGTTACACAGGATACTTACTACGATCGCTACCACCAGTGATAAGATCAGCGACTGTGTATGCCGATATGTATCCACCGCCAGGACACCTGAAAGAGCCAGAACAGATGCTACAGACAGATCCAGGAATCCAGCGATGATCAGGATCATTTCACCGTATGCGATCAGCAGGCCCACACAGGTCTGACGCAAAATATTGATCAAGTTGTTGCTCGTTAAGAAGTACGGGCTTAAGATACTACAGATGATAAACATCGCGATCAGTATCAAAAAGATAGAGTACTTCTGAGCATTTTGACGTAATTTAGAATTCGTAGTCATTTTCTTCATTCCCTCCATCCAACATATTTTTAAAGATTCATTAAGTTGGTCGCGTATTTCATGATGGTCTCCTGAGAGAACTCATCTCTGTTCAGACAGCCTGTGATCCGGCCCTGGCACATAATGTAGATCCGGTCACACATACCGATCAGCTCTGCCATCTCTGATGAAACCATGACAACCGCTTTATCATTTTTTACCATGTCGGTCATCAGTTTATAAATCTCAAACTTCGCTCCAACATCGATACCTCTGGTAGGCTCGTCCAGGATCATGACGTCTGGATTGCAGAGCATCCATCTTGCCAGGAGGACCTTCTGCGCGTTTCCGCCGGAGAGTGAAGAAATCGGAGTCTCCAGAGACGGCGTCTTCACTTCCATCTTCTCGAACATGTCTGCGACTTCTCGTTCCTCTTTCTTCTTATGAGTGATCCCGCCATAGATATAGGACTCCAAATTGGCGATACTAGCGTTTTCACGTACGCTCCGCACTGGAATCAGCCCGTATTCCCGCCGGTCTTCCGACAGCATGATCATCCCCTGTTTGATCGAATCCATCGGATTTTTGATCGTTACTTCCTTGCCGTTCAGTTTGATGGTCCCGGAATCATGCGGATCCAAGCCATACATCGCTCTCATCGTCTCTGTTCTTCCAGCTCCTACCAGACCGGCAAAACCAACGATCTCTCCTTTGCGCACCTGGAAAGAAATGTCGTCGAAAATATTTTTCATAGAGAAATGCTCTACTTCCAGAGCCACGTCTCCAAGCGGAACCTCTTCCTTTGGATACGCGTTGTCCAGTTTCCGCCCAACCATCCGGTTGATGACCGTTTCCAGATCAAGATCTTCCGCCCGGTCTGTGGAAACCACTGTTCCGTCACGAAGGACCGTGATATCGTCCGCGATACGGAACACCTCGTCCATCTTATGGGATATGTAAATGATGCTGACACCAGCGGCCTTCAGCTCCGCGATCTTCTTAAACAGCAGTTCTGCTTCTCTTTGAGAAATTGATGATGTCGGCTCATCCATGATCACGATCTTGGCATTATTAGTAATCGCCTTGATGATCTCCAGCATCTGGATATCTGATACCGTCAGTGTCTTCAGTTTCTGTGTCGGAGCATAAGGGAGCTTCTGCTCCTCCAAAAATTTCACTGCCTCACTGCGGACCTTTTTCCAATTTACTTTTCCAAACTTGTTCACCGGAAGACGTCCCATAAAAATATTCTCTTCTACAGACAATTCCGATGCGTAGTTGAGTTCCTGCGCTATCATGGAAATTCCAAGCTCTCTGGCCTGAATCGGGTTCTTAACCTCTACCGGTTTCTCATCAATGAAGATCTGCCCCTCATCCGCTTTATACAGCCCGTTGATGATCTTCATCAAGGTAGACTTCCCTGCGCCGTTCTCACCGCAGAGCGCGTGGACTGTACCCTTACGGACAGCGAAATCTATATTGCTGAGCGCCTTGACACCCGGGAAAGATTTACTGATCCCGCTTACTCTCATTTGAATTTCACTCATGAATAGCTTCCTCCCTTCCTTCATTATTAAGCCGTCAGCATTTTCCGTTTTTGACCGTTTTTATATGATTTAGCAATCAAAAATGTTGTTTTAGTCATTTCCGATAGTTAAACCATTATTTTAACCGCCATATTTATGCATTATGCTTGTTATAGCTTTATGATATACTTCTTCTCTCCTATTGTCAATTCATTTTTTTGCCCTATCGGATGTCCTTTCTTGTTCTTTTTTATGAACCGCCCCGTTTTTTCGGACATTTTTTATTCATACTTTATTCATAATTACTTCTGTTTTAGTTTGATATTTTTTTAACTTTTTTACTTTTTTGTTGTTTTCTTTTTGTTTTTGTGTTATTCTACCCTTGTCAAATACAAAAAACAAACAGAAAGGGGTATGTTATGATCCATACATTGACGCTGAATCCCGCCATCGATCGGATCCTTTACCTGAACAGGTTTGAACGGAACGTTACGAACCGGATCCAAAGAATCCAGGATACTCTGGGCGGGAAGGGTACGCATGTATCCATCAATCTAAAGCTGCTGGGACAGGACAACACCGCTTTTGGCATCTGCCACGGCGCCACGGGAAAACGCGTTATGGATATGCTGGAAAAAGCTGGTATCTGTGTAGAGTTTGACCACTATGAGGCCGGCGGCCGTCAGACGCGGACGAATTATCTTCTGATCGAAGATACCGCTGACTGCACCATTGTCGCGGAGAGCGGCGTACAGCTTACAGAAAATGAACTGGAATCCCTGATCACGAGAATGGAGGCTGTGATCCGGCCAGGCGATTACCTGGTCTTCTCCGGCGATGCCTCTAATTCCCCGGACCCTGCCGTTTACAATCGGATCCTGCGGGTGTTTCGGGATAAAGATGTCCGGTTCTTCTTGGATACCAGCGGCAAATCCTTAAAAGAATGCATCCAGGAAAGCCCATACATGATCAAGCCAAACCTGGACGAATTGTCTACCCTGTCCGGTTTCCCGATCCCAGAGGACGATACGGCTATCATGAACGCCATCAGCAGTTTGGACCGCTACAACATTCCGATCATCGCGGTGTCATTAGGGGGAGATGGTTCCATCGTAAAGACTCCGGAAGGATTCTATCGGGTACATCCCCCAAAAGTACATGTCTGCAACACCATTGGCTGCGGAGACTGCTATCTGGCCGGTTTTGTCTACGGAGTTTCCAGGAATCACGGAATAGAAGAGACGCTTCGCATTGCTACCGCAGTATCTGCCGCGACCGCGGAATCCGATATTTCCGTAGGCTATGACTTGGATCGGGCAATGGCTTTGAAAAATCAGGTAACAATTGAAAAAATTCAATAATTATATTAAAGTAAAAGGAGAAAAAAATGAGCAACTTATCTTACTATGAAATGAGACAGGAAATGGTAACTATCGCGAAGCTTATGTGGGAGCGCAGACTCACCAACGCGGCGGGAGGAAATTTCGCGGTCCGCGTGGACGACAACCGCATCCTGATCTCTCCTTCACTGATGTCCGAGCGCAAGCACTGCAATATGAAGCCGGAAGATTTTCTTTTGATCGACTATGATCAAAATCTTCTGGAAGGGGAGGGCAAACTTTCCAGAGAAAGTCTGATGCATGTACTGATCCTGAGTAATTTCAAAGAAATCGAGTGTACGATCCACGCGCATCCGTTTTATTGCATGCCTTTCGTCGCACAGGGAAAACCCATTCCAAATGTGACAGAAGCTACCATGGGAAGAGGAGAAGTGGGCTGCATCCAATGGACCAAGGCCTATTCTGAAGAATTGAGCAGAAATGTTTATCAGTATTTCGAAGATCACAGAGAACTTGCCGAAAAGAAACCCATTGGCATGATCATGCCTAAACATGGGGTAGTTGTGTCCGGCCCCAGCATCTATCTTGCTTACAGTATGTTAGAGCGGATCGAGTGCGACGCGTTCTGCACCATCACCAAAGGGCTCATCTAGCGCTTCCAGGCGCGCTCACGCGCGGCGCAGTCTTAGGAGCTGCTCAAAATAGAAACAAGGATGGTATGAATTATGTATAGTCAGGAAAGAAAAGCGAAAATCATTGATCTTCTGGGATCCCAGTCATCTGTAAGCGTCAGTATCCTTGCCGATATGCTGCACACTTCCAAAGAAACGATCCGGCGGGATCTAAAAGGGCTGGAAGCGGAAGGCATCCTGACTCGCACCCACGGCGGAGCGATCTTAAATGCCAATACTCCCAGCGTTGGGGCGGCGGCAAAGTACGGCGAAGCCGTCATGAACAATGATTATCCTTTCGCCCTGCGTCATGTCCGCAACATCCCGGCTAAGAAGGTGATCGCCCAGAAAGCTGCTACGTTTATTGAGGACAGAGACACAATCTTTATCGACAACAGTTCCACTACTCTTTTCCTTTTGGATTATATCCCAAGGGAACTGCACCTTACGATCATCACCAACTCGATCAAGGTACTGCTGGAAGCTGCCAAGATGGAGAATCCTAACTTGTCTTTGATTTCTCTGGCCGGATTTTACAACCAAAACAATTACTCCGTGTACGGGACCAGAACGATCAAAAGCGCGGAAGAATTTTTCCCAAATAAAACGTTCATTTCCTGTACCGGCGTCACCTTGAATAAACAGCTTACCGACATCAGTCTTAATGAGGTTGACACAAAATTGGCCATGATGCGTAAGTCCGAGAAAACTTATCTTCTGGCGGATCATACAAAATTTGAGATCAATGGGCCTTTCTATTTATCCGGTTTTGATGCCGTGGATTATATCATCACAGATAAATATGACTATACACCTCAGACCGCCGAGACGGTCCGGATGATCACGAAGAAATACGGCATCCGGATCATCACCGACTAGAGGAGGATTTATCATTGAACATATTAGCTTTCGACCTTGGCGCAAGCGGCGGAAAACTGTTCCTTGCGGCCATCGAAGGAGAAAACGTGTCGGTCCAGGATATCCACCGGTTCGACAATATTTCCTATTCTATGGGAAATGCGCTGTACTGGGATATTATGAACATTTATAGGGAAATGAATGTGGGCATTAAGAAGGCTATCGCGCTGACCGGGGATCGTATTGATTCCTTTGCCATCGATTCTTTCTCCAATGATTTCGGTCTGATCGACAAGGACGGCGCTTTACTTTCTCCTGTACGCTGCTACAGAGACAACCGCACCAAACGCCACGCGGATAAAATTTATAAGAAAATCTCGAAAGAACATCTTTATTCCTTAAGCGGGAATCAGAACGCTCTTTTTAACACCTATATGCAGCTTGCCGCCATGAGGGAAGACGGACACGGCTTTCTATTAGATCACGCGTATAAATTACTGTATATTCCGGATCTTCTGCTCTATTATCTCACCGGGAAGATGATCAATGAATACACTCTGGCTTCTGTCAGCCAGATGTATGATTTCCGGCAGGATGACTGGTGCCAGGAGATTTTGGACACATACCAGATTCCCCGACGGCTCTTCGGCGCCCTGACAAAACCCGGCACTTTGCTTGGCCGTACCAGTCAGTCTTACAACCAGATGATGGAAACGAAGGGATTTCCTGTGGCTGTCGTCTGCGAACACGACACCGCCTCTGCCTACCTTTCTTCGCCCCTTACCACGGACTGCGCGCTGATCAGCTGCGGAACCTGGGCGCTGATCGGAACGGAACTTCCCTCCTGCGTCATCACGCCCGAGGGATATCAGGCAAACCTAGCGAACGAAGGCGGGTATCCGGGCCATCACCGTCTTCTGCGCAATGTCATGAGTTCCTGGTTTATCCAGGAAACCCGACGGTATTACCAGGAACATGGAATGGATTTTTCTTTTTCCCAGCTTGGAGAGCTGGCGGAAAAGGCTGAGCCTTTCCGGTTTTTCTTTGACCCCGACGATCCCAGGTTCTATGATCCGGGAAATATTCCGAGAAAGATTCAGGATTACTGCCAGGAACATTTTGGCGCAAAGCCTGAGACTGTGGGCGCGCTGATACGCTGCATTTACGAAAGTCTGGCGATGAAATTTCGCTGGACAGTGGAAACGCTGGAGCGGATCTCTGGCAAAACTCTGCCTGTGATCAATATGATGGGAGGCGGCTCCAAAGCCGAGATGCTCTGCCAGTTTACCGCCAATGCTTCTGGAAAAACTGTGATCGCCGGACCGGATGAAGCCACGGCTATCGGAAACATCACAGTCCAGCTCATTGCTATGGGCGCCGCTTCTACGTTAGAGGAGGCCAAGTCTATCCTGGCTCCGGCTTCGATCGTCCGAGAATATAAACCTCAGGATCACGCCTTATGGGATACCCACTATCGAGACTATCTCCGGCTTTTGGAAAGGAGCAGGATATGAAAGATATTTTGACAGCGCCATTTCTCACAGAAATGTGTGAAATGACAGCAAATATGTACCGGCTTGGATGGGATGAGCGCAACGGCGGAAATATCAGCCAGCTTCTATCTTCTGGAGAATTAGAAGAATATCTGGATCTCTCCGCAGTCATACGGAAGATTCCAATTCAATTTGACGCCGCTCCCCTTGCGGGGAAACTTTTTCTGGTCACGGGAACTGGGAAATATTTCAAAAACGTGGCCAAAAATCCGTCTGAAAATCTTGGGATCGTACGCATTGCGGACAATGGACGGGAAGCTGAGGTGCTGTGGGGATTCCAGGGGGACGCCGCTCCTACCAGTGAATTTCCCACCCATCTGATGAATCACATGGCACGGCTGAAAACCGATCCCTCCCACCGGGTAGTCATGCACTGTCATCCAGTCAACACCATTGCTTTGACCTTCGTATGTCCGCCGGATGAACGAGAGATCACCCGGACGCTTTGGGGCATGTGCTCCGAGTGCATCGTTATTTTCCCCGATGGAGTGGGACTGGTACCTTGGATGGTTTCCGGCACAAACGCCATCGGTGAGGCTACCGCGGAAAAAATAAAAGACCGCCGCCTGGTAATCTGGGCACAGCACGGCATTTTTGCCGTAGGCCATGATCTGGACGAAGCTTTCGGACTGATCGAAACTGTAGAAAAAGCCGCGGAAATTTATATGAAAATCGCACATTTAGAAATCAAAAGCCGCCTTCCAGAAGAACAGCTGAAAGATTTAGCGGCACAGTTCCATGTCACCCCAAGAGAAGGGTACCTGGATTAATTTGGGACAGGGCATTTTCAATTGGGGCCGGGGGATTTTTAAAAATCCCCCGGCCCCAATTGAAAAAATATATGTAAAGAAAGGATTTTGCTTATGTATTTACAAGATATGTTTGGACTGGACGGCAAAGTTGCCATCGTTACCGGAGGAGGCCGGGGAATCGGACAGGTCATTGCCTGCGGGCTTGCGAAGGCCGGCGCGGAAGTTGTGATCTTGTGCCGCTCCGGCGCTAAAGAAACCGTTGAACTGATCGAAAGAGAAGGCGGAAAAGCGTACGACTTAAAGACGGATGTGACCGATGAAGCCCAGGTGGATCACGCGCTTCAGACAATTCTTGAGCGCTCTGGTTCTATCGACGTTCTTTTCAACAACGCCGGAATCTGTATGCATCAATCTACATTGGAAGCCACAGTCGAAGAGTTCCGCCAGGTAGTGGATGTAAATCTTACTGGCGAATTTATCATGGCGCGGGCCGTAGGCCGAATCATGATCGAGCGTGGCATCAAAGGAAGTATCATCAATATGGCTTCTATGTCCGGAAGCATTGTAAACATTCCTCAATGGCAGTGTTCCTACAACGCTTCCAAAGCCGCCGTCATCCATATGACGAAATCTCTGGCCGTAGAATGGGCAGAGCACGGAATCCGGGTAAATTCCTTAAGCCCTGGATATATCGCCACCCCCATGGCCGTCGATGTTCCAAAAGAGCTGAAAGACGCCTGGATGCCTCTTATTCCGCTGCACCGGATGGGAACGCCAGAAGAGCTGATCCCGCCCATACTATATTTGGCTTCTGACGCATCCGGATATACCACCGGAAGCGATATTATCGTAGACGGCGCATATTCCTGCCAGTAAACGCAATTTGAACGCAATTTGGGACGTAGCATTTTTAAAAAATACTACGTCCCAAATTGCGTTTTGCCCTGTACCTAATCGACATACTCCATCAATTTCCGGGCCTCTTCTACTGTGCAGCCGCAGAATCCAAGCGGATGGGGCTGTCTTGCATACTGCCCGTGGAAGTCGCTTCCGCCCGTCACCAGCAAACCGTACTTTTCCACGATTTTCCGCAGTCTTCGCCGGGATTCTTCTCCATTCCTTGGATGGTTTACTTCAACTCCTTGAAGCCATCCTTTGCTTGCGTATTCCTCGATCAAGCCAAAGGAATCGAACTGTTCCGCATGGGCCACCACCGCGATTCCGCCAGCTTCCTGGACGGCCCGGACTGCTTCCCTGGTCGTGGGATATTTCCCCGGCACGAAACAGCTCCCCTTGGATGAGATCAGGGATTTCATCAGTTCGCCTATGGCCGTATTGGTATATCCCAGATCACACAAAGGCTGCATGATATGACATTCGTAGATAGACTGACTGTTTTCGGCATATTCCTTCACCAGCTCCTGCGTCAGGAGGGGATAGCGTTTCTGTACATTGGCCGCCATCTGGAGTTTCTGCCTGCGCCGATGCTCCAGTGTCTCATCCAGAAACGCCTGAAGCCCCTCCCTATCTTTGGGCCGATAGCAGAGCAGATGTACCGTCCTCCCGGTGTTCTCATCTCTAGTGGAAATCTCCGTCCCAGGGATCACCCGGATTCCGTATTTTTCCCCCAGTTCCACCGCTTCTTCTGTCCCGGCCAGCGTATCATGATCTGTGATAGCAATATATTTCAGCCCGATCTGTCTGGCGTAATCCATCACCTGCTCCACTGTCCGGGAAGCATCGGAAAGAACCGTATGGGTATGCAGGTCACAAAGCGTCCCTGCCATTCCTCTTCCCCTGTTTTCCGCACATTCATTAGCCTTCATCTGTCTCTCCCGTTTCCTCCTGGTCGTTGGTCAAATTCAGCCGGTCCAAAATATGGAAGATCAGGCTTAAGACCATTCCCGTTACACAGGCCAGCACCATTCCCGCCAATTCTATATCTCCAAGCTTCACCGCGATTCCAGAAAGACCAGTGACAAAGACTACGCTGGTCAAAGTCAGATTCCTGGACCGTCCGTAGTCCACCTGGGAATCCACCAGAATACGGATTCCAGAAGCTCCGATCATTCCATAGAGCAGGAAGGAAATGCCGCCGATCACCGGGCCTGGAATGGTCTGGATCAGCGTAGAAAGTTTCCCTACAAAAGAACAGATGATAGACAATACCGCGGCTCCCGCGATCACCCGCACGCTGTAAACTTTTGTCACCGCCATGACTCCAATATTTTCACCATAGGTAGTAGTCGGAACCGATCCGATCAGACCGGACAGCATAGTGGACAGGTTATCTCCCAGAAGCGACCGGTGGAGCCCCGGATTTTTCAGCAGATCTCTTCCGACGATCTTGCTTGTCACCACCTGATGCCCGATATGTTCCGAAGTGATCACCAATAGAACTGGCAGGATCATCAGGATCGCATCCAGATCGAATTTTGGAAAGGAGAAATTAGGAACCGCAAATACAGAAGCCTCCGCTACTGCCTGGAAATCCACGATCCCGCAGGCCAGCGCCGCCGCGTATCCGGCGATCACCGCGATCAAGATCGGGATCACCGAAAGGAATCCGCGGAATAAAATGTTCCCAAACACAGCCACTCCCAAAGTAACCGCAAATACGATCACGTTTTTCATATCCACCTGATCCCCAAGAATTCCAGCCGTATCCGCGGCGCTTCCGGACAGTTCCAGACCGATCAGCGCCACTACCGGTCCCATGGCAGCCGGCGGCAGGACAACATCGATCCAGTCCGAGCCAAATTTATAGATGATCAGCGCCAGTACACACCCCAAGAATCCAACCGCTACAAATCCGCCCAGGGCATATTCATATCCCATCTCCTGGATCACGATCTGAGCAGGCGCGATAAAGGCAAAGCTAGACCCCAGATAGGCCGGCGCTTTGCCCTTCGTCAACACCATGAACAGCAGCGTACCCACACCATTCATAAACAGCACCACCGCTGGATTCAGCCCAAATAAGAAGGGCACCAGGACAGATGCGCCAAACATAGCGAACATGTGCTGGACGCTAAGAGGCACCAGCAGTTTAAAAGGAACCTTATCCTCTACCTGGATGATTTTTCGACTTCCCATTCTCTCATTTCCTCCTCTGTCTGCAAGAACTATCACACAATTTACACTCTTCTCCATTCTACCACAAGGCTTTTTCAAAAGAAACAAAAAAAGAGCGCAGTCTCAGGCTCTCGCCAGAAAACTGCCCTCCGTTTCTTCTTCACGCATCTTGGTTTTTATTCTTTTGGAAATCTGCTGTTGAACTTATCCAGCGCCAAAGCGCACACAATACCGGCCGCAAGGCAGATCACGTTGGTCAGCATAGCCCCCGCGGAAGCCGCAAAACTTTTCACCGGTATGATCATGATGGTAGCCGCCGCGACAATTCCTATGATCCCATGGAAGGCATAAGAATAAAAGTTTCTGAATAAAGCGTCCACACCTTTGGCCAGACAGATCACCGTCACTATGGCGCCGATCCCGCTGGCACAGATCACCTGCGGATCCAAATGTCCCAGACCGTCCACAAAAGGCGTATACAATCCCAAAGGCATAAGCAGCGTTGAAAAGCTCATGCCGGGAGCAATAATGCTCAATGCCAGACAGAATCCGCAGAACAGATACCAGCCTGTATTAGGCACGATCTGGATATTCATCACATTTAACGCTGTCAAAAGGACAATGATCACCACGAAAGCAATCCCCATGGATATCCAGGAGCCTTTACTTCGCCCTTCCTGCCCGGCCTCCCGCATAAGGGAAGGCAGCATCCCAGTGATCAGGCCAACAAATACGCATACGGAAGGATCTGGATATTTTTCCAGGAAAAAGGATAATAAGTTTGCAATTCCGATAAACCCTACAGCCACGCCGATGACCACCGGAAGCAGTTTGGGCATATGAGTCCGGAATCGTTTAAAAGGACTGGATAAAAGTTCCATGACCGGCCGATAGATTCCAAAGACCACGCAGAGGACTCCGCCTGATATTCCCGGCAGAACCGCTCCCAGGCCGATCAACATTCCCTGAAACAGGCGGATCAAAAAGATTCCCGCCGGCTGACTATCTTTTCTTTCTTGTCTCATATTTTGGATGATCTCCTGTTTTTTTTATATTTATTCCCCGCTTTTTATAAGAAGAATACAAAGTCTTCCACACGATACCATCAAATCATCCCTCTGTCAACCGTTCATGCCTTCTGAGCGATATTTCTTAACTTTTCTTTAGCGGCAATCCGAATCTTCCCCCTGCCCAGAGTTACAATTCCTTCCTCTGATAAATATTTCAGCACTTTTGATACCACTTCTCTTGCGCTTCCGATAAGTCTGGCGATCTCTTCATGGGTCATAGAAATCTCTGTTCCCTGATGGAGCATCTCATCCCACAGGAAGCTGGCCACCCTCTGGTCAATGCCCATAAATAAAATCTGCTGCATCGTCCACATAACATCTGAAAAACGCTCGGTGGCTGACCGGTACATATACAGCCCCACGTATGGATTTTCCTCCATAATGGGACGCAGTACCGGAGTTGGCAGGATCAGCGCCTTAGCAGCCGATACCGCCTCGATCAGCATATCAAAAGCAATGGCGTCCAACAGACAGGACGCTGACAGCACGCAGGTCTCCCCCTCCCGGATCCGAAAAAGGGTCACTTCCCGGCCTTCATCTGAGACAATGTAGACACGAAGCTGTCCTTCCAGGACAAGAATCGCTCCCTTGCACTGTTCCTCCGAGCGGTGGACCAGCTCTCCTTTTTGATATGTTTTCTCCGCACAGTTAGAGACCAGAGTCTCCCGCTCTTCCTCCGTCAAATGTTCCCAGAACGGATAATGTTCTTCTAGTAATATCTGGTTTTCTTTCATCCGCGAAACCTCTTTTCACCGCCAAATTCCATAGTCCGGTTTCGCTCTATTATAGAAGCTTCATTCCGGAAAGTCAACTTGGCTCCTGCCATGAACCGCCTGCCCGCCTCTTTACTCCCAGCATTTGGCACACCTTTTTCAGAGACTTCCGATAGAACCCGAAAAGGACTGCCGCCAAAAGGAGCTCTAGTACAACGCATACCAGAAGCCCCATCCCTTCTGAGGGGCTGATCTTTCCGTCGTTGACGTACAGGATCATGCTGAAAAATCCAAGGATCGCCAACATCCCAAGGATCGTCGGCACCTGGTAGATCTTGGAGATCTGACGCCGCAAAGCATCGTACCTGAATTCCACTCCAGCTCCCAGCCGTTCCAGATCCTGATACACCTGACGGTTTCCCAAAGCTACCGTCAGGCTCCGGGTATAGCTGATGATCAGCACGGAGGTAAAGCAGACCAGAGCCATAAAGACGAATGTCATAAACAGTACCGCGAATCTGGTGATCAGATCCTGCTCTTCCAGCACCCGGATCTGAGGCCGGTATTTCCACAGCGTCTGGAAAGAAAATGTCCCCTGCTCTTCTTTGGTAAACTGTCCCTCCGGATCTGAATCGGCCCAGTATTCTTCCCCTCTTTTCTCGGTGTCCGCTTTCACCGCCCTGGAATAAAACTCGGAATCCAGTCCAGCGCCTTCGCTGCCATCTAGGATCCTCTGGTAAAGGGCCTTGGCAAATCCATATTCCCCCTGCTGGTCTTTGTCTCCCGCCAGATCAAACAGGACAAACGTCTCCCGCCAGCTCTCCTGAAGACCTTCTGAAATCTTCTGGAAATCCTGGTCGTTTAAGATCACGCAGTCTGACAGCATGCGGTAATGACGGATCTGCCCGGCCTTTGCCTCCAGCTCCCGCCCGGTAGACATATTCGTAAAAATCCCTGTCTCCTGGGCTGAATCCTCTTCACTTCCTTTGGAAACGACCGAATCGCAGGTCCCTGCCTCCACCTGGATCTCCTGACCCGTCAGCTTCTCGTAGCCGGATTCTGAGAGGCACAGCGCATCCCCTATGATCTTCCGGTATTCTTCGGTAAACCGCCCCGTTTCCTCATCCAGTTCATCCAGCACTCCGTCTCTGCCCAGACAGATCACTTCTGTCTCCTGCCATTCAGAAAGCTCCACCCCATACTGGACAGCCAGCTCCCTGATCTCCTGCCGGTCTGGCAGATCTAAATCTTTCCGCAGCCGGAGAGATACATCTCTTTCCCAGGATTCTATATCATAGATGAGACCCGCGCTGGTCATAGGCGCATAGAACAGGGCAAAACAAGCGCCTGCCACCAATATCGTCATCACCAGCATGTTATTGACCGTCTGGCGTCCCTGAAACTTCATCATGCTTCTGGAAATGATGCCCTGATAGGGATGCCTTCTCTTCTTCCTGCCCCGGATTACCGCATACAAAATGATCATGTAGATCCCCGGCAGGATTGGGAGATATAAGATCTGCATCCAGCCCGGAGGCATCCTTTTCAGCACATTTACAAAAAATCCCATGTGTCCGTAGCCAAGGACAGCCCCCAGGATACAGAGGAGAATTCCCACAGGCAGATACCACCCTTTCACATCCCGGATCGGTTCACTTCTGCGCTGGGTATTTACCACGTCCATCACACTGGCCCCTGCCAGAAACCGGAGCCCCAGCAGACAGGATACCGCCAGGGACACCGACAGAAATGCCAGTCCCACCGCCAGTCCCCCAAAAGTAAAGGTGAGGACCGTCCCGCTTTTATCCACCAAAAATAACCGGAAGATCTGCCAGATCCCCCAGGCAAAAGGCGCCCCCAGCAGGATACCGCCAGCGCCGGGCAGTACCATAGATATGCCAAGATCCAGGAACAATTGGCCGCCAAGAGACCGTTTGCCGGCCCCCAGCGCCAGAAGCACTCCTATTTCCCTGGATTTATAACGGAAAAACAAGGCGGCCGCATAAGCGGTAAAGATCAGGCACCCTGCCAGCGCCAGGACGAAGATCATCATTACCTGTTTCATACTGTCTCCATTGTCAGGAAAGGTATCCTGGATGGTAGGGGAGCAGATGATAAACGCAAAGGCAGTGATCAGAAGATCCGCAAGGAAGTTGCACAGCCGCAGCAGCCGGTAATCGCTTTTTCCATATTTTCTCAGTTTCCCAAAAACCTGTTTCATCGTTCGGATCATCTCTGTTCTCATACTTCATCACCACTCATTTCCTTGATCGTCAGCAGCAGTTCATCCTGAAACGCCGCCCGGTCTCCTTGCCTTTCCAGAGTCCGGCAGACTTTCCCGTCCCGCAGGATAATAACCCGGTCACAAAAGGATGCCGCAAAGCTGTCATGGGTCACCATAAAAATAGTGGCCTCCAATGTATACTGGGCTTCCAAAAAGGAATCGATCACCTTCCGGCTGGACTTGGAGTCCAGATTGCCGGTAGGTTCATCCGCCAGGATCAAAAGAGGCTGGTTGATGAGGGCGCGGGCCACTGCCGCACGCTGCTTCTCCCCTCCAGAGATCTCCGCCGGATATTTGTCCCGGATAGCAGAAATTCCAAAAATCTCACAGAGCCGGTCCGCGTTTTCTTCTCCGTCCCGGTCCACTTCTCCGTGTATGATCCTGGGAAGCAGAATATTTTCCCGCACTGTCAGCCCATCCAGCAGCATAAAATCCTGAAAGACGAATCCCAGCTTCTCGTTGCGCACTTTCGCCAATTCCCCTTCCGGCAGGCCGGACAGTTTCTGCCCCGCCAAGGTGATCACCCCTTCTTCATAAGGAATATAACAGGAAATGCAGTTTAGCAGGGTACTTTTCCCGGATCCGGATGGCCCCATAACGGCAGTAAACTCTCCCTTGCTCACATTCAGACTGACCCCTTTCAGCACCTCATAGGTCTTAAGGCCGCTTTGGTAAGATTTGTGCAGATTATTGACATAAAGCATAGTGTCACCTCCAAAACTCTTTTGGATCAGCATAGCATCCGGAGGGCTCTGGCTGGCGGCAGTTGTCATATCCGGCAGGGCAGGCGTCATATTTGACCGCACCTTACAGGAAATGTCATGTTTGGCCTTTTCCTGGTAATCTTTGGTCCCCGTCCGCCTTCTCCGCCCCTGGGAATCTCTCTGTGAATATGATAAAGTAAAGATATCAGGGACAAATATCTTAAGAAGATTGAAAGGAGGGAACCAAATCATGTTGAGGATCGGCATCTGCGATGACGAAGCCGCGTCAAGAGAAGCCTTATATCTGACGCTGGATCCCCTTCTTCTGGAAGGAGAATCGGTGATCTATGAATTTTCCAATGGGAAAAGCGCCGTGAACTGGCTGGAAAAACATCCCGGGGAGATGGAACTTCTCTTTCTGGATGTAGAGATGACTCCCTTCTCCGGCCTTGAGGCCGCACGGAAGATCCGCTCCTTTGACCGGGATCTATTCCTGGTATTCGTGACTGGCCATGAAGAATTCGCCCTTGGCGGTTATCAAGTCCAGGCCGCTGATTACATTGTAAAGCCTGCTTCTTCCCAGCGTCTTCTGGAGATCCTTCTGCGGGTACGCCAGGAACTAAACGAAAAGGACGGCGCGGCCCTTACCTTTAAAAGCCCAGATGGGATTTTCCGGATCCCCTTCCGCAGCATTGACTATCTTTACAGCGAAAAACGGCTGGTGCATGTGGTCAGCCGGGGTGTGGATACCTCTTTCTACGGGAAGCTGGATGCGGTCATGGAACGGCTGCCCAAACAGTTTGTCCGTATCCACAACCGCTACGCGGTCAATGCCGGCGCCGTAGAACAGGTCACCGGAACAAAAGTCACCATCGCCGGAGAAGCTCTCCCTATCAGCCGCGCCATGAGGCAGGAAGCATTGGACGCTTTCGCCCGGTTCCTGCTTACTTAAATCATCTGCAGAAAGGAGTTTCATTCATCCACCATGCATTATACCTTTTGGAACACCACCTGGCCCTTACTTCTCTCCGCCTTTCTGGCTTTCCTGCCTTGGCTGGTCTTAAACCGGATCCTTCCGGTAAAAAAGAAAAAACGCTGCCAGGTTCTTTTATTTTTCCTGTGCACCGTTTTAATGGCAATTCCTTGTTTCATAGGAGACCTGCACAATCTCCCTTTTTCTTTTTTGGCGTTTTTCCTGTCTGTATGGATTTCCTGCCAGACGCCTTTGGAACAGAAGCTGGCTGCTGCCCTTCTCGTATCGGGAAGCGCTTTTTCCGTCAACGCCCTGGCTGATAACTTTCTAAAAAGCTTTGCAGGCTGGACTGTGGTCTATTCCCCCTGGTATTGGGTCGTTAAGACCGGCTATTGGCTGGTCCTGTTTGGGATCACAAGAAAGCTGTTCCCCAGGAACGGTTACTTCCTTCCCGTCAATTTCTGGCGTCTGCTCTTACTGTTATTCCTTCCGCCTTTTGGAATCTTGAGCGGTCCTATGATCCTGGCGGATTCTGGTTTCGACTCATTGATCGAGAACAACGGGTTCTTTTTCGCCTGGCTTTTTGTTCTGTGTATGCTCTACTGGGTCATCCTGCTTTTGGCCGTCCCCGTGCTGGCAAGACAGCAGGACTTGGAAAAGAAAGCCCATTTTTCCCAGATGCGCTGGCAGTACTATCAGATGGTGGAGCATCAGCAGAAAGAAGTCCGGAAATTAAAACATGACATGCGCAATCATCTCACCGCCCTGTCAGGGCTTACCGGAAAAGAACGGGACCAGTATCTGCAAGACCTGCTGGATGCCCCGGCTTTAAACACGAAAGTGACGTTCTGCGAAAATCAGACGGCCAATATCCTGCTGGCCTCCAAAATGGAACAGGCCCAGGAACTACAGGCCTGCCTGGATATAGAGGCAGACATCCCGGACCTGCCCGGCATAGATCCTATGGATCTTTGCTCACTTCTGGGAAATGCCCTGGACAACGCTCTGGAAGCAGTGGCAAAGCTCCCGACAAAGCAGCGCCGGATCTCCTTTCACGCCCGCGCACAGAAAGGGCTGTTTGTGACAGAAGTACGGAATTCCTGTGCCTTCTCTCCCAGCCGGGACAATACTGAAGGTCTGCCGAAGACCTGGAAAAAGGACTCGAAAAACCATGGCCTTGGTTTATCCAACATGCAGGAAATCGTGGAACGCTACGGCGGCCGGATGAATTATCAGGAATCTCCGTCCGAATTCGTTTTGTTTTTCTATCTGTCTGTGTGATCTTTCTCCATCACATAGTTGGTCAGAAGTATCCCCTGCCTTGACACCTGCTGTTCCCGGACCACCCGGTATCCCCGCTTTTCAAAAAAGGGTTTAGCGGTGACAGAGGCATGGGTGATCACGCTGCCCGCCCCTTTCTTCCAGGCGTATGCTTCCAGCCGGTCACAAAGCATGGCTGCGATCCCTTGCCTCTGGTGATCCTTATGCACGTACAGCCGGTCCAGATACCCCGTTTCATCCATGTCTCCAAATCCCAGGATCTTTCCTTCTTCTGCCATCCTTGTTTCCACTGCCACCAGACTGTAATGATCCTGGAATGACTGATCCCATTTTCTCAAATCTATGTTCTCGGAAGCCCAGGCGTTTAACTGCTCTTTTGTATAGTCTCTGGCGTTGACCGCGTGGACTGTCTCATAAAACAGTTTGGCCGCCTCTTCGCAGTCAGACGGCCGGTATGCCCGGAGGATCATCCCAGTTCCTCCGAGATCACTTCCAGAAGATCCGTATATCCATAGGCCTCCACCACTGATTTCAAGCCATCGATCACTTCCTGCTGGGAGTAGTCATGTGCCGCCAGAAATTCTTCCGATTTCCCGCCCAGCTTTTCATAGAAGCGCAACGCCATCTCAAAATATTCCGGATCATCCGGATCCAATTCATCCAACAGAAGGTTCTCCGCCTCATTCACCTGTCCATCATCGATCATTTTGGCCAGTTCCTGATACCTCTGCAAAAGAGCAAAGGAAACAGCGCCATCTTCCTCCTTGTCCATGTCCCGGTTCCAGATCAGCCGGATCAGTGTGCGCACCGTCTCATGAATGAGCCGCATAATATAATCTTTATCCTCGATCATCGCTTCTTTACTCCTTTTCTTCTCTTATCAGAGCGTACATTTTCATATCCAGCACGTTCCCATTCTTCACCGCGTTCCTGCGCAGAATCCCTTCCAACTGAAATCCCGCTTTTTCCAAAACCCTGCAGGAAGCCTGATTATAAGCAAAGGGTTCCGCAAAAATCCGAAGGATATCTGTATGGGCGAACACATACTCACAAATCTTTTTCACCGCGCTTGTTCCGTATCCTTTTCCCCAATATGGTTCTCCCAGATAATAGCCCATCTCCGCCGTCCGGAAATGGATATTCCCGCAGCGGAACACCCCGATGCTGCCGATCAGCCTGTCTTCTGCTGTGATCGCGAAAGCTATGGTCTGGTTTTCGTCTGCCGCCAGCGTAGCCCCGATAAATTCCTCCGCATCCTTTACTCTATAGGGATAAGGAATCCCATCCCGAAGATTTTGCAGAATCTTAGGATTATTCAACAGACGGGCCAGTTCTTCTTTGTCTTCCATCCGCCATTTACGAAGGTTGCATTCCATAAATATTCCTCCTTATCTGTTATTCTTCCAACAGCCCAAAACGCTGCCGCCTATAATCCATCTATTTCTTTCTGGAGCCGTTCCAGAAATCCGCAGGCCTCCCTGCCATCCATCTGCACGTGATGGAACTGGAAGGAAACCTGAAGCAGCGTCCGCTCTCCTTCCTGCCGGTATTTCCCCCAGATCAGGAACGGATTATTGTAAATGCCGCTGTACATATTGATCACGCCGTCAATCTCGTATCCCGCCAGATTGGATGTTCCTACGATCATATGATCCTGGATCTCATGATCTTCACAGGTTTGGGCCGCCTTTTCCGTCAGGTTCAGATAAATATCCCGGAATCCTTCAAGATCCGTCGTGTAAGGAAGATCGCAGGAATTGATCCCGCCCTTTGTATTGGCAACGATCACATTCACACCAATCTTGTCATACTCCATCATCTTCTTTCCCACCGGAAGCAGACGGAATTCTTTAGTCTTGCCCGCCGCCAGGGCGATACAGTAACACAGGAGCATATTCAGCTTATAACCCTGCTCTTTGCGCTCCATTAAGCGGGAGATATCTAACGTCTTAAATATGGTGACCATGGGCATAGGCGCGTCAATATAGAGTTTCCAGCTCACCGCCCGGTCTGTCTTCATGGGATCAACTTCCCGCATATCCTCTCCTCCTCTCCTTTTTCCCGTAATGTATCACTGATTATAGCACACTTTGTTCCCATCTTGCCATACTCTTCCTTTCTTGCTATAATAAACGGACAATCAGCGGATCTTCTGATCCTGCCTGCTGTGCCCGGCACAGCGTTCTTTTCTTTCCGGCGGTTTCCGCCGCATCTTTTCCAGACCTTTTTTATACTCACCAAAAAGGTTGCAGCCATTCTTTTTCTTTTCTATAATGGAGGTAATCACATGAACCAACAATTGAATCATCAGGAGTATCCTGCGGCAAACCGGGAGTACAAGGACCGTCTCTTTCGTCTGGTCTTCCAGAAAAAGGAGGATCTTCTCTCCTTGTACAACGCGGTCAACGGCACCTCTTATGAGGACCCAGACGACCTGGAGGTCAACACTTTAGAAAACGTCCTGTACCTTTCTATGAAAAACGACGTTTCCTTCCTGATCGGCGCTGACCTGAACCTGTATGAGCACCAGAGTACCTACAATCCCAACATGCCTATGCGTGGACTGCTGTATTTCTCCAAGCTGTACGAGACGCACATCGACCGGCTGGAGATCAACATTTACAGCAGCGCCGCCAAGACGTTCCCCTTCCCCCAGCACATCGTGTTTTACAATGGCACTAAGGAGGAACCGGACCGGCAGATCTTAAGGCTGAGCGACCTCTTTTCACCTTCCCAGACAGGGAAGGAGCCCTGCCTGGAATGTACCACCCTCATGTTGAACATCAACTACGGCCACAACCAGGCATTGATGGAGAAGTGCCGGAGACTGGAGGAATACGCCATCTTTGTAGAGACAGTACGCCGTTACTACAAGGAAAATCTGTCTTTGGAAGCTTCCATTGGCCAAGCCATTGATGACTGCGTCCACCGGGGCGTATTAAAGGATATCCTGATCCAGCAGAGAGCGGAGGTAGTGCAGATGGTACTGGAAACCTTTGATCAGGAAAAATATGAGAAAGCAATGAAGCAGGAAGGCTACGAGGACGGCTACCAGGCCGGGGAAGCTCATGGTCTTCAGGAAGGACTGCGCCGCTTGATCTGTACGCTTCAAGAATTGCAGTTAACAAAGGAAGAGATTTTGGCCAAAATCCAGGAAGCCTATTCCTTAACTGAGAAGGAGGCTGCCGATCATCTAGAAAAATATGGGAAACAATAGAGAACAGGAGGCGCCTCAAAAGGGCGCCCCTGTTCAGATATAATTGTTCAGATCCCGGATCACATCCGCCAGGGTGATGGAGTTCAACTCCCGTTCCATGGCCGCCTGCACCTGATGCAGCCTGCCGTCCAGGATATTGTGGATATTCTTTCCTACCGGGCAGTTTGGATTCGGATTTTCATGAAAGTGGAACAAAGCGTTTTCCTCCACGCACTCCACTGCCTGGTACACATCCAGAAACGTAACTTCCTCCAAGGGCTTTCTGATAGTTGCGCCCCCAGTTCCACGCTTGACTTCGATCAGCCCCGCATCCCGCAGCTGGGACAGGATCCGGCGGATAATGACCGGATTCACGTTGATACTGGAAGCCAGGAAATCACTGGTGATCTTGTAATCTTCTTGAAACGTCTCCATACAAGTCAGCATATGTATGGCGATGGTAAATCTACTTGAAATCTGCACGAAACGTTCATCTCCTTCCAGCTCTCATTGTAAACCGGAAGAATTGTAATGTCAACGATTACAGCTCATCTTAATTCCCGCTCGTACAGCTCCCGGTCCACATCTTTAAATACGTTGAAAATGATCCGGTCAAACTCAGTTCCATGGGCCTTCAAGAATTCTGTTGCCGTTTCTACAGCGATATGAGCCGCCTCATCATTAGGGAAATGGAATTCTCCTGTGCTGATGCAGCAGAACGCCACGGAACGGATCTTGTGCTCCACGCAGCATTCCAGTACCTTCCAATAGCAATTTCGCAGGTCTTCCCGCAAAGCAGGATTTAGAGGCCCGCTTACGATCGGCCCCACCGTATGGATCACATACTGGGCCGGAAGATTATATCCTTCTGTAAGCATTGCCCGCCCCGTGGGTTCTTCATAGTCCCTTCCATACTGCAGCTTCCGCTGTCTCATATAATGGCTGCAGGCTTCCCGAAGCTGGATTCCGGCCGCGCTGTGGATGGCGTTGTCAATACATCCATGGCAGGGCACAAAACAGCCCAGCATCTGAGAATTCGCCGCATTTACAATGGCCCCTGCCTGAAGTCTTGTGATATCTCCCTGCCAGATTGAGAAGATTTCCCCATAAGGATGGCCGCTCCCATACTGTTGGGCTGCTGTTGGAATCTCCTCCAGCGTCACAATTCCCTTCTCCCGCGCTTCTTCCTTAAGAAACGCGTCCTGCTCTTCCAGCACCTCCCCAGGCATACTTCCCGGCATCCGGATATTCATAAGAGAACGCAGCAGCAGCCGTTTCTCTTGGTAGTCATCCCCTGTTTCCAGATTCCGATACCGGATGGAATCCTCTTGAAAGGCCCTAAGAAGATCATCCAGCCGTTCCTCCTGCTCTTTTCTTCCCATAATGGTCTCCTCCTATACTTCTTCCTGGTTATGGCCCACCGCCTGGCACAGGTCTCGGATGCTCTCCCCGATATCCGCGCCGATTCCTATTCCTCTGTCTCCAAGGCTTTCTGGGATCACCGCCTCATTGAGATTCAGCCGGATCAGGGACCAGTTCTTTTCTTCTCCTGCCATCTGCTCAAAGGGGAATCGTATGATCACAGGAGTGTTGAAACCAACGCCAAGTTCCAGGAGTACTACCCGCTTCCCTTTCTGACTTCTTAGGAACTCCCCATAGTTTTCCGCCGCTTCCTTCCAGTGGGCATCCTCAACAAAATATTGGTCGCTTCGCAGATGCATCGCCATATTGCCGCCGCAGACCGGGCATTTGGGGACCATACTGGAAGGAATCTCACAGTCCTTTCTCGCCTGGTCCATCCGAAGAAAAAAATCGGTCCCGTCATAAACCTTCTGGTGACAGCCTCTTGCGCACTGGATCTCCCCATAGTCTCCCTGGGTAGCAAAAATACGGTCATTTTCAAATCCCGCTTTCCAGAACTGGTGGTCTACATTGGTCGTCAGGACAAAATAAGGTTTCTCTTTTACCAGCTTATAGACCGCCTGGTAAAGAGGCAGCCCTTCCGGTTCGATGCGGTTCACCAGCACGTGTTTTGACCAGTAACCCCATTTCGCCTCTTCTGACGGGAAAGGATAAAATCCCGCGCTGTACATATCTGTCATATTGGCGGAACCATATTTCTCAATAAACTGGCCAAAATGCTCGGCAAAACGGCTGCCGCCATAATTCAGCCCTGCCGCCGTAGAAAGCCCGGCCCCCGCGCCGATTACTATGGCCTCCGCGTTTTCTATCAGTCTTGCTGCCTTTTGGATCTGCTCCTTATAGGGCGTATCCTGAAACACATAATCCCTGGCCGCTCGTCCGCTTAAAAACTGCGAAAACGCTATCTCTTTTTCCTTCCCTTTTTCCTGAAAAATCTGCAATGCCATCACCGCTCTCCTTTTTGATCTCTCTTTCGTTTACTTTCTTACCACGCTGATCCGCTCCTGAATATGGTTCCCTTTTGTGATCTCATCCACCATAGCCACTGCGTAATCCGCATAACTGATGATGCTCTCACCTTTTTCATTCAGCGTCAGCTCTTCGCCTCCAAGAATATACGCTCCTGTCTTCTCTCCCTCCGCCTGGAAATCTGCGGCCGGGCTGATAAAGGTCCATCTTACGTCACTTCTGTCCCGAAGTTCTGCAAGCGCCTTTCCCTGCGCCTTCGCAAGAGGAAGGAACATCTCTGGGAAATCCGGTCCATCAGAAACGACTGCCGTATGCTCCGGATTTACATAAAGGCTTCCCGCGCCTCCCACAACCAAGAGCCTGATCTCTGTTCCAGAAAGGATGTCGCACAAGTGTTTCAGAGAAGTACTGTGCTGCGGAAGGGCCTCCTCCGTCCATGCTCCAAAAGCATCGACTACTGCGATTTTCATGATTATTCCTCCTTGTTTTATTGTAATCATTTTAGTTACATCTCACAGCGTTAATATAACACCACATAGTTGTAATGTCAATAGTTACATTAAAACTTTTTTCATTTTTCCGCAGTGTACTTCCAAACAGATCTTGTTTTCTTCATTGAAGTATCAATAGAGACTCACCGGGAAATCTTCTGGAACAGCTTCCTATACCGCCCCTTCTGAGTGTCCAGGCAGGCCAGATAATAGGTTACGTGAGCCGCCTCATCCGCAACTGGCAGCGTAACCCTGCCGTCTGGCTCCACATGCTGCCCTGCTGCCTGGTCAGAATTAAAAAACGGCAGTGTGGAGGCGTCTACCAGGTCGCTCAACATCTCCATACTGTCCTGCACCAGCAATTTCGTATCTTTCAGATTCTGCCTGCAGATATCCAGCCAGAATCCGGCCCCTCCATGGGCTAAAATCTTCATGCCCTGCAGATCATGGAAGCATATCCGCTCCCTGTCCGCCAGGATGTGATCCTTGGGGATGGTGATACAGAGCCGTTCTTCCATATATTTCTGTGAAAAAACATCCGGGCTTCCAGGCGGTTCATGAAGGACTGCCAGATGATAAATTCCATGTTTCAGCCCCCACAATAATTTTTCATCACTGGTGATCTCCGTTGTGATCGCCATCTGCCAGAAACATTCCTGAAAGGCTGGCATCAGTTCATTTACCGGCAGAGAAGCGCAGGAACCTACCGCTATGGTCCGCCGGCTCCGCTCAAAAGCTACAGTCCTCTCGATCATCTCCCTGTCCGCCTCCAGGACACGCCTGGCATAGCCAGCCGCCACCTGTCCGGTCTCATTTAGGGCAATCTTGCTTTTTGCCCGATCAAACAGCGGCACTCCCATCTCTTCTTCCAGTTTTTTCATGGATCTGCTCAAGGCAGGCTGGGAGATGTGCAGTTCTTCCGCTGCCTGGGACAGCGTCCCGCAGCGCTCAAACGCCTCCAACTGTTCCAGCAGATAAATCTCTATCATAAATGCCATCTCCTCTCATGGTATAATCAATATTTATACCATGATACCCAATCAGCATTTTACAGTCAACGAATTTTTACTTATGATATAAGCAAGTGATAACTAAGAAACATGATATCAGGGCTGAAATAACGCAGCCCGGAAAGGAGACAGACCATGCAGAATATCAAAGATAAAGTTGTCCTGATCACCGGAGCTTCTTCCGGAATCGGAGAAGAAACCGCAAAACTGCTTGCGGCAAACGGAGCAAAAGTCGTCCTTGGCGCCAGAAGGGAGGAACGTCTCAAAAAGCTTGCGAAAGCAATCGGCCCAAATGCCATCTGCTTAAAAGCCAACGTATCCAGCCAGGATGATATGAACGCGCTGGCAGCGCTTGCAAAAGAAACATTCGAAAGGATCGATGTCCTCTTTGCCAATGCCGGGATCATGCCAGGCAGCAGCATGTCTGAGCTGAAGGTCCAGGACTGGATGGATATGATAGATATCAACATCAAAGGCGTTTTGACTTCCATTGCCGCTGTTCTTCCTGAATTCCTGGCTCAGAAAAGCGGACACATCATCGTCACGTCTTCCATTGCCGGAACCAGATCCGTTCCCGGCAATGCGGTATACTGCGGTACGAAACATTTTGTCCGGGCAATGCTGGATTCTTTCCGGGCAGAATCGGTTGCGGAAAACACCCATATCCGCACTACAACCATCTACCCTGGAGCAATCCAGACAGAACTCCTCCACACCATCGCGCCTTCCCAGACCAAATCCATGGTAGAGGAATTCTACCGCAATGTAGGGTTACATCCGGACGCGATTGCCAAAGCCGTATTATACGCCGTGTCACAGCCAGACAACGTAGATGTTTCTGACCTGGCAGTCCGGCCCAGCAAAGAAAGCTAGGCTTCTGCCAGTTAAGCCATTCCAAATTCTTCCGGGTAGATTACCGCCCCCTTGACCGGGCCCGCATCTTCCCGGAGCTTTAAGGCCATAAAATTAGCGGAGGGGATCCCATCCGGAACAGAAATTCCAAAAACCTCCGCCGGAACATAGCCTGCCCTTGGATAATACTTCTCACTTCCCAGTACCAGAACATAACCATAGCCTAAATCCCTCGCTATCCTATGGCCCTCTTCCATCAGGGCCGTTCCCACGCCCTGCCTCTGGTACTGAGGCCTTACTGACAGCGGGGCCAGCACCAGGACTTCCTTTTCTCCTATATTGGCCTTGGTAAATAAAATATGCCCTGCCAGTTTCCCATCAATTTCCGCCACCAAAGACAGTTCTGGGATAAATGCGTTTCCCTTTCTCAAAGCCTCCGTCAGATCCTGCTCGTTGCCGTCCGCGTGTTCCGCCGAGGCGAAAGCCTCCCGGATCAGTTCGTAGACTTCTTTATAATCTTCCTTTCGTTCTTGTCTGATCAACATCTTACACACATTCCCTTCTATTTTCTTTTTGTTTTATCTCTATTCCCATCTATCTCACCGCCGCCTGTCCCGCAAATACAGCGGCCACCCCCAGCGCTCCGCTCAGGATACAATAAGCCAGCGCGATCTTTAGATTTCCGCTTCTGGCCAAATCGCCCGTTTCTAAAGCAAAGGAGGAAAATGTAGTAAATCCTCCGCAGACCCCTGCTTTCAGAAAAAGGACCAGCCTGGGATTTAGCGAGCTACTTTTCACCGCCAGGGCAGAGATCAGCCCGATAGCAAAACATCCTGTGATATTGATCAAAAATGTTTTTACTGGGAACAGACATCCTTCTCTTATCGGGATCAGACCGATCAGATATCTGCAGACCGCTCCCAAAAATCCTCCCATCCCTACAGCTATACATTCTATCATATCCTCTCGTCTTCTCCTTTCTTTCCTTCTCCAGGCTCTCCCGCTTCCCGCATATCCTGGGCAAAATATTCTCTGACCACTCTGATAAAAGCTTCCATCTGGGGAGAAATCCATTTATTCTTATGGTAATACATCTGGGTCCACATTGTCAGCGAAGGTAGATCCGTCTCAATTTTACGGACACTCCCAAGTTCCAGCGCTTTTCTCGCCGAGAAGCGAGGCAGGAACGAGGCGCCAAATCCAGCTTCCACCATATGCATGATCGTCTCCGTATTGCCGATTTCTAACTGCGCTTCTATGCCCAGATCAAACTCTGCCAGCAGCCGCTCCAGCTCATGCCTGTAACTCTCCCCTTTTTCTGTGAGCGCAAAGGGAAGGCTGACCACCTTTTCTTTCTTCCAAAGACTGCCGGGCGCCTCCTTTGGTTCCCATCCTGCCGGAATGATAAAAATAATCTCTTCCTGGCGCAGCAGCTCTCTCACCAATCCAGGATATTCCGCCTTTCTCTCCAGCGTCAGCAGCAAATCCAGCCGATTGCTCTTGATCCGCTCTATAAACGTGTCGATTCGGTCCGCTGTCTGGACAATGATCTCCACCCCCGGGAAACGATGATGAAATTCCATCAGAAGGTCCGGAAGAAGGGATGTCAGAACCGACTCCGCGCTTCCGATCCTCAGCACACCCGTCATCTTTTCCCCGTTATCTCCCGGCGCTTTTCTCTTTACAGATTCAGCCGCCTGTCCAGCCGTATATAAAAGCTCATTGGCGTAAAATACAAACTCTTTTCCACTGTCTGTCAGATCCACGCCTTTCCCAAGCCTTTCAAAAAGTCTGGTCCCAAGTTCCTTCTCCAGCTGACGGATCTGGACTGTGACCGCCGATTGAGAATACCCCAGCTTTTCCGCTGCTTTAGAAAAATTTTTTAATTCCGCTACTTTTAAAAAAGTAATAATGTTTCTAAATTCCATCTTTTAATTATTAATTATTTTCAACTATATATAAAATCTATGAATTTAACAAATATCTGTCTGAATGTTACTATAATAAGCAAAGAAAATCAAGACGTCTTTAAAAATTTCAGTGAGGTGCAGATATGAAAAACAACACAAAGGAAAACAGAAAAGAATTGGAACAGATCACCTTGCGATTCATCCAAGACTTCTTCCTGCTCAGCCAGGATCTGAAGGAAAAAGAAGTGATCACCACGGCTGGAGCCCCTCTCCTGGAACGGCTGCGAAACATGGATATTCCAGAGAACGGCCGGCAGCCAGACGAAGTCATCTGGGAAATGACGGAACAGATCTACCCTTTTGGCTGCCATTCTGCCCATCCTCGTTTCTTAGGATTCGTTCCCAGCGGCGCTTCATACCTCTCCTGGCTTGGAGATATCATGACCTCTGCCTATAACCGCCATGCGGGAAGTTTCGCTAATTTCCCTTCCGGCTGTATCATCGAACAGAATTTACTCCAGTGGCTTGCCAGACAGGCAGGATTCCCCCGGCAGGCAGGCGGACTCTTTGTCTCCGGAGGCTCTATGGCCAACTTGACAGCCCTTACTGTCGCCAGGGATAAAATCCTGCCGGAAGAAAGCTGGCCTCTGGGGACCGCCTATGTTTCAGACCAAACTCACAGCTCTGTAGCAAAAGGACTGCACATGATCGGAATCCCAGAGTCCCATATCCAAAAGATCCCGACGGACATGACGTTCCGAATGGATGCCTCTGCCTTAGAGCAGGCCATCCGCTCAGACCTCTCCAAAGGTCTCCGCCCGTTTACCGTCATAGCCAGCGCTGGTACCACTAATACCGGAAGCGTAGATCCTTTGCCAGAGATTGCTTCTATCTGCCGAAGATATGGGATGTGGATGCATATAGACGGCGCCTTCGGCGCTTCCGTCCTTCTGTCTCGGAAGCATCGTCATCTCCTGGATGGAGTCCAGCTTGCCGACAGTCTGAGCTGGGACGCTCATAAATGGCTGTTCCAGACATATGGCTGCGGCATGGTCTTTGTCAAAGACAAACGAGATATGGTCCGCAGTTTCCACTCGCATCCAGAATATCTCAAAGACCTGGATACAGAGGAAGAATCTATGAATCCCTGGAATCTGGGGCCGGAGCTCACTCGTCCCGCCCGCGGCCTGAAACTTTGGCTTACCCTGCAGGTAATGGGATCCAGGCAGATAGGCAAGGCCATCGACCACGGTTTTGACCTGGCCGCATATGCCCAGCAGGTGCTTTCCAAATATCCGGATGTCCAGCTTCTCTCCCCCGCACAGATGTGTGTAGTCAATTTCCGATTCCATCCTTTTGGGCTGACGGAGGAAGAAACAGATCGGCTGAATCTGGAAATCGCACAGAAAATCCTTTCCAGTGGATACGCCGGCATCTTCACCACCGAATTGCGCGGGAAAAAGGCTCTCCGTCTGTGCCTCCTCCATCCGGAGACCACCAATGAGGACGTCTCTTCTATCTTAAGGTATCTGGACGACTGCCGCCGGGAACTCCTGCCCGCGGAAACTTATATGGCGGCGGCCGGGGGAATCTGATCTCCCGGCTGCCGCCGCAATGTCATAACAGCAAAACCATATCTGTATTTCTAGTTTTCAACCGGCGTCCAGTCAAATCCAGCGCTCACATCGTGAAGGATATCCTGATTGCTGTCATAGGTAAGAATCCTGTTGTCACTTCCATCCGCGGGGATAAGAGTATAAGTCGTTATTCCGCTGGCCGGGTCTGTTCCTTCTACTGAAATCTGGTAAGTTGTGGTATTGCTTTCCCCCGTTCCCGACATAAATTCTATAATCTCAGCGGTTCCTGACGCTTCAATCGTAAGAGAGGTCCTCAATCCTCCGACTGGCGCCACAAAACTGTAAGTTCCCACCGGAAGTTCCGCTTCCGACTGAAGATTCTCGGAATTTCCAGTGTCTGTTCCTCCCTGGCCATCGACAGATTCCACTTCCTCGATCCTGACGATCTGGTATAATCCTTCCTCGTTCGGCATGAGCACCGCCTTTTTCTGGGTGCTTTCCTGTCTGCTCTCCCCTCTGTAATCATAGGTATAATACAGGTCCATCTCTTCATCTGTATACTCCGCCGAAGTAATCTGGGCCTCACAGATATAGTTGAGGGTTGCCGGAACGTATGTAAGCACATCTCCATCAATGTTGACACCGTACTCTACGCCGTCTTCATCATTTTCTTCTGTAAACTGGTGATCACTAAAGGAGGCAAACATACGGTTTATATCTTCCGCGGAAAACTGGGGACGCCAATTTGCATCCACCCCATATTCTTCGATCATGTCTCCGCTCCGACTGGAAGCCTCGCAAAGGGCGTTTAAAATCTGCTCGATCTCATCTTCCTGGAATCCTTGCTCCGGAATCTCCTGGGGGCCATAGGCAAGCACATATTCCAATTCTTCCTTGGTAAGATTTCCAGCGATCAATTCCGGATATTCTTCATCTCTTACCGCTTCCGGCGTTTCTTCTGGCTCTTGTTCTAGTTCCTGCTGCTCCTGGGGTTCTTCCGGTTCCTGCTGTTCCTGGACGGCTGCCGGTTCTTCGTCCCGATCCATAAACTGAGAAACGCCATAGAACGCGGCGCCTCCCGCCAGACATACACCTACCGTCACTGCCGCCACTTTTCCCAGGGTCGTATGCAGCAAGCCGGCTTTGGCCGCTCCTCCTGCTTTTGCTGCTGTCTGGGCTCCGGAGGCCATCTGCCCTCCTGCCGCTCCTCCTGCTCCCGCAGTTCCAGCCGCTCCTGTCTGAGAGATTGACTGAAAGACGGTCTGAGCCGCTGATCTTCCCGCGGCAGCCAGCGTTCCATCCGCGGACAAATATCCAGCCTGTGCCCGAAGCAGATAGAGGAACAGCGGCAGCGGAGCCACGTTGTACAATTTGTAACCTTTTTTCTGCAGTTCTTCTGCTCTCTTCTTCAGATTCTTCCGTCCGTAATTCAGACGGGACTTAACTGTATTTTCTGAACACCCCAGAGTGGCCGCGATTTCACTGATGGGCACGCCTTCAATATGGAACATCAGGATACACAGTCTCTGCTCTTCTGAGAGGGAATCGATCATCTGGCGCACCAACTCCTGTGTCTCTTGTCTTGTATAGGACAATTCCGGCTGGTTTTCAATACTGTCATCTTCAATCCGGTATTCAAAATTGTCGTCCTCATCCTCGCTCCCTATTTCAGAAAACAGCATTGGATTCTTTTTGGCCAGCATATTCTTTGCCGTATTCGCTACAATCTTCCCCATCCATCCCGGGAATGCTTCCGGCTCCGCCAGTGTATCTATTTTCCTAAAAGCTCTCAGATACGCTTCCTGCAGGACGTCCTCCGCCGCTTCTTCATTCTTCATATATTGGAGCGCCAAGTAATATTTGCTTTTATAGGTGGCTTCATAAAGAAACCCATACCCCCTTTCATTCCCCGCTTTTGCGAGGGCAACTGCCTCTGTATAATTCACGTTTCTTCCTCCTTTTTCTCTTCTATTATTGAAACAGGAAAATTCTAAACCTGTAAAAATTGTAAATTCCCACAAAGATTATAGTTAAAATATAATATATCGTCAATCATCCTCTTCTCCCAAACGCAGAAGATTCAACTTTTTTCTCAGAGAACGATACAAACCGCGTTTCTTATCTTTATTTTCCACATACTCATCCATATCCTTTCTGACCAGACAGACAAACCAGTGGATCACATTAATATTCTTCAGTTTTTTCACCCCTTTCTGCTCCCCTAGCGCCTTTGGTAAATATCCGCATTCCAATTACTGCTGTCCGACTCCACAGTGATCGTACTTTCGTCAGAGGACATGGTCACGATCAGCGGCTCACAGGTGGAAGAAACCGCGCCGTCAAAATCAAGCTCGATGCTGTTTTCATTTTCGTTCCAGGTCCCTTCTTCTATATCTCCATTCTCGTTATATTCCACAGTTCCATCTTCATTCACTGTGATCTCTACTTTGTTTCCAGTTGCAGAAGTTCCTCCATATGTTCCAACCCACTCATTTCCTCCGCAGGCACATAAAGCTCCCGCAACAACCATTACCATCATACATACAAACAGACCTTTTAACATTTTTCTTCGTTTCATTTTCTTTTCTCCTTTTCTAATTATTTTCTACCGGCTCAAAATAACTGATATCTACGATCTGAAAATCCGTCAGATTTTCATAATCCGATTCCAGTATCCCCGGATAGTTTTCCGTCTCAAATTCTGCTGTTTCTCCTGGCGAAAGCGAAGGGATCACCGCTTCCAATATGGGAACCTCATCATAGGACTGGACTTTCTTTGGATTACCTTGCGCATCCACCACGATCAAAGAAATGGTAACCGACTCCCACTCTTGCTCCGTCTGGTTTGTCAGAGTTCCCGTTACATTCATCTCTGTTCCAGAGGCAGGATTTGTTGCTTTATTCAAATGCGCATCCAACAGATATTCCCCCTCTTTTAACGGTATTGTTTTCCCTCCATCGTTCGCAATCTGGTTTAATTCTTCCAGCTTGTCTTCCTGTCCGGTCATTCCGTAATAGGCGGTCCTGATCCACACTGGAAATGTGCTGGTCATTAAAGAAAGGGCATCTCCGATGGGTGTCACCAAAATGACAATGCAGACAATGCCGATCACAAATCCTCCCCTCCCTTTTTTCTTTGGTCCTTCCTGCCTTTTCATTGCCCTTCTGCCCAGCACGACCGCCAATACGGCTAAAAACAGCGCTATAAAATCATGGGAGGAGAGCATCATCGAAAGTCCTGTATCTGCCGTCAGATCCTTCCACGATCCCGGCGCCGCAAATAAATTGCCGATTCCCACCGCCCTGCCTAATGCAATCAGCGCGGCCGCAAGCGCCACACCTGCGGAATGTTTTGCGATCCAGTCTTTGATTTTCCCCTTTTTACTTTCATTGTGTATTCTTTGTGGTTCCATACTCTATTCCTTTCTTTTTTTATTTCTATAGCTTAGACAAGGGCAGCTGCAGAAAAGTTTTAATAAAAATAATTTTTTATAAATCTAATTCTCCCAGACGATAATCCCCCGCAAACTTCTTTATGCTCTATCTCTAAATCAATGCCATGCAAAATCCCTGCCGAAAAAAACCAACACTTTTCGCGCCAAAATTAATAAAAACGGAACCATGTCTCATCTCCGTTAAAAGAACGCAGAAAGGCCGGATTGATTCGGGCGTGAAAAAGCACCGATTATCTCTAACCGATGCTATACGGAAACTATTTACAGTATCTCCTGCTTTTTTAATCCCCAAATTAAGTACTCGATTTTCTTGACATCACTTATCCAACTATATTGTGGAAATAATCTATCAAAAAGGCTAATATTCTCCCTGGCCTCATCTGTCGCCAAATATACACGATACCATTCTTCAATTTGTGCATAAATCTCTATCATAGAGTCCTGTAATTCACTTACATTTTTTCCTTTTGGTTTAAGATTTAAAAAGGAAAGTACCCTGCTATCCCATATCGGCTTTTCTGGATTTATTGTGGCTAACATTTTACTGGCAAAAGATGCTTCTGTTTTATCCGTAAAAACGTAAATATTACAAAGAATATTTTCAAATGTCACCTCATCCTTATTTGTTTTGTTATTCTCAAAAATTTCGTAGTATTTTTCTCTCCATTTACTGCCTCTTCTGATTCTATAAAAATGGTTAAACTTTTTCTGAAAATCATTGTCCCGCGCAATATTGGCTTTATATGCCTGATTCATAATATACTCATATGTATCCAATTCAAGGCTCCTAATGAGAATATCTTGAATCGCCTTATTTCCATCAATTATAGCCATAAAACCTCCTCCTTATTGGAATGAATTCCCGATCTCAGCAATTCAATTTTCAATAAGATACAGCGGACAGCAGAACAACCGTCTCGACATGTGTTGTCACTAATATTGGAATACACATCCTTCACCTTGTCACTGACATCGGAACACATTTTTTTCGCTTTGTCCCCGACACCAACGGACTTTCCAAAACGCTTCTTTGCATTTCCAATTCCGTTTGTAAATCCTGTTTTATATATGAAAGTGATTTTATAGGGATCTTTTTCTCCATTTTCATCGTAACCGCCAACGATTACCTTTTCAATTATACTCTCAAAGATACCTCTGTCAAATTCCTCCAGCACCTCATTTTGAGACAGTGCTTTCTTAAAATCTGTAATTCTCCTTTGCAGCGAACTTTCTTCATCTGCCTGCTGTTGGAAATACTCCAGCTTAGCTTTTGTATTACTTAAATCTGTTTTGAGACTTACGTCTGTTTCTTCATAAATATCCTGCTCCACAATGCCGCTCAAATAATTATCCAACAGCTTTTTTCTCTTATATGAAAGATTATCAATCTTTTTTTGAAGCTTGTTCAACTGATCCTTTGCAGAATTTTCTCCAAGAGCTTTTTCAGTACGCTTCAAAAATTCTTCCAATACATCCTTATTGTCTCTGCAAAGCATCCGGTATGACTCCACAAAGGCTTCCTCTATTACCTGCTCTGGGATTCCTTTACTATCCGGACAAAAACGCTTACCTTTTTTCGTAGCTTTCACGCACTGCCATATTGTTTTTTTATACTTTGAATTGCTGTGCCAACGTCTGCGTGAAAGATTGGCTCCACAAAATCCACATTCCAGCAAACAGCTAAACGCATACTGACGACTGAATTTTTCTCTTTTTCCAGGTGTAACGCCATGCTTGCGGTTTACGTTTCTGCGCCTTCTGATTTCCTGCGCTCTGGCAAACATTTCTTCTGAAATAATCGGTTTGTGATGATCATGTATATAATACCGATCTTCTTCCCCCAAATTTTGCAACCGCCTTTTTGAGATCGGATCAGCCGTAAATGTCTTTCCCTGTAAAATGTCGCCCTTATACTTTTCGTTATTTATAATTCCCATGACACTAGATGGCACCCAAAGATTTCCTTTAATCGTCATTATCCCTTGTTCATTTAGTTCTCTGGCAATCATAGTGCTTCCGGCTCCCGCTACATACCGCTCAAATATATAACGAACAACTTCTGCCCCTTCTTCGTTAATAGAAATTGATTTTGTTGCCACATCATAATCATATCCAGTACAACCCTGAAAACCAACAAGTTCCCCACGTTTCATTTTCATCTTTAATCCTTTTTTCACATAGGCAGAAGTATTTTCAACCTCCTGCTGCGCCACAGAACTTAAAATTGTCATAAGAAATTCGCCGTCTTTTATGGTATTGATTTTTTCTACTTCAAAATAAATTGCGATATTTCTCTCTTTCAGCATGCGAACATATTTTAAAGTATCCAGCGTATTTCTGGCAAAACGTGGGATACTTTTTGCGATGATTAGATCAATCTTCCCGTCCATACAATCCTGGATCAGCCTTTGAAATTCGTTTCTCTTATCCGTTTTAGTTCCTGTAATAGCTTTATCAGCATAAATGCCTGCAAAAACCCACTCATTGTTATTTTGAATGAGATCCGTATAATATCTCACCATAGAATTATAACTTTTAGTTTGATCCTCATCGTCCGTACTCACACGACAATAAGCGGCAACTCTCAATCGCTCAACACGTTTTCCGGCAGAACCTTTGGAAAAGTCATTTGCCTTAATCAATTCTATTTCCATTTTCCGCTCCCTAATTTGTATCCCTATCATAGTGTTAATTTTATTATATGTTGACACAAATGATTCGTCAAGCGGTAATATTGGAAACGATACCATAATCTTTCATCAATCTTTTCTGTATCAAAGAATACTCATTTTCATCAATCAATTTCTTTGTTAAAAGCTGTTTTAACATAGCCAACTGCATTGTATATCGCAGTAACTTTTTTGTATCCATTTCATTCTCCCCTTTCATCACTGCAAAAGAATCCTGCAGGTGGCTGTCGGGGGAACAGCCTCATTGGTATCTCACCATCTTTTCAGACCGGAGTAGCCTCTCCGGAAGTATCCTCGCCACAAAGTTCCCACACTCTGCCCGCAGCATGATATTTCTTCGCTCCTATCCATCTTCAAATTCCCTATTTGTATATAAACCTAAACTTTACGTCACGATGTCGCAAAGTGAAAATTGATGCTGAATCATCCTGGCGTATCTGCCGCCCGGCTCCACTGTTTCCTTACGTCCTGCAGGATAAAATATTCAGTTTTCAAGGTACAGTACGTTCAGGATCAGAAATAGAAAGGGAATATTCCTGTCCTTAGCTTATAGCCGGATCTTAAAATCCAGAATTTTTGTAATCAGCTTTGTCTCCATCCGCCTTTTCATATATTCATCCGTCACATAGTGAACTCTCCCAAAATCATCCTTGTATTCTCTCTTACACTCACTCTTGATAAATGACTGAAAATAGGAAAGCACCTGATTGATTGCTTCGGCGTCACCTTCGATAGCCGCCTGGATGGTTTCAAACTCCGGCGGTTCTCTATGCTTCTTAGATTTCATATGTAGATTCACTCCATCAATTTTCTCATAAGTCTTAAAGAATCATCTTTGTGATAATGCACGGTACTCTGCACCAATTTCAGGCAGGCAGCGATTTCTTTCTCCGTCATATCCAGGAAATAAAGCATCAGAATAATTTCCCGTTTTTTTATGGGAAGTTTTTTCAGTGCTTTGTATATCCATTCATTACGGACTGGAACCTGCCTGCCCATAACGGTGAAATAATCTGCTATATCATAATCATCACAGCAATACAGAGCGTCTAGGTCTTTCTGCAGAAGTTCTGAAAAATTCACTTCCCGTTTTCTCTGCCGCTCCAATTCATCAAGATAATTCAGTGCCTCACCATGCAGAACTTTAATGCAGTAAGCACAAAATTTTCTCCGCACGATTTCTTTTTCCTGACGGTTCAATTTCAAAAGGGATCACCTCCCTTCTGCTTAAAGCCGTAGTAAAAGACGCCTGATCCTCCCTTTCACAGCGAGGACAGGAGGGAAACTGACAAAAAATCGAAAAAGCGGAAAATTTTTTTAAAAAACTTTTCTCCAACTTCTCCAAAACCTTTCATCAGAATCTTCCTCTGATGATCGGTGGCCCTCGATTTCGAGGTTTGTGGAGAAAGTTCCACAAAATTCGACAAAAAATAACGCCAGGGAGTTTTTTGAGCTTCCTGACGCTGCTTTTTAGCTTTATGCCATATGGAATTTTATACCAGTGAAATAGGTATGATAATACTCTTTGAAGAGTGTACGGTAGCCCATCTGCAGATAAAATTTTTTTAACTGATCACCTAGACCAACCCTTTTTCTTTTCTTCAAAACAAAACCATCCATGTTTCTCCTGACGGCAGAACACAGATGGGAAACGCAAATAAGCCCTGCTGTGAAAAGCCGTTTTTTTTAATTGGCTTTTCACCAAGGCTATAAATTCATTTATATATCGGCATAATATTGCCTATCAAATATGCACGATAAGGTTATGCAAAAACCTTAATCGGCAAGATAGAATATATGTGAGGTGAATAATTATGCCTAAAGACAGGTTACTATATCTGGGCAACTGCATACGGAATGCCAGAATTTCTTGCGGTCTGACGCAACAGGAACTGGCCGATCAATCCAATGTGGCCATCAAAACAGTCCAGATGATTGAAAAAGGACAAATGAACCCTTCCTATGAAATTCTGTATCCACTCATCAAACGTCTGGGAATCTCCGCCAATACTCTGTTCGAGCCGGAAATTTCTGATACAGACGAGAAGATTCAGCGCTTCATCGGAAAGTTCCAGTCCTGCAGTCCTCAGAGCCGCCAGATTCTTTTAAACACACTGAACTATCTGGCTGAGCAGCTCCTGGCTCTCCAGAGCAATCCAAAAAACAAAGATTCTGAATAAAACCAGTAGGGTTAATAAGTTTTTATGCCCTGCTGGTTTTACTCATTTTATATTATTCTATCCTTAAAAAGAAACGGCGGCTAAATTTGTCATTCGTTCAAATGGACTGCAAAGCTGCCGTTCAATCAGAACGGGTTCCTACTTATGGAATCTAAGGAAATTATATCGTTGTCAAATCATGGGGAAGTTTGTCTGCGATAGGAGCGCAGTCAGAATAGTCGTCAAATCTCGACAGAATAAGTCGAGCGGGAAGAAAAAGGAGCCCGGCAGCCGGTGAAGGTCAGCGGGTTCCCGTGTTTTATTCCTTTGGTACGACAAACTTATATCCGGTATGAATCACGGTCTGGATATAAACCGGCTGCGCCGGATCAGGCTCTACCTTCTTGCGGAGCTGGTGAATGATACTGACAACAGAATGTTGACATGTTTCACTGTCCTCATTCCAGACAGCTTCAAAAATCTGCTGCTGGCTGAACACCCGTCCGGGCTGCTGCGCCAGATAAAGAAGGACGCTAAATTCCAGATGGGTCAGTGGTATTTCCGTTTCTCCCCGGAACACCTGACGCTGATAAGGGTGGATTGTGAGGCCGGGGAAGGTGAACACTGGAGCAGTATCATGTTGAACAGTCATAAACTTTGGTTCACCAGATAACAAGGTCAATACTTTATTCAAAACCTGATCCTCGTCATCCTTGAAAGTTAAAATCATTACTTTCCCATGTAAACACCTCCCTTTCAATTTGTGGTATGCTGATTGCATTTAAAATAAGAGCATATTTTGAATCTTTTAATTATCCCCAATATTCTATTTTTAGGATTATTTGCTTTTATTTTGGATAATCAAAATTAGCAATGATAGAAATAGTGTGGACAATAACACAATACCCACAATTTCTGGCCGGAAGTCGGTTGTTGTACTTCCTGTATCTCCTGAATATTGAATAATCGACAATCCTGCGCTTATAGGGTAATAATCCTGAAATCCGTGTCCAGCCAATGGGATTCCTAAGAATCCATACACAAATACAAGAACTGTCCCTACCCAAAAACGGTTTTTAGCAGCCCCGCACCAACAAACAAACGGCAGTATGGAAATACAGATACAAAGTCCCATCCCGCAGATTTGAATGAGTGCCTTTATTACTGCCATACCGTTCAAACCACCGGGATAAAAAATCGCACTTATTCCTGTCGCCAGAAGAAAGCTATAACAACTGTAAAGAATAGATAATATAAGCAAAGCGCCGATTTTCCCCAGCATCAATTTCTTGTAAGAAATGGGGATCGTAAATATTTCTTTCAGCGTATCGTCCGTGTATTCCCGGTTTATCATGTAACCGCCCAGCAGCATCAGTGTAACAGGAAGGAAAAAGCCCATATTGTTCCAAATTACCCCGTTTACCAAATTGGCATACCCATAATCAGTAATAGGGGCGTTTAAGGATTCCTGCTGCAATACGGACAGCAGAGGCGAACACAACAGCGTTATGATCCCTACCCAAAGGATGTTACACCGCTTTAATTTTATAAATTCATCTTTTATCAAACGCATACCATTCACCGCTAATTATCCCATTTTCTAAAGCGATTACAGATGATCCAACCAAATGCCACCGTATATATCAGGAGATATATCACACAGAAGATTGTGCTTACCGAGCTTGGCCCTATATCAAATGGGTAGCTTGCCGTATCTAAATTTTGAAAAAAAGGAAGGAGCCATCTGTTAATTACGTTTACAGGTAATATCATAAAAACATTGGGAGCAGCCGTCCGAATGGTTGCATTAGTAATGATGAATCCCATAACCGCATACAAGAAAGAACATAATACAGAGAAAATGTAATTCCTATTGAATACGACAATAAGGGCAATGCAAGGAAGGGAGGCAACCCATACCATAATTCCCGCAGCAATACAGAACAATAATTTAATTGCAAACTGCTCCACCGTCATGTGACCGATCAACGAAAATACTACCGTTGATACGAACGCCAAAATTGAATAGAGAACAGAAACAACTAATAGCACGATCAGTTTTGAAGAAGCCAGCATATTCATCGAAACAGGAACGATCTTCAATGATTTCAATGTGTTGTTATCGCGTTCTTCAAAAAACAGCATTGCCGCCACAATACAGAGGACAGGGATCAGAAGCATAAGCTGTCCCAAGTTGATAACAGACTTATATAAAAAATCGTACCCTTGCCCGGTTCTTGCCGCCAAGAGGGAGATAGGCGCAGGCAAAATCACCGCAGCCAAAGTAGCAATCAGGATAAACGGACGCCGCCGCATCTTAGAAAATTCTATCTTGAGCATTTTAAGCAATCCCAACACCCCCTGTGATCTCCTTGAAATAATCCTCCAGGGTGTCATGGCAAAGCTGGGAGCCGATAACCGCCACATCCTGCATTACCAAAAATTTATTTATTGCCGCCACATCAAGGGCAGTGTCATAAAGCCGCAAAGTATGTTCATCCTGCATGGCATAATCCTTCACATGAAATTCATGCTCTAAAAGCAGAGAGGCCTTTGACGCATCAGACACTTGGAGCAGGATATACTTGCGGTTTTTCTTTTCCAGTTCTTCCATGCTGCTTTCTTCCAGCAATACACCGTGGTCGATGATTCCGATGTCGTCTGCCAGCAGAGAAATTTCAGAAAGGATATGGCTGGAAATTAAAATGGTCTTACCGCGCTCGACACTTAAATCCTTGATGAAATTGCGTACTTCGGCAATACCAATGGGATCAAGCCCATTGGTTGGCTCGTCCAATATCAGCAATTCCGGATCATGCAGGATTGCGTTGGCTATGCCAAGGCGCTGTTTCATACCAAGAGAATATTTGCTGAATAGCTTTTTGTCCCGATAAGGAAGCCCTACAACCTCTAAGGCGCTTTTTACCGCATTATGGTGGTAGATCCCGCGCATTTCAGCGAAAATTTTAAGGTTCTCTGTACCGGTCAGATTGGGATAAAAACCGGGATTTTCAATGATTGCGCCAATGCGGGGATAAATTTGTTTCTCTCGGCCCTTGATGTTTTGGCCGAACACATCCACTTCGCCGGAAGTAATCGGCGCGAGTCCCAGGATCATCTTCATTATCGTGGTTTTTCCTGCTCCATTGCGGCCAAGCAGCCCGTATATACGGCCTGCTCTAACATGGAGATTAACAGAATTGACAGCCGTTTGTTCTCCATATACCTTTGTCAATCCCCTTGTTTCAATTACAAAATCACTCATGTGATTACCTCACTTCTAATTTTATTGAACAAATTTCCTGATAAGCCATAGACCGACCAGGTAAAACAAAATTATGTTTCTGATTTGACTAATGCCTTTATTCTTTCGATAAAATCACAATCCGTTTTACTGCAAAAATCTCCGCCATAAAGCCTTGCCTTTTGTTTAAGTACATGGTCGTCATCACCGGACATAAGCAGAAATGGAATGGTTATGCCCTCTTGACGGACTTTTTCAAGCAAATCTAATCCTGTGCCATCCCTCATGTTGTAATCAGAGCAGATCGCCTCAATTTCTTTTTCTTTGTCGCCCAACACCCGCAGGGCGTCTTTTACCCCTGTTGCCTCGTAAACCTCAAAATACTTTCCCAGAACAGAGGCCAACAATTCCAGGTAATCTAAATTATCATCTACAACAAGTATTTTTCTCACCCTTGTTTCCTCCTTACCGACAACTATCTATTTGCAATTTTACAGGAACCAGCTTACATTCAGGTGAATTTTAGCTTACAGTTTAGTAAGGAACTCTTGATATAGTTGAGTTCTATTTTATCGCTTTGCAAAGGAGAAGGCATGAGTAATTCACGCAAACAATAACTGCGTGAATTACTCATGCCTTATTCTTTCGAGTTCTTTATACTTAAAGAGGAACTATGAAAGGAGCGAATGTATATGAGTACACTATTACAAGTTATGGATGTAACCAAAATTTATAAGAACCAACCCAAGCCCGGCCTCGATCATGTATCTTTTGAAGTTAAGCAGGGCGAATTCTTAGGCATCATGGGTGCTTCCGGTTCTGGAAAAACAACCCTTCTGAATGTTTTATCTACAATCGACATTCCGACCAGCGGCCATATTATCATGGGTAAAACCCATATTGAAAAGCTGGGACAGGGACAGGCTGCGGATTTTCGCAAAAACAATCTGGGCTTTATCTTCCAGGAATATTATCTTTTAGATAGTCTGACAGTACGCGAAAATATTGCCGTCCCGTTGACTTTGCTTCACAAGCCAGCGCAGGAAATCGACAGGAAAGTTAAGGAGCTGGCTGAACTGTTTGGAATTGACTCCCAGCTAAAAAAATATCCCAGCGAATTGTCCGGCGGCCAACGGCAGCGTGTGGCGGCAGCTCGCGCAATGGTGAAACGGCCTCCGCTGATCTTTGCTGACGAACCTACCGGCGCACTGGATTCCAGCTCCGCCACCGAACTGCTTACTGCATTAACAGAAGTCAACCACACCTTGGGAACCACAATTCTCATGGTTACGCACGATCCCTATGCTGCCAGCTATACAGACCGCATCCTTTACTTCAAAGATGGACATATCATCTCTGAACTGCAACGCCACGATGCTGAACGGCGGCACTTCTATGAGGCTATCATGCAGGAATCTGCCCGCCAGGACGAAAAGCGGTAACTGGGGGTGAGCGTATGAATTTAACGACAATAGCATTAAAAAATCTGAAACGGAACTTTTCTTTTTATTCCCTGTATCTTATGTCCGTTTCTTTCGTTTTGATGGTTTACTTTTGCTTCACTTCTTTTTCCATGAATGAGATTATCATGGAAAAGATCTCATCGGATGGCCGTGTAGAAATGATGTGCAGCGTAGTCGCTGTATTTATCATGGTGTTTGTTGTGTTCTACATGTTCTACTCAAACAATTTCTTCATGCGCCGCCGAATGAAAGAATTAGGCATTTATGCTCTGCTTGGATACCGTAAAGGGGATATGCTCTGCCTGCTGACCATAGAAAATATTTTCGTCTGCCTTGGCGGTACGATTGTCGGCATTTTAGCTGGAAGCCTGTTGCACATCGGCGTAACTGCGGGAATTGTTGCTTTGCTTGATTTAACGATTGATATGGGGGCCATTCCGTTTATCAATCCCCAGGCTGTCGGCTCAATCTTCCTGTTTATCCTTGCTGTGCTGCTCACCCTTACACTTTCCAATGCAGTATTGCTCCTAAAATCAACCCTTTTGGATCTGGTGCGCTTGGAAAAAAAGGTGGAAAAGCCTGTCCGCCCGAATATCGTTTTCTCCATCATCGGAATTGTTTTTCTGCTCGGTGGGTATGCCCTGGCACTGGACATGGTTCGTGGTACTCAATCTGTTTGGACAACGATTGGCTTTTCGCCTATTGCATTGCTGACTCTGGTACTGGTAGTAGTTGGCACAGTATTATCCGTTTATTCCTTTGTCCCCTTTGTATGCCAGTGTGTCAAAAATCGCCACCGTATTCTGTACCGGGAAAATACGATTGTTGTTGTTCCCAAATTTATGCACCGTATCCGATCCAATGCAAAGTCACTGATCCTTTTGATTTTGCTGGTTGCCGGAACACTTTCCGTTTTTGGGGCAACCACGCTTTCGGTTTGGTATCCTTACAGAGCTGTGGAACGGATTATTCCGTCTGCAATCGAATACCGGGTTGAGGACGAACAGCAAAGCAAGCAAGCGCAGGCAGCATTAGCCGAAGAATTAAATAGCCAGGAATATCAGGTACAAGAAACTGACTTGCTAAAAATCACGGCCACATCAGATCACCTTCCCGATGAATACAGCATTAGCGGCGAAGAAGTGCGAACACCCGGATTTGAGTGCATGAGTCTGACCGACTACAATACTTTACTGAGCAGCCAGGGAAAAGAAAGTTCGATTTCTGAGCTTAGTGATGACGAATGTGTTTTGGTGAAATACCGGCCTGACCCTGAAAACTCTGATGTCGGTGCTGTTTATCATCTGAACATTGGTGATGGAGCTACAACAGATGTAACGGTTGTTCAGACCACCTTGGATAATCCGATTGGGTTTGCAAATAGTGTTGCTACGCTTCTTGTCTCCGACCAGCTTTATCAAACCATAGCAAACGGACAGCCTGAACAGATCACGGTTGTCAGCATCAATGGTGGAACGACCCGTACCGATGGGGCTGCCTATACGATTTTGAAAGACGCTATGCCTGAGAACATCTATCTTGCAAGCGCATGGCAACGGCAGACTGAAATCATCCAACAGAACAGCTCTACCTATCTGCTGATCGCATTTGCCACCATTATCTTCCTGATTGCTACCGGCAGCATCCTCTATTTTCAAAACCTGTCTGCCGTCACCTATGATCGGGATGATTACAACATCCTTCAGCGCATGGGATATAATAGGAATATGATAAAACGCTGTGTCCGGCGGCAGATTCAGATTTATTTTGTGATCCCTTATATGATAGGTATGCTGCACAGCATTTTTGCCATTATATGTTACAAATCGGCATTGATGGACGATGTGCTGGGACGGGCAAGTGAGGTTATCCTGCCCATAGCCCTGGCCATTGGAATTTTCTCCATCGTTTACTTTATCTATTATCAGGTAACAAAACACTCTTGCTATAAGGCAGCGATAAACTAATAGTGCTGCAGGCAGCCGGCATCCAGTATGGGTACCGGCTGCCTGCGGTTGTCAGGACCTTTCACTTCCTTGCGGATATGGTGCAAATGAAGTAAAATATATTAGGATAGGAGGTGCTTCTTTGAAACGAAAATATATGGTACTGCAAGGCTTAATGATACTCAATCAGCTATTGCTTATCGCATTTCTATGCGTAATGAATACTATCGGAGCTACAATACCAGCAGAAAATATCGTTCATATTGTACTTCTGACATTTCTGTTTTGGGACGGATACTATATATCCGGTAAAAACGTAAAAGGGAATCCTGTCTTATCACAATTTGCAATTCTCCTGATACTATTTGGATGGCATTTTGGATTGTCGCTATTTGGTTCCTATTCCCTTGCAGATACGGCATCCGTTGTTATTCTTCCGATTTGTTTGTATCAACTGATGAACTTTGTGCAGGCGTTTCTTTTTCAAGGAGCCAATTACAAGGGAAGAAGGATATTCCTGTCCGGGACAGCCATCCTCTGCTTTACAGCAACCCTCAGTTTTTTTATTGACAGAGAATCTTTTTACATTCTCTACAACATTCAATTTCTGGTTTCCTTTGCCTGGTGCATTGCTATATCTGTAATTCATCGAAAAAGAGTATGGTTTGTTTTAAGAAGTCAAAGAAAGCAACTGCTATTTTCAGCAATCTTTGTCCTGCTTCCATTTATCTGCTATGTGATAGCTTTTTCTCGGAAAGAAAACTATGTTGAGCAGATGGGACTATACCTCATCGTCATGCTTACATTTGTCAGTATCCACAGTATCATTTTTCGGACGGATCATCAGCAAAAGCCATTTTTTTCATTAAGCTGGCCCACAACTGCTATTTTTCTTTTATTCTGCATTGCCAGCTTCGTACTAATTGTATGGTTGTTTGGTTTGCCCATTTTAACCGCGATTACGCTGCTTTACTTGCTCGTTTTTTGTGGACTGCTCTATCGCCTGCTGTTATTTTGGAAAGCGAGCAGATCAGAGAATAACACCTCCGAAGCCGTTCCTTCATTTTATGAATACACAATAGCGCAGCTTAAACATGAAGAAGCACTGCGAAAAGAGTTTACCAATTACCTGCACGATGATATTTTACAGGATCTTCTTTCCATGAAGAATCTGGTGCGTAAGGCTGGGCAGCTCGAAATTCAGCAGCTATTGGAAGATACGCTGCGAAAACTCACATCTTCCATACGGTCCCAGATGCAGGCATACCATCCAAAATTATTAAAGAACTTGACATTCAAAGAGAACCTTCAAAGCGTCCTGGACTCTATTACCAATGATAGTGATACCTTGATTGCCCTGGATTGTAAAGACGATATTTTTTTAGTGGAACCGTACACAATGCTGATCTGTCGGTTTGCGAGAGAGTTGGCTGTAAACGCCCTCAAACATTCCCATGCTGCAAGAATTGATGTGAGGCTGCAACAGGAAAATGACATGATTATCCTGCAAGTGTCAGACAACGGAGCCGGATTTTCAACCCCTCCCGAAGATCACTCCATTCATCACGGACTTGCCTCGATTCAGGAGCAGGTATCCTTTTTGAATGGCAAAATGACGATCAAAGAAAATCCAAATGGAGGAACCAATGTCAGCATCTTTATTCCCATGAAAGGAGATGAATCCTATGCGAGTTTTGTTGGTCGATGACCATGCGCTTTTTGCTCAAAGTTTGGCGATTGTATTATCAGACTTCCCATCCATTGAACAGTTTTCAAATATCAAATCCGTTGATGAAATAGAGGCAAAGATTGGAAGGGACAAGCCGGATATTCTCCTAATGGACATCAATCTTGGAAAACTGTCCGAGGAAGATGGCCTGCTCCTGGCACAGAACCTTTTACAAAAATATCCCGACCAAAAAATTGTAATTTTGTCAGGATATGATCTGCCCGTTTACAGAAAAGAAGCTGAAAAGCTGGGGGCAAAAGGTTTTATCAACAAAGATATTGAACCCGAAGAACTGCTGCATATTCTGGAAGCAATAAATAATGGCTCCACCTACTTTGAAAAAGATGGAACCTATATAGAGGAACTAACAGAGACCGAAAAGCAAGTTCTGCTTCTGCTGGCCGGAGGAACTAAAAGGAAAGAAATTGCCGAACAGCTTTTTATGAGTGAGAGAACGGTATCCAATCATTTGCAGCACATATTTGAAAAATTAGGGGTTTCTTCAGCAGTAGAAGCTATCACAAAAGCTATTCAATTAGGGTATATTCCACCACTTTAAGGACGACGCAATGAGATAATCTTCTGGTCAAAATAGTCCGAAGTTTGCTTATGCCTTAGCCGTCATCGCCTTCCAAAGATAAAGAAAGGGACTGCCGCATCTATGATTTCCCATTGATGTGGCAGTCCCACTTATATATACTGTTGAAAAGCTATTACTGTGCGCTGATTGTATCTACAATGGACATCTTCTGCATCTTTTTGATCGGCCCGCGAACAGCCAAAACCACAGAAAGTACCATAATCAATACGATAATTCCAAGTTCCACCCAGGGAATAGCCCAGGGATCTCCCCACTTAGAATTTATCAGCAGGGCAAAGAGGACTCTATTGCAGATCAATCCCAGCACAGTACCAACCACACAGCCGGTTATCGCATAGGTGGATGCTTCGGCAATTACCATTCTGGAAAGCTGGCGGGTACTTAACCCAATCGCCCGGAAAGCGCCGTACTGCTTTGTTCTGGCTGAAACACTCAACGCAATGCTGTTGATCACATTGAATACGGTAATTAACGCAATCAGCGCCAAGAAACCATAGAGGAACAGCCATACACAGTAATAAACGCCTAATGTGCTGCTATTATCCATCCGTTTGTCTACGAAATCAAATCCGGCTCCGTAGGTGCGATGAATCGCATTCACATCTTCATCTGTCGCGTCAGAGGATAACTGCATATCAATGATGGTATAGTTTTCTTCCCCGGTGATCTGACGGAAGGTATCTTCGGAAACAATGATAATGCCGGAATCGCCGGTATTATTGAACGGGCTGGTTGAGAGAAGCCCTGTAATTTGTATTTCCACAGGCTGGCCGCCAATTTGCATTGTAACCGTGTCGCCAACCTGCATACTGTTTTGTGTATCATATACGGTCAGCCCGGTATTCAATTCACTTTGTACCGTTTCCAATGAGCCGGATTGCAAATAGTCAGAAGCCCATTCAAATTGCTGCTGCTCATACGAAACTAAGATGGCGGTCCTTTCTGCCCCATTCACCGTAACAGGCACATCATACGCAAACATCCGGCCATAAACCGCATCCACAGCAGGATTTTCTTTCAGCTCGTCGATAAATGCCCTGTCAACGGAGCAGGAATTGTCCGAGCTTACAATAGATAGATCCGGCGCCCACGGATACAACGGGGTCAGGGTATGGTTCATAAATGTGATCGTTACAGAAAAAGCCAGGAAAAGGACAATGCTCAAGGCAAAAGAACACACCGTCAGCACAAAATTCTTGCGGCTTGCCTTTGCGTGGTGAATACCGAGAGCGGTATCCACTTTGAGGCGCTTTGTATTTGCCGCTTTCCGAATCGGCTGCAAGTCATTCGCATTGCCGGAAACTGCCGCCAGCGGGGAAACCTTTGAGGCTTTCTTTGCGGGAGACCGGGCGGCCAAAAGCACCGTCAGCAATCCTACAATAATTCCCGCCACAATACTTGGCACACTGATACTAAATGCAGGCATCTCTCCGAAAAATTCAGGGCTAAGGAGCCGAAGGATGAAGCATAAGATCCATATGACGACCATACCGCTTAAAACGCCCACAGAAATTGCGAAACGGCACCAACTGAGAGCTTCTTTCCGTACCAACCGCATAACCTGTTTGGGTGTTGCCCCGATACAGCGCATCAATCCGAAAAACTCTGTCCGCTGGGCAACATTGCTGTTCAGGCTGCTTGCGATCATCATAGTGCCTGCAAGCAAAACCAGTACAAACAGAACGGCAGCAGAAATATAGACCTGCACCATAAAGGAATCACTGCTCTGTCCAAGCAATCCGAGAAGTTTTGTGTTTTCTGAAACCTGTTCATCACTTAATCCAAATTGAGATTTCAATTCAGATATCCTATTTTGGATATTCCCTGTATTAGAAAACTGGACATAAAAAAATGTATTATTTTCAGATGGCTCACCATCCGCAGCAGTGGAAGTGATCGTACGGTACTTTTCTGTTGTGATAAACACGCCATAAGAATCACTGCTCATAAGATTTGCAGTATTCTCAACAAAACCGGATATGGTAAATGCAAGTTCGTTTCCGTCAGGCAGGTTGACGGCAATCTGATCTTCAATCGACAAGCCAAGCATTTCTTTTGCATTTACCGATACCATAGCCTCGTTATCGTTCTGCGGGAAATTGCCCTCTGCGATTATGTCAGAGAGAATTTTTGTGAACAGCCCTTCATCACTTCCGCAAATAAGTGTTTCTGTTCCATTCAGGGTATATCCCTGATCGCCGCGAAAATTTAAGACATCATAAGCAACAACCGCCTCTATATCAGAGCGCGCAGCGATAACTGCCGCATCTTCATCCGAAATATTGCGTAGTGCAATATGCCAATTTCCCGTTTCCGCCTGCGTTTTCATGATCTGGCTGCGGACAAACATATCTGCCATGCCAAAAATGGTCGTCACCAGAAACACCGCCAGCACGATACAGAAAATGGACATCCGGCTTTGCTTGCGATGGACTTTTGCTGAAATAGGAACAAGGTCAAGATAATGCTTCATCCGTATTCCCTCCTAAATCTGTAAGCACGCCATCTGTTACCCGGAACACCCGATCCACCGAAGCGGTCAGATTTTTATTATGGGTAATCATTAAGATTGTCTGCTGAAAGCGTCTGGAAGCCTGTGTGAGCAGATCAATCACATCCTGGCTGTTTTTACTGTCCAAATTTCCGGTGGGTTCATCCGCCAAGATCAGCTTTGGCTTTGTAATCAAAGCGCGGCCAATCGCAACCCTTTGCTGCTGCCCGCCTGAAAGCTGGTTTGGCAGATGGTGGCGGCGCTTTGTTAGACCAAGCAGCTCCAGGATTTCCTTAACGGCCGCCGGATCAGGTTTGCGATAATCCAGAAGCAGCGGAAACATGATATTCTGCTCCACATTCAGCTCGGAAACAAGCTGGAAGGATTGAAAAATGAATCCGATATTCCGCCGTCTGAAAATGGTGCGTTCTTCCTCCTTCATAGAAAAAAGATTTTGCCCATCCATCAATACTGTGCCGGAAGTAGGAAGGTCTAAAGCACCAATACAATTCAGCAAGGTGCTTTTTCCAGAACCGGATTCACCAACAACGGCAGCAAATTCTCCCTTTTCCAGAGAAAATGAAACATTTTTTAAAGCGTCAACTTTTGCTTCGCCCTTACCATAGGTCTTACATAAATTTTGTACTTTCAAGATTTCCATATCATCAGCCTCCTTTCCTAAAGGATAACAAAGCCAGCTTACAATCAGGTGAATTTAATCTTACGATTCAGTAAGAAAGGAAACTGTGAATGTTGTGCCTTCGTTCAATTCACTTTGAACGGAAAGCAGGCCGTTTTGACCGGTGATAATCGACTTAGCCAACGGAAGCCCCAAACCAATCCCCGGTGTTTCAAGGGAATGTTTACTCCGATAGAAGCGTTTGAAAATATGGTGTATATCTTCTGGTGCAATCCCACTGCCACTGTCAGCAATAAAAATACGAAGTATCGCCGGTGTACATTCCCATGAAATTTGAATCGTATCTCCCGGCTTTGTATGGTCTAAAGCGTTTTTCACAATGTTTCCAATGGCTTCACTCGTCCATTCCAGATCACAAAAAACTGTCTGCTCTGAATTACCTTTCAGGATGATTTGCTTATTCTCCGTTATGGCCCGGTCTGTTAATTCACTGATGGAACGGGAGATCAATTCTGTCACAGGGCAATTCCTTTTTTCAAAGACAATATTCCCTGTGTCCAGACGGGTGATTTTCAGCATGGATTGGATCAATTCTTCCATTCGCTTTAGTGATACCCCGATTTTCTCTGAAAACTCTTTTACGGTTTCCGGGTTTTCCGGTTCATCCGCAATAATTTCCTGATACATTGTAATGGCGGCCAATGGCGTTTTTAGCTGATGGGATATATCAGAAATCGTACTTTTCAAAAATTCCTTTGCTTTATGGTCTGTATCACTTTTGGCTTGAAGCATTGTGGCAAGCTGCTCAACAGAAGCAAAAATATAAAAAATTGCTCCCTCGCTGTTTTGTGGAAGGTGAAAGGAAAAATCACCATTGATATAGTTCTCTATTACTTTCCCGGCCTGCTGATATAGGTTTTTCCTTCTCAGGAAGAAAATAAGCGTTCCGGCAAAAAGAAAAGTAAGCAAAACAGCCAAACCAATCAATACCGTTATCAGCGTGTCCCTTTGAAATTGAGAAAGATAAGGCAGAGAATTAGCTGCTGCTTGGCTTTCAATTCCCAATTCCGTAAGCAATTCGATTCCGCCTTGACTTGTTTCGGTACTTGTCAGGGCATTGGCGATTACGTCTTTCGGAACGCCTTGTTCCAAAAGCGAAGAAGCAATAGCTTCATCATGTGCAATATAGCTGCTTCTGACAGCATCACTCTGATCTATGAAAAACAGACCGCCCGCACATAAAGTCACAAGCGCAAAGATCGCCAAAAAAATGATATATCTGCGTATCTGCTTGTCTTGAAGGAAACTCATACAGACACCTCTTTCCATTGATACCCAAACCCGCGAGCAGTCATTAAATGTTTGGGATGGGAAGGGTCTGTTTCAACCTTCTCACGGAGCCGCCGTATATATACAGATAAGGTATTATCATCCACGAAGTTACCGTTATCATCCCACAGCTCATTCAGGATCATTTCTCTGGTGACAATTTGATTTGCGTTCCGCACCAAAAGGCAGAGCAGACGGTATTCCACATTGGTTAGATCAAGTAGCTGCCCATTCAGCAGAACTCGATTGCTCAAAAAATCTATGGAAATATCGCCACATTCAATCTCCGATCTTTTTTCTCTCTTAGAAATTCCGGCGCGGCGCAGTAAGGCTCGAATACGGGAACACAATTCTCCAAGTTTGAAAGGCTTCGTAATATAGTCATCCCCACCAGAATCCAAGCCTCGAATGACATTTACTTCTTCATCGGAAGCAGTAAGAAAAATGATTGGAATTTGTTCGTTCCTATTGCGGACCATCTCGCATATTTCAAAACCTGTGCCATCCGGCAGGGTAACATCTAAAATCAGCAAATCATATTGGTCGATGTTCTGCAGCAATCTTTTTGCCTCTGATACAGTACGGGCAACCTCAACAGCATACCCGTTCTTTTTCAGAGAATATTGCAGTCCATCTATCAAACTCATGTCATCTTCTAACAGCAGAATATTATTCGCCATTCCCTTTGCGCTCCTTTCCAAGTTTGGTTCTGCCATCAATCGGCTTTTTTGCATCTTTCGGGATTAACCAAACCCGTCCCATTTTTTCGGCTCCAGGAATACGGCCATCAGAACAATAGCTATTGATCTGCCGGGGAGAGATCCCCCATTTTTCGCCAGCTTCCCTTAAAGTCATATAATCCATAGCACATACCTCCAGCATTTATTATACTTCGCTTTCTCGAAGAATACAAGCTATGGAGAATAAAAGTATGCCCAAAAATCATCTGGGGTGCTTTTCCTGCGCTCTTTCCGCAGATGGCCTCAGCAGATAGTCAATATTGGCCTTCACATTCTGCAGTTCCCGCATTTCTTCCCGTACCTGCTTATATTCCGCATAGGCTTTTCTTTTGGCCTCCAGCACTTCGGCATATTCTTCCCGCAAAGCCTTTGAGATATTTTTTAGGTGGAGTTGGCGATAGAGCGCAAAAAAGCCGAGAGACTTTCGTAATGAACCTCTCGGCTTTTTTCGATTTGGCATAGGATAAGGATTACTGAACGACAGTTTTTTACTGTTAGCCGACAGGATTTCTGTACTTACTCAACTCGAAGTCGTTCTACAATGCTTTTCTTGCAGATGCTTTTGTAGAATGTCAGTGGAATAGCAATCGCCACTAAAATCAATAACGGCAAACACACGATTACTGGTACCAATGTGAAGTGATAAATGAAAGCCCACTGATTTTTTACTATTTCAGCCTGACAAATTAGCCATCCTAACAAATTACCCATCGTCACAGTTAAAACTATTGCGCCACCGATATATGTTGCGCTTTCCCAGATCAGCATTTTTTTCATTTGCTTTCCACTCATGCCAATGGCATTAAGCAACCTTCGCCTCCTATTCCTGTCGGAAGGGTTCGCTGACCGCCTCAATTCCATCACAGCCGATCCGTACCAAATAGTATTTTTCTTTCTGGAAAGAGCGGATGGCCTCATCCCTTTGTACCAGCATGAACAGGGTCGGGGTCTGGACACGGCCAACATTCAAAGTATGCCGGTACAGGACAGAAAAAAGGCGGGTGGCGTTGATCCCGATCAGCCAGTCCGCTTTTGCCCGGCACAAGGCAGAATGATACAGGCTGTCATAAGCATGGCCGTCCATTAAAGTCTCAAATCCTTTGCGGATAGCACTTTCCTCCATACTGGAAATCCACAGGCGCAGGAAGGGCTTTTCACATCCGGCCATGTCATAGACAAACCGGAAGATCAGTTCCCCCTCCCGGCCTGCGTCCGTGGCACAGATGATCTCGGAAATATCAGAGCGGTGCATAAGGTCTTTCAGAATTTGAAACTGTTTCTGCTTATCCGGCGTAACAATATACTGCCAATGCTCCGGCAGGATAGGCAAATCCTCATAACGCCATTTCTGGTAGTCTCCATAGTGTGCCGCGTCCGCCAGCTCTACCAGATGTCCGACACACCAGCTCACCAGATACCCGTTGCCCTCGGTATATCCGTCTTTCTTGTCGGTTGCGCCCAGCACAGACGCGATACTCATAGCCACACTTGGCTTTTCCGCAATGACTAATTGCATAATAATTTCCTCCTTTTTTTGCATAAGAAAAGAGCAACCGGGGATTCGATTGCTCTAGGTAAATGTGTGTATTTGATTGTCTATTCCTTTGGTATGACGAACTTATAGCCGGTATGGATCATGGTCTGGATATAAACCGGCTGCGCCGGATCAGGCTCTATCTTCTTGCGGAGCTGGTGGATGATACTGACAACCGCATGGCGGCATGTGTCGCTGTCCTCATTCCAGACCGCCTCAAAAATCTGCTGCTGGCTGAACACCCGTCCGGGCTGTTGCGCCAGATAAAGTAGGACGCTAAATTCCAGATGGGTCAGCGGTATTTCTGTCTCTCCTCGGAACACCTGTCGCTGATAGGGATAGATTGTGAGGCCGGGAAAGGAAATGACCGGTGCTGCCTGTGGTTGCACGGGTCTGATTTCCGGTTCATCAGACAGAATGGATAATATTTTCCGGAAAACTCTTTCCTCATTTTCTTTAAAGGTCAAGACCATTACTTTCCCATGTTATCACCTGCCTTTATAGTCTTTACGGGTTCAATAATCTGCGGGGGTTTTAATAAAATATTTAATAACGATTGTTTGTCAATTCCGATTTTGTATAAGATATTTATTAAATTACATATTTCTTTTTGTGCTAGTGCATATCTTCTGTCCTCAATATTTTCCACTACAAAATACCCTTTAGTCCGGTAAGTATATATAATATTTTCATTCTTCAAAAGATTAAGTGCATTACTAATCGTATTTGGATTGACACAATATTTCTTAGCATACTCTCTGATACTAGGTAATGGCGTATTGCCTTTCATGCGGTTTGAGAATATGTCTATTTTAATATCCTCTGCAATTCTCTGGTATTTGTATTGTTTAGCATACGAATTATTATTCATTTTTTCGATCCGGTTAATAATTTTTGAATAGTTACAATTAGTTGATATCTGTATTTTCCGGCTAACAAATATCAATGATTATTTTTTCACGATTTTGATAGAGCTATTATTTGTGCTTACGGTTGGTATTTACACAAAATAATGAATAAACACACACAATTATAATCCAAAAGCCAACACCAAACATAAAGATTATGTTATTATCGGGAACAAACAAAACAAGTAAGCATTGAATGATACCAAATGGAATGGCTGTATATCCAGCAAATCTATGTGTTTTTTGCCAGCATAGTTTGTCTTTTAAAATCCAAGGCAATTTAAACCCGATACGGCTGCGGTAAGGCATTTGTGGTAACAAATTTCCGACTAATACCATTAAGCCTCCCACGATAAGCACAATGCCTCTCATGTAATTCATCTTTAACCCGCAATATTTAGCTATCGTGACAAAATAGAAAAGAAATATCCCAAGCCCCAAGAAGTTAATCGCAGTTAGAGTAATATCATTTCTTACTTCATTGTCACTTTTGGAGATTTTGTGAGGGAAAAAGGCTACAATGGCTAATAAAAGTAGAATAGCAAAACAAATTCCAATAAAAACCCAACGGGGAGGACTTTGCATAAACAAAGGGATTTCACCGGGGAGATAATTAAAACACAGAGCCGTCCCTATGATGAATATAATCAAGAATATCATATTTAGATTTTTATATAGTTTCATTTTCGTTTCCCTCTTTTCCTGTCGCTTTGTTTGTATCAAAAAACTCCAAAAAAGCGCCTAAAGTTGTTTGCAATACCGAAGCATTAAGAGAATAAGTAACGGACATTCCTGTTCGTTCACTTGTCACTAATCTTGCTTCTTTCAAAATATCAAGATGTTTTGATATGGCAGGCTTTGAAATGGTAAAATTTTCAGAAATTTCTTTTGCTGTCATATCACCGTTTGCAAGTAACTTCAGGATTTGTCGTCTGGTATCATCAGATAGTGCTTTGAATACAGTGGTCATCTAAACTAAGCTCCTTTCTACATAATACTGTATTCATTTTTTCTTGTGTGTAAATTGATGATAGATCAAATACGGAACAGGTGTAAGCAGCAGGATAAAATACTTACTCGCATACCAGCCAGCTTCACCATTTACATCGAAATGAAACGGTATCTTGTCTGGAAGGAAAAATGTTGCCACAAACAATATGACAAAGGTTCCAATCAATAACACCGCGGGGATCAAATTCTTTTTACTCATAGTTTCTTCCTCCTTTTAATTGTCTAACATATTTTGAAAGGTAATTACTCTTGATTAGATGTAATTCCTATACACATAAGTAAAATTAGAACACTTACACTGCATGATAGAAAGGTTATAATGCCTCCGGCAGCGAATCCTTTCTGAAGCATTTTTGCTACCGCAAAGAAATACCCTATTGAAATTGCGATACAAAGTAAAATGGACAAAACCACATTAACATTTTGTTTGATCGCTTCTGTTTCATTCGTCCAGTCTAATTTTGGACGTTTCATGTCTATAAATACTCCGATCAAGTTCCATAACGTTGCAAATAATATGCCAACGAAAGCGATTATTCCTATCTGTATAAAACCATAATTAAAATAAACCTTGAATATTAAGCAATTTATGATAATTCCCATAATTGAGATACTTGTAGAAAATAGGGCTTTCACAAACGCCTGCCACTTTAATGAATAAGGAATGATTTTCGTTATCCAAAAACTTGCCCCCTCTCTGGAAAAACTGCTTGAAGCCACTACATTGATTGCGGACGTAAGTACAATTACCGCAAGCGCAAACAATACTGCATAAAAGGAAAATTCCGGTGCTGATACTAAGGCTCTTATTTGTTCTATGCTCTCTGCGGTTGCGCTGATCCGAAAAGACAGAGGCAATAAAAATGGTGTAATAAAAATTCCAAACAATCCATTTATAACATACGCCGGATTACGGAAAAAAGTTTGATACTCTTTCTTAAGATAGCTTCTCAGCTTTGACGATGAATTGTATTTCACTGCCTTTAAGCGAGTCCGCCCCTCTTTATCATAAATGGCATAATTCTTTCCAATCACAAAATTACTCAAATAGTAATATCCGGCAATGAATACAGCCACAAGTATAATGCAGAACAGCTTTAATCCGGGATGAAAGCTGACATACTGATTATAGAACGGGAATGGTACAATAAAATCATTATCCCAGTTCAGCAAGTCTTGTTCTACGCCGATTTGCCCGTTTGATAATAGAACTCTGATTACACCGCCTGCGAAATACACCGCTATTCCTGTGACTACCAGAATTGTTCTCATACGTTTAAGAAGCATGGCAATTTTCAAGCAAAGTGTGACAAGAACCGCCAGAGGGAACACAACAATATGAGGGAGTATCGCTGCCGCAGAGATATATGTGATGATCACAGAAAATTCTCTCATGTATTGCATTTGAATTATACACATGGGAAACAGCAGTAAAATTTCAATTCCGTAGCAAAACAAGATCACTGTAATGTACTTACCGGTGAAAATGTCGCAGGGCCTTAATGGAAATAATTGCAAGCGTTCTATATCCTTTGAAAAGCAAAAAATATTTATCAGTAGGAAGGCGCTCACTACCGAGAGTATCATCGCTACCGCAAACAGTACAAGCCGTAAAAACAAAGCCTCCAACCCAAGCTCGGATAGTCCAGCATAAAGTTGGCCAAGCATTTGAAAATAGTAATAATAGAACACACCTACAATACTTAAAATAAAGCAAGTCAGCACGATAAAGTAAGTATCGGGGCGTTCTTTCAATTTATACCGGAAGTTCAAAAAGCTGAAATTGATCTTACTTATTGTTTTGCTTAATTGAAAAATCTTTGTCCATCGGTACATCATTAACCACCTCCATATAAATATCCTCCAAAGAAGTATCGGAAGGGTTATCTCGAAGCTCGATTGTTTTCTTAATTGTTCCAGCTTGCATAATAACAATTTTATCACACAAATTTTCACAAATTTCCAATATGTGAGATGAGAACAGAACAGATTTCCCATAAGCCGTTCTGGATTTAATCAATTCCTTTAATACCTGAACAGCTTCTACATCCAGTCCAGTCATCGGTTCATCTAATACCCAAAGCAGGGGATCATTAACCAACGAAGCTATAATAGCAATTTTCTGCTTTGTTCCATGAGATAATTTTTTAATAGGGCTGTTCAGATATTTTTCAACCTGAAACGCTTTTATCAGCGGAGTATAAATTTTATCTCTTGTTTCAGAAGGTACTTCGTACATATCGGCTATGAAATTCAAATATTCTTTTCCCGTAAGATTGTTGTATATGTCATGGTTGTCAGAGACATAGTTAATTTGTTTCTTGTATTGCATGGGATGTAGATTCAGTGAGTAATTGCTAAGGCAGATAGAACCTTTTTCAATCGGTAACAATCCTAATATCAGCTTTAAGGTTGTAGTTTTCCCAACCCCGTTCTTTCCTAACAGACCAACGATTTCTCCATCTAATACAGAAAAAGTAAGATCGGTCAGCACAGGAACATGAGGTTGATAATGAAAAGACAAGCCGGACACTTCTAACACTGGAACCACCACCTTTCACAGCTTTTAACCTTTTGGTTAATTGGTTAATTATAATATATACTTTTCCCTGCGAAATGTCAATAGAAACCATAGGCAAACTAATTCCTTTTCTATTGGTCATTGAGAAGATACTATTTTCCAGAACACATCCCGCCCTGACAGGGATATTTCAACGCCCGGATCAGATAAGCCGGTGTCTTGTATTCCGGCGGCGTGTACCGGCTTTCCTGTACCGGTGCGGTCGGGTCAGTGTGCGGACGGTTAAGGATCAACATTTCCGCTGTCGGTTTCCCTGTTTTGGTGCGGATAAAATGATAGCCTTTTAGCTGCGCCCACTGTTTCTGATAGACCTTACAGGGCAGGTAGATACTGCCGCAAGTCGGGCAGCGTTCCACCTTTAAGATCAGCTTTTTCCCACGCCGGTTCAGAAATACGCCAAGATAAGGAATCTTCTGTGCCGCACAGCAGGCGTTCTTTGGCTTTCCCCTTTATCCAGCGTCAGGCTCTCGCCCTCGCCAATGATCAGATAACGAACATATTCAGTTGACGTACTGCTATCAGCGTTTCATGTTTGCATTTCAGACAGTATAGTGGGAAATTTTCAAGAACCGTATCTTCCCGGATTTTTAACCGGATTTTACAGCCACAGACTGGACATAAAATCCATAAAGTTTAAGTAACCTTCTGTAAGCTGGCATTACCGTATACTGTACGGTACATCCATTAAAGACAATGCCGCTGTCTCCCTAAATAGAAAGACTGTTACTGGAATTACGAGCAATGCCTCCGCTTTTCGCATCCACAACAGCATTGTTAGCACTTTCTAAATTTAGTTATACGGCATTTTATTTCTGCCACAAAAAGTTTTATTAAATAAATCCTCCCATAAACTTCCGCTAATCAGCTTTATGATGGGGACACTTTTTCAGAGCAAGTTTCGCCTGCGTAACTCAAAACCCACTTCTTGGCTTTTGCTTACCCGGCAAACTTGATGGGGATTCCGCTCCCCATACCCTCGGTTCCAGCGCATTTATTTAATGTGTTATTACGGCTCCTGTGAAAGACAGTCGCAGCGTGATCGGTTCCCATCACGAAAAAAAATCATTTTAAAAATATTCATTTCGTTCTCTTTATGCTCTTTAAATCGGCTTATAGTATGAATACAAGTTTTAGCAGAAAGGAATTTTATGGCTAGACCGAGAAAACAAAAGGAACTGAGGCGCACCCACCCCGTCATGCTCCGTTTCACGGACACAGAGTATGAACGCCTTTTATCCCTTGCAGAATCCGCAAGCCTTCCCCTCGCAGAGTATATCCGGAAACAAGTCACAGGGAAACAGGTGAAAATCAAATATGAGATTGTGGCAGATCTGCCGGAACTTAAAAAGCTGATCGCAGAGTTTGGCAAGATCGGAAGTAACCTAAATCAGATTGCCCGCCACTTTAACAGCGGCGGTATCCATTCACAGGAAATGCGAACAAGAATTAACCAGGGGATTTCTGATATTTATGAGATGAAGTACGAAGTTTTGAAAATGACAGGAGACTTCCTCTCCCTCTCTCCGGGAGATGCTTCTGGTCAGAAAGGAGACTCCTTCCATGGCAATCCTGAAGCATATCGCCAGTAAAAATGCCGATTATGGGGAGGCACAGCGTTATCTGATGTTTCAATATAATGAAGATACCATGAAGCCGATCCTGGATGAGAATGGCAGGCTGATTCCCCGTGAAGAATATTACCTGGACGGCATCAACTGTGATCCTTTTACTTTTGATATGGAATGTAAAGAACTGAACGCACAGTACCGTAAAAATCAGACCTATGATGAAATCAAATCTCATCATTACATTTTGAGTTTTGATCCAAAAGATGTGGAAGAAGGCGGGCTGACCGGAGAGCGGGCGCAGCAGCTCGGCCTGGAGTATGCCAGGAAAAATTTTCCCGGTCATCAGGCTCTGGTCTGTACTCATACGGACGGGCATAACAGAAGCAGCAACATCCATGTACATATTGTAATTAACAGCCTGCGGAAACTTGATGTGGAACGCCGGGACTTCATGGAACGTCCCTGCGATTCCCGTGCCGGTTTTAAACATCATCTCACGAATGATTACCTCTCCTATCTGAAACAGGATGTGATGGATCTGTGCCATCGGGAACAGCTCCACCAGGTTGATCTGCTCTCTCCTGCGGAAAAGAAAATAACTGACCGGGAATATCACGCACGGCGCAGAGGGCAGAAAAAAATGGACAAGTTGAACCGGGAAATGACTGCCGGCGGCATCACCCCACGCAAAACAAAATTTGAAACACAGAAAGATTTCCTCCGCAGCGCCATTGAAGAATCTGCCGCTTCCGCTCACAGTCTGGAAGAATTTCAGAAGCTGCTCACTGAAAAATACCATATTTCCCTCAAGGTCAGCCGTGGACGATTCAGCTATCTCCATCCGGAGCGTGGGAAATATATTACAGGGCGAAGCCTGGGAACACGATATGAAAAGGAATATCTACTGTCAGTTTGGGAGAAAAATGCCAGACGCCTGCAGCACCTGCCGCCTGGAGCAGCCATATCCGACGAGCGCTCTGCCTTTGCGGATCAGAATGATCTACCCGCTTTCGTCTTTATCAAATCCGATCTCCGGCTTGTGGTTGACCTGCAAAGCTGCGCTAAAGCGCAGGCCAGTTCTGCTTATGCCCGGAAAGTCCGATTGTCCAATTTACAGCAGATGGCAAAAACTGTCGCATATATCCAGGAGCACGGATATGACACCGAAGATGATCTGAAAAACGCATTTACAGAAGCACAGGCACAGACCGCCGATATGCGAAAAGCGCTCCGCTCTACGGAAAAGAAATTGCGGCAGGTGAATGAACAGATCCATTATACAGGACAATACCTGGCAAATAAATCTGTATACCGCCAGTATCTTAACAGCAGGAATAAGAAGAAGTTCCGCCAGGAACATCAGACAGAAATCACTCTTTATGAAACTGCCCGTAAGGTACTGAAAGGATACTCGGAAGATGGAAAGCTGCCGTCCATGAAGCTCCTGAAAGCAGAAAAGGAAAAACTGACTGCACGGAAAAACAGCCAGTATGACGCATACCAGAATCTCCGGAAATATGTAAAAGAGTTGAATACTGTCCAGGCAAACCTAGCAGCTTTCCTGGGGAAAGACCGCTCCCGGCAGAATGAACAGGAAAAAGATAACGCACGTTCCTGACCTTGTGTCCTAAAAAAAGGAAGATGCCTGCCCCCATGAGCAAAACATCTTCCTCTTTTTTATTTTCTTCTCCGCTCCATTTCTTCTTCCGCCGCCATCTGCGGCACAGGCTTCCCGCTCTTTCTGGCAATCTCCGCCTGCTTCAGATGGAGACGATCCAGGACAGAGATACGCTCCCCGATCTTCCGTGGTTTCAATGGCAAATTGTTCATGCGCCCGTCGATCATATCATAATTCTGTTCTTCTGTAATCTCTGCGCTCCGCAGATATTCCCCGTTTTCATAGGCTTTCTGCCAGTTTTCCAAAACCGGCTTATCTTGTTTAACCTCTGCAGGCTCCGTCTTTTGCGGATGCAGATACTCACGGATCTGCTGTTTGACGGTTTCATCAAAACCATGGAAAACATTGTCCACTACCAGATTTCCGTCCCCGTCAAGGACTACATTTGCCGCCTGCGCCCCGTATGCGGTATGCTCCATCAGGAAAAATTCCCGGCCATCTATGATGATGCTGTCGTATGCAAGCCAGCTTCCCTCTTTTCCCTCGATATGGAAGTCTATCGTATCATAAGAGATCAGCGCACCGGAAGAACCCAGGCGGAGAAAGCCCGCAATCACGATAAATCCCTCTTTATCCACATAGTAAGCGGTAATCTCACCATTGCTGTTTAAGACAAGCACATCACTGACACTAAGGGAATGGCAGGCTATGGAACGGGGCGGATGTTCTTCCAGACGTTTCCGGATGCTTGCGGGCGTATCGCCGTTTTTCATCCGCCCCAGATATACCTGCCCATAATTCTCATGGCGCACCGGGATTTTCTTCTCCTGCAGCTCCTTATAACAGCGGAACCGGATCAGGCGGTTTTCCGGCGTTGTCTTTAGCTGATACCATGCAAACTGATTGACTTCCACTATTCCTCTCCCTCCGCTAGTTCCTGCCGGTATTCTTCCAGATCCATTACAGAAAATTCCTGATCTGTTAGCTGCTCCATCTTTTTTAGCGTACTGTTTACAAGTGTGAGCATCTCCGTATCTTCTTTCACAAAGGGAAGTATCCTACGAATCTCCTGCATGGTTTCCGTCCGGCAGTTCTTTTTAAACATTGCTATGACAAAACGTTCATCTTCTTCAAATCTTACTCTCATATCTCCGGTTCTCCTTTCCTGTGTCCCTGGGTTTTCTTTTCCGCTTTCTGTTTTGCCTGACGTTCCCTGAGCGCCGCAAGAACGGACTGGCGCACTCCGGTAGGTTTTTCTGCTTCCTGCCTCTGTACATTCTGTGCCTGTTTGTCCTGTTCTTCCCGGCCAGCCTCATGCTTTGGCTGCACTTCATTTTCTTTCTGGTTCTCCTTTATCAGCATTTCTTCCAGATCCGCCATGGCTTTCTGCACCAATGGACTCTCTTTATAGTGGGGAACCAGTTCAATCGCATCTTTTGAGATCACTCCTGCCCGCATAAGCTCATAATCCCCGTCATACATACTTCCATCTTCCAGCCGGAAACCAATCCCTTTGATCCCGTTTATCCGTTCCGATGGGATTTCTTTGTATTTCTGAAAGGCTTCCTCCAGTGTCAGATTGCCGTAATACTCCCCCAGCACCGGGAACTCCATGCACTCGGCAGCATAAAAACAGATAGACGCCTCTTTTTGCGTCGTGGCAATCTCCTGCCTCTTTTCCACTTCATCTAAAAACCCTTCCAGTTCCATTACTTTGTAATTGACAGGCTTCCCGCCGGCTTCGCCGGAGAGGATATCTTCAATCGCTTCCTGCTCGGAAACATCTTCATTTTCATAGATACCCCCGTCAATCTCCCGGTAATCCGCATCGTAAAAGGTATAATCATACCCGCCATCTGTAGACTGGATAAAAAAATACTGCTCCATTCCCGGAAGGAAATAGACCGCCTCCATATCCCGGTTATCCAGATAAAAAACGGCCCGGTTCACAGCATCTGTCACCTCCGGATTCATCCACTTCCCACTTAAAGATACCTTTTCAATATCTTCTACTTCCTCAATTCCGTTTTTACAGCAGATCAGGGGCATCCTAGAAGTGACAGGCTCCCGGCTTTCCATACCGAGCTGTTTGTCTAAGTGGTTTGGATGAACATGATAAGTTTCCAGGGCTTCCTTTAGTGTGGCAAAATACTGATACTCCCGGTCTGCTTTGTCCCCATATGTGTCATTTACCACATAAAACTGCTTAATAAACGGTTCCGGTACTTTCTCATACAAATACTCCGTGACCGCTTTCATAGCACCGGCACCAAATCCATGCTCCAAGTCCTCCGCAACCAGCTTCCCATCCGCATCTAAAATAATACCGCCTACAGTATCGCCATATTCATCATGTTCCATCCGGTAAAATTTCTCACCGGCAATCTCTTTTGATTCAGCCGTATGCCAGGTTCCGAAATATCCTTCTGCCCGAAAGCCTTTTGTCTCTGCCGTTACCTGTGCCGTCTCTTTCTCTATAAGCTGTTCCCTTGCTCCTATTGTCTGCCTCGCAAGGTCAATAAAACCGTCCAGCACCGCCGGGTGGCTAGTTACAACATAATCGGCGTTTAAATCCATGCCACGGCTGATATTCTCCGGGATTTTAAAGCTATCCGCCCATTCCTTTGTCTCTTTGGAAAGCCGCCCGTCAGCTTTAAGATGCTGGACAGTACAGGCAAGCACAAATGACACTCTCTCTGATCCGTATGCCTCTACCACATCTGACGCAGCATCCTCTGCCAAATGATACCCGTCAAAATGTTCGCTAATTGCCGTTTCAATCGCCTTCTTACAGTCCAGGTTCAGCTTCCGGGAGTCCAGATAAGCATCCACATTTTTATGTTCCATAGCGTAGGATAAATCCGACAGATAAAGCGGCGGGTATTCTTTTGTCTCCAGATGTATTTCAGTAATGGCCATTCTCTGCTGCGCAAATCCCGGCAACTCCTGATAGCCGAAGCTGTCTACATAGTGAGCCGTCAGTTCCCCATCCTTTTTCAGCACCACTACATCGCTTACAGACAGGGAATGTCCCGTATAGTCATCCGGATGAGCCACATTAAACTTTTCATAGAGAGTCTCAAGAGTATCATTATTTTCCAACACATCCCCATAAATAAACTGATAATCCTCCCCATCTACAGACAGCCTCTTTTCCTGCAGATAGCTCATTCCCATAAAGCGGTACTGATTTCCTTTACTGTCGTCTCTTATCTGATAAATCCCGTATCTATCCTGTTCGCTTTGGAAAAGCGCTGTTTCCTGATGACGCTGCGTTTCCCTCTGGATCTCCCGTATCCTTTCTTCTATCTGATCGATCATTTCTCCGGCGGTTTTCCGGATAGTGTCCATGGAATCCCGGAGTTCTTTCATATTCTTATCACTGCTCCAGCCGGCAATATAAGGGAAAGAATAATCAGAGGTATCCAGACCAAAGTGCTGGCAGACCGTATAAGCTATGCTTTCCGCTTCAACCTCCCTTGTCATTTGATCCTTTTTCTCCCCCAGTTCTTCCATAAGATCCCTGTCATGGAGTTTTGCGTGAGCGGTTTCATGGATGCTCGTTTTCACAGTCTGCATCTCACTCATACCTTCCTGGATTACATTCTCTTTCTCTGTACTGCTGTAATATCCTTTTGCTCCGCTCTCGATCTCGTCAAACCGAAACGGCACCGGAGAAACATCCTGAATGGCCCGCATGAAAATCTCATAATTTCCCACACTCCCTGTCAGTTCTGGTGTCTCCAATTCCGGTAACGGCTCTCCCTCCGTCTGTGACACATCAAATACCGTGGTGATTCGGAAACGGGGAATGGTGTACACCACTTCTTCCGTTTCCGGCGTACCATCCGGTTTTAAGACCGGCTCCATAGTAGCCGGATCGATCTTCTCGACTTCTTCCTTTTCCCGGATCGGTGCCGGGGCAATGATCTGTATCCCCTTTTCCCCACGCCTGACCTGCCGTTTAAACTTTTTCTGCCATGCCTGATACCCGGCAACAAGGCTTGCATCTGGCTTCTGAAGATGAATCAGGAGCGTATTGTTAAAACTGTAATTGTGAAATTGCGACATGGTTTTCAAATATTCCATGTACATTTCCGAAGTAAAGATTTCCTTTACTCCCTGTTCCAGACGCTCCATAATCTCTTTCATTTTCTTGTTTCTGTCTTTTTCCGCCATATCTGTCCCCCTCTATTCCAATAAACTTGTATCCAGGTAATCAAATTCCAGTTGCCGTTTACAAATCCCCTGACAGAGATAACAGCTCTGGAATGGAACCCTTGTGCTTTTTCTTTGATTGTCTGTATCATAATTCACTCTGGGGCTTAGCCACAGCAGCTCTATGTGCTGCTGTCGAAACATTTCAAATCTGTCCTTTTGATCAAAAATCCCCTGGAAGTTGATCAGCATAGCAAAAGGAATCTGCAGTTCAAATAATCGCTGAAATACTTCCCCTTTCCGACTGTATGGAGGATTGCTGACGATATAATCACAAGAGGGTACTGGAAAATCAAAAAAATCCTGCCCCGTCTGGATATGCCCATAAACCACATGGAAACCATGCCCCTGAAACACTTTCACATATTGGCTGTCGCTCTTATCAAAGGGACACCATATAGATGCATTCTTTTTCAGTCGTTTCAGGATTGGATATACCGCATAAGCCGGAGTACGGTACTCGTCATTTTTATTAAAGTTGTATTGTATCTGTGACATTTACTTTCCTTTCTTCTAGCATAAAATCCCGCCAGATTTCTGACGGGATTTCTATACAAATCAAAGTTCCACTGCTTGTTTCCTCACAGCCGAAGGATGGCTGCCCCTCTGTTCTGCAATCCGGGTTTTCGCATTTTCCAGTTTTTCCAGTACAGACGGCCTGTGGGGGCTGTCTGCAACAACGGCTTTCTCCGCTACCCTCCCGGCATAATTTACCTTGCTTCTCGGCTGGTCTGCCGCCTCTGTCACATCCTCCGCTCCAAGCGCTTCCGAGGGGGCTTTTTCGTCCATATTCAATAGAACGTTCAGCTCTGCCAGACGTTCAGACTTTTCCGCCAGTTCTTCTTCCTTGTCAAAGGGTTTTGCCACTTCCTCTTTCGCTGTCTCTAACTGCTGCTGTAATGTTTCCAGTTTCTGTTGTGTCTCTGCCACTCTCTTTTCAATACCGGACAGCGTATTGCTGATCCTCTGCAGATTCCCCAGGGCATCCTTCCCGACCTCAATCTTATAGCTGCACTGGCGTTTCAACGTCACCATATATTTCTGGTTAAAGCTGTCAAACTCCGCACTCATCTGGAATCCGTAAAATTCCCCGACCTGCCCGGAGGTTTTCACCGCCTTTAGCCCGGCGCAGGCAGCGATCAGCGCTGTCCCCGCCTCTTTTCTGTCCGTGTATTCCTTGCCGCCAATCGTCATGGAAAACTCGTCCTTTTCTTTCCCCTTTTCCAAGAGCGGCCTCACTGCCTGGAAATCGGATTGCAGCCCCTCCAGACGTTCTTTCGCCGCTGTAATCTGCATGGGATAATTTTTAGCGATATCCTCCTCCAAACGGTACTTCTGGCTGGTATGGTTGGCTTTCATCAGTTTCAGCTTGCTCACCTGGATGTCCAGATCCATCTTTTCCTTGATATACGGATTTCCCGTGGCAAGAGCCTTGATCTCCGCATAGGAAAGCGCCGCATCATCCACATCCTCACAGGCACGGACAGGGCTTTTTGAAGTCATGATTTGGCTTATGAATTTCTGCTTGTTTTCCAAAATCTGCCACATATAGGCATCGAAGGTGTTTTCCGTCACATACCGGAAGATCTTTACCTTTTTATTCTGGTTTCCCTGCCGGAGAATACGCCCCTCCTGTTGTTCCAGGTCTACCGGCTTCCACGGGCAGTCCAGATGATGGAGAGCGATCAGCCTGTCCTGGATATTGGTTCCCGCCCCCAGCTTTGGCGTTGAACCAAGCAGGATACGCACTTTCCCGGAACGCACCTTTGCGAACAGTTCCGCTTTCCTTGTCTCTGTCCCTGCTTCATGGATAAAAGCGATTTCCTCCCTGGGAATGCCTTTTGCCACCAGCTTTTCCCTCACATCATCATATACATTAAAAGAACCGTCATTTTTCGGCGTGGAAAGGTCACAGAAGATAAGCTGTGTGGAACGGTTCTGTGCTGTCTCCTGCCAGATATCAAAGGCATTTTTTACACAACGGTTTACCTTACTATCCGGGTAATCCGGGAGCATATCGTTGATAAGCCTCTGATCCAGGGCGCACTTACGTCCATCATTGGTAATCTTAAGCATATTATCTTCACGAGGCTCCACAGCGCCGGCCCGCACCAATTCCGCCCGGTCAGCAAAGGTACTGACCAGATCTTCCTGCTCCGGGCTGGGCTTCAATACCTCGTTGATGTACTCTGCTTCCGGCACAGGGAGGTGCAGCATATCCGCTGTCTGAATATCAGCAGATTCTTTAAACAGGGAAATTAACTCCGGAAGATTAAAAAAACGGGCAAACCGTGTTTTTGCACGGTAGCCCGTTCCTTCCGGCGATAACTCTATCGCCGTCACTGTCTCCCCAAAAGCGGCGGCCCAGGAGTCAAAATGTCCCAGACCCATCTTCTGGATAGTATCATACTGCAGGTAACGCATGATCGTATAAAGCTCCACCATACTGTTTGAGACAGGCGTCCCCGTAGCGAAAGTCACGCCACACCCGCCGGTAATCTCGTCCAGATACTGGCACTTTGCAAACATATCGGAGCTTTTCTGTGCATCCGTCTGTGCAATCCCCGCAATGTTCCTCATTTTGGTATAAAGAAACAGATTTTTGTAAAAATGACTCTCATCCACAAACAGCCGGTCTACACCGAGCTGCTCAAATGTCACCACATCATCTTTTCTGGACTGATCATTGAGCCGCTCCAGTTTCGTTTCCAGGTTCTTCCTTGTCTTTTCCATCTGCTTTACGGTATAGTGTGTTCCTTCCTGGGCAGCCGCCTCCTCAATCGCCATGGTGATCTCATCAATCTGTTTTTCAATGGACAATGCCTGCCGTTCTCGTGACAAGGGAATCCGCTCAAACTGGCTGTGTCCAATGATGATAGCGTCATAATCCCCTGTAGCAATCCGGGAACAGAACTTCTTCCGATTAGCAGGCTCAAAGTCTTTTTTCGTTGCCACAAGCACATTGGCGTTTGGATACAGCCGCAGGAAGTCGCTGCCCCATTGTTCCGTCAAGTGGTTTGGAACTACATATAAATTCTTCTGCGACAGTCCAAGCCGCTTACTCTCCATGCCGGCAGCGATCATCTGAAAAGTCTTTCCCGCACCCACGCAATGGGCAAGCAGCGTATTATGTCCGTAAAGGATATGGGCAACGGCGTTCTTCTGGTGGGGCATCAGCGTGATTTCCGGTGTCATCCCGGCAAACTGGATATGGCTGCCGTCATATTCACGGGGACGGATACTATTGAAAAGCTCATTATATTTCCGGCATAACGTTTCCCGCCTGTCCATATCCCGGAAGATCCATTCCCGGAAAGATTCTTTGATCAGCTCCTGCTTCTGCTGTGCAAGCATAGTTTCTTTTTTATTGAGGACTCTCTTTTCATTGCCATCTTCTTGCACTGTGTCATAAATTTTCGTGTCACGCAGATTTAAGGCGTCCTCTAAAAGCCGATAAGCGTTTGCCCGCTGTGTGCCGTAGGTGGCAGTCACACGGGGATTGCGGTAGTCCGCATTTTTCCCGCTTACATTCCACTGTCCGTTGACCGGGGCATATTTGACTTCAATCTTCCGTCCAAGCAGATAGTCCGGTGTCTCAAACAGTTCTCCCATAAACTGTGTGATATAGTCCGGATCAATCCAGGTTGCACCTAAACGCACCTCGATTTCTGACGCATCCAGATCTTTCGGCTGCACTCGTTCCAATGCCTGAACATTGATCTCGTACTCCGGATGGTTCTCCGCAAAAGTCCTTGCTGTTGCCAGCTTCTCCCGCACATTGCCGGACAGGTATTCATCCGAGGTTTCCCACGCTTCTGTTACCGGGTTTTTGAAGATCACTCCTGTCAGATCTTCGGTTACTTGCTCTTCTGTTTTCCCGGAAAGCTCCGCCATAAATGGCACATCTACTTTGGCCCGTTCCCCAATGGACACGGCTAAAGCTTCACTGGCTGTATCCACAGAAGTCACCGCTTCCGGCTTCCGGATCGTCCGTTTGGTGAAAATATCCGCTTTCCGTTTCAGATTCCCGCTTTCATCCAGGATTTCCAATGAGGCGAGCAGACAATAACTGCTGTCCTGGGAGAACGCCCGCTTGTTGGCATTGCTGCTGATCAGCCCGTATCTTCCGGTAAAGCGGTCATATGCCTGATTGAGTTTCTCCTGCAGGGAATGGACTTTTTCATCACTTCCATCCTCTAGCTGGCACTGCAGAAGTGCCTGCGTCAAGTCACGAAGCTCGATCATTCCCAGGACACGCTCTGTTGTCATGACAGGCAGCTCCATCCGGTTCATCCGGGAATTTTCCCGGTAATACACAGCGCCGTCCACGTTGGCAAAGCTGAAATTTTTAATGGACGGGTCTGCCGGTATGGAAGTGTCAATCTCTCCTAAGTCAGAATCCTCCAACTCGATCTCTGTGATCGTGCCGTGGATATGGCTGACCGCCTCCTTTAACTGCTCCGCCAGATCTGCACCCTCAATAGGCTGACAGGTGAGCTGTGGGCCAAAAGGGCCGGATACAATCTTCTGCTCCCCAAGCACCATCTCTGGATGGTTCTGGAAATAACGGTTGACGGTGACAAAGTTATGGGAGGTTTCCCCTTTGTCATTGGTATACTCCTCCCGCAAAAGTTCATCCGTTTGTACCCACTCCGGCAGCTCCTTCCCAAGCATCCGGGGAGCATCCAGCTTCTGCAGGAACAGGATATCCGTATTCATCCTTGTCCCAGCATTGGCCTGGAACGCATTGTTTGGGAGACGGATCGCTCCAAGCAGCTCACAGCGCTGTGCAATATACTCTCTGGCTTTCGCATCCTGCTTGTCCATGGTTCCGCCGCTGATCCCATTAGACGTTACAAAGGCGATCACACCGCCAGGACGTACTTTATCAATGGTCTTTGCAATGAAGTAATCGTGGACGAAAAATTTCTGCCGGTCATAGCGACGGTCTATCAGCTTATATCCGCCAAAGGGAATATTTCCCACCGCCACATCAAAGAAACCGTCCGGAAACTCCGTCTTTTCATATCCGCTGATGGTAATATCCGCTTCCGGGTAAAGGAGCTTTGCGATCCTTCCGGAAATGCTGTCCAGCTCCACGCCATACATGTTCAGCCCATCCATGCCCTCCGGCGCCAGACCCAGGAAATTTCCGATCCCGCAGGACGGCTCCAGAACATTCCCTTTCTCCAGCCCCATATTTTCCAGTGCTTCATACATCGCTTTAATCACCACCGGCGGCGTGTAAAAGGCGTTCAGGGTGGATTCCCTTGCCGCCTTATATTCCTCCGGATCAAGTTCCGCATACAGTTCTGTAAATTCCTCCGACCAGGCTTCATTTCGTTCCTCGAATGCTTCCTGCAGGCCGCCCCATCCCACATAGCGAGATAAGATTTCCTGTTCTTCCGGTGTGGCGGTTGTCCGTCCTTCCTGTTCGATCTGGTGGAGCAGACGGATCGCATCCATGTTGGCACGGAACTTTTCTTTTGCGTTCCCGGTTCCAATAGTCTCGTCCGTAATACGAAAATTGACTGCCTTTTCCTGCTGTCCTAAAGCCGGAGCCGGCTCCTTTTCCACTGGCTCTAAAGGGATATGGTAATACTGCCGGATGATGTTGATGGTGTCCAGGGACATCACCTCTGTGGTAAGATGTTCCAGCTCCCTCTTTACAGCCGCCTGGTTGTCTGTCTCCAGGCGCTCCAGTACGTCAAGGATCAACTGCATCTGTTCCGGGGAGAACTCCGGGTTTAACACCGGCGTCACATCCTGTCCTTTTTCAGCGGCTGCATAGATGACATCCACCTGCTCCGGGGAAAGCACATCAAAGGATACCCCCGCTTTCTCCATCTTTTCCGTGATCTGTTCCTCAAGGACAGTATAAATGGCATCCTGTTCTTCTTCCGTCAAGATCCTCTCTAACTGCCCCGGCTCCCGTTTTTCCGATTCCTGTCCTGGTTCATCCGTTTCCGGCGTCTCCACTGGAGATACCTTTTCTCCTGCATTTTCCGGCTCTATTACCGTTTCTGAAGTTGTCTCCGCTTCTTCTGTCTGTTTCGCTATTATCTCCTGTGGCTCTTTTTCCGGAACACTTTCTCCCATAAAGTCAAAGAGAGACAACTGCTGTCCTGTTGCCTCCACTTCTATCTCTTTCTTCTGTTCCGGAAATATCGTATACGTTCCGTCAATATAATCATGGATCACCGAGAGGGTTTCCGCCCTTTCCTCATACTCCGGGAAGTCCAAAGGTAAGGCAGCAAGGGCGGCGTCCATCTTTGATGCCAATTCTTCTGCAGTATCCGGTTCTTCCAGAAGCTGCGGCAGACGTTTCCTTGCATCCTCGTTCAAAAGATCTTCTTGAAATGGCCGCTCGATCTCCTCCGGCATCCGGGAATAAAAACGGATGATCCTCCTGGCTAGAACCTCCCGTTCATATGCCGGCATACGGGAGTAGTCCCCGGCTTTCAGGTACATCCCCTGGTCTATGAGCTGTTGGACACGCTTTGCTGCCTGGGGCCACTTCAAAAGTTCTGTAGCTTCCGGTTTTAAATAATCCCCCCGACATAGTTTGATCCCTTTCCCGTCATAGTCCGCATGGGAATCATCTGCCCCGGATAAGGCATGGCTGCACCCGCCGATCCCATATCTTTCTTTGAGGAAATCTGCCTTTTCCTTTGCTGTTTTCTCCTGGATAAAAAAAGCGTAGGTACTTAAACGTCCATCCGAGTAAGGGCCTCCCCCGGCAAGAAACGAATCAATCTCATCCTGGGTAATAAAAATTTCATGTTCCTGCCACTGAAAGCCTTCTCTTGACTGATAAGGCACTGCTTCCTTTGCAAACTTCTGGAACTGTGCTGCCACTTTGTCCGGGCGGTAATGGTGAAACCTCATTAAATCTTTGTCAGTTTCATAGGCTTCTGCCAGCCCCGCCAGACGCTCATTTAACTCTGCCAGATACTCTGGCTGTGCGATCAGCTTTTCAATCCGCTCTGTCTTTTCAGGATAACCATATCCAAATTGGTGTTCTGTTCCAAAAACAATCTCCGCTACACCTTCCGCCATATCCCCGTGCATAAAGGCAAGCGCCTGTGCATGTTCTTTTATGGCGTTTTCTCTTGCTGCATCCAGAACCGCCTGGGGAGCATATTCCCCCTGCCTTAAAAGCTGATGAATCCGCCCGCTCACATCCTCCCAGGACAGAAATGTTTTATCCAGAATCCGGTCATGTACGGTATGCCCCACAGCGATCTGCATCCCCAGCTCATCATACCAGACAGAATACTCTTTCCCACCGATCACAAGCCCGATACCGCCCGTGCCATACTCCCGCCGCACAAAATCCGTGTATTCCTCCGGTGTCTGCTCAACCATGAAATTATAGATGATCCGCAGATGGCTTCTGTCTTTGTTGCCGCCTTTTCTTAAAACTTCATCAATTACATCCGCAGGAATGGCAGTTTCCCCGGCATACAGAGCCGCCTGCCGTTCCTCAATCGAACGGATCTGCTGTTCCACGGTGGGAAATTCGGGCAAAGATAAAGCAGAGGCTTCTATCTCCTCTGCTTCACTCAAATCCTGTTCTCTTGTTTCCTCCCCTAGCTGTATACCAATTCCGTCAGCACGGTTTCCTCCGCCATCTGTGTCAGGCTGTTCATGTGTGCTGTCCACGCCATCTGATCCGTCTCTTTGTCCGGTGCCGGGTATACCGTAAGAAGCCCGTCCAGAAGGATCTCCATCCTCTCCTGCGCCGCTTTCTCTATCTCTGACAGATGGTTGTCCAGCTTCCCGCTGACCAGCAGGCTCTGGTACAGGTTCTCCTTGTGTTCTCTCAGGTATGTTCTCCGCAGCATCCCGTATTTCCCGATGGTCTGCGGTTCTTCCGTCAGTGTCAGGTTCGGAAACAGGTAGTCTCCCTTGCGGTGATAGGTCAGTTCCATTTGTTTTCCCTCCTTCATCATTTTCGCTTTCACGAATTAACGTGTTAAATTTATTATAAGGTACTTCCTTCTTTTTTGCAACCGTTTTCTCTGGATTTTCTTTCTGTCTCGCTTCACGCTCGGCCTGTCGGATCGTGCGCCCAATGTCACGAAGTACCGGCTCCACAAGCTGGCTGGTGGCATTTCCTAAGAATGCCAAGACAGACAGATCATTATAATCCGTGATCCCAAAGAAATCCGCTTCCTCCAGGTATTTCGCCGGCTCCAGTCCACAGCGCCGTGCCAGGGTATAAAAGGCGCTGTTTGCCAGAAGGGTACGGAACTCCACCCGGATCGTATCCTCGTCCAATCCCTCCAGAAACGTACCGGGGATGGCATACTCCATGCCATCCATGGCTTCCTCTAAACTATCCGCCGCCATGTCCTCTGCAACCTGCCGCAGCGCAGAGGGCAGGTCTGGAGCCTCCTCCCCGTTTAACCCGTAAGTATCTGTCAGATGGTTCAGAAGCATTTCCCGCTGATCTTCTTTCAGCCGCCACAGATATGGTCTCCTTCCTCCCCTCACTGGATGGGTATCCGATACGTCAAACACATACCGCAGCACTCGCCTCGGCCCGGTATCGTCAATCAGGGCAATCCCTTTTGCTCCCCGGTTCACCCACCGGCGCATCTTCTCATTCCACACTTCCAGCTCCGCACAGGCCGTAGCGTCCGGGCGCTGTGCATGGATCAGAAGTGTATCAGAGAAAGGATAGCGGTAGAGCCTGGAAGCAGTATCCAGATAGCGCATCCAGTCCCGTGGGGAACCGCTGACTTCCTTTGCCGTTTCCCTTGCCAGGAAACGGATGTCATTCATTTTCGCCATATAAATCCTCCTGTAAATAAAAGTTCTGTGTGCTTCTCTCTGCATAAAATCCCGGATATTTTTCTTTTCCCATTTACAATATAAAGAAATTCAGTTATAATTTCTTTATAAGGAGGTGCTTTTATGCCAAATATCCGTTCAAGCGCAGATCTGCGCAACAGCTATAACGAAATTTCCACTTTCTGCCATGAATATGCGGAGCCTGTTTTCATTACCAAAAACGGCAAAGGCGATCTTGCCGTTATGAGCATTGAGGCGTATGAACAGCTCGCAGGCCGCTGTGAGTTATACGGGCTTCTCCAGGAAGGCATGGATGACCTTTCTTCCGGGAAAACCCGCCCATTCTCTGAGGCAATGGCAGATATACGGAGCCGGCGCAGGCGATGAGTTACCATCTGCATATCACCAGCGTTGCAGAACGGGATATTTCCCAGGCTGCCGATTATATTGAGTTTGTCCTGAAAAATCCCAAAGCCGCTGACGATCTCCTTGAGGAAACGGATCAGAAGATCAATGCCTTGCTTCCGTTTCCCCAGGAACATCCCATTGTAGAGGATAAGCTGCTGGCTGCCTGGGGCATCCGCTTCACACAGATCAAAAACTATCTTGCTTTTTACGTGATAGAAGAAAACCAGGTGACAGTGATCCGTTTCCTATATGCCAAAAGCGACTGGATCTCCATCTTAAAGGTAGGCTTTCCTCTCGTTTAAGCCTGACCTTCCCGCAGCCTTTGCGGGAAGGTTTTATTTTTTCTTCTTCGGGAACTCCAGGCGGAAAGCAGCCTTGCCATCTGCCGCCTCCAGCATAAGATACGCCGCAAACGTGCGTCCCTTTTTCTGCGAATACAGATCCAGCACATACGTCCGCCCGTCTTTTAAAAGCTCTGCCGCCATCTTTTTGTCGATCATTTTCTTCATCCCGGACAGATACCGGTTCTCTTTCCAGAGGGAAAACCCGCACTCCCGGTTCCCACAGAAGAAATTCCGCTTACTCTCATAGACAGGGCTTCCGCACACCGGGCAGGTTCCAATGCTCTCCCTGGAATAAAAACGGTTCTGTTCTTCCACGGATATTTTCCCGCACTCCAGCAGCATCCGGTCAATCAGTTCTACGATCCCCTCCAGAAATTCCTGCCCGCACAGCTCTCCTTTTTCGATCCGGAGCAGACGGTTTTCCCACTCTGCTGTCATAGCGGCTGACCGCAGATACTCCGGCAGCACCGAGATCAGGTCTGCCCCGTCCTGGGTAGCGAAAAGCTGTTTTCCCTTTCTTACGGCATAACCGGAAGATACCAACTTTTCAATAATGGACGCCCTGGTTGCTGGCGTTCCAAGCCCCTTTTTCTCTGTCTCCTCGTCAAATTCCTGATTGCCGGCAGTCTCCATTGCGGACAGCAGGGTATCCTCACTGTATGGCTTCGGCGGCGTTGTGTAATGCTCCGATATACTGGCTGTAACCGGGTGGAATGTCTGCCCCTCTGTCACAGCGGGGATGGTTCGCTCCTCCCCGTCTTTACGGACTTTTGTGCCTAAACGCTCACGAAACGCCGCTTCTACTGCTTTCCATCCCATTTCCTGAACAGCTTTCCCTTTTGCCTGGAAGTTTTCCCCCGCACAGGATACCCGGACTTCCGTCTCCTGAAACACATGCTTCTGCGCCCCGGCGCAAAGCAACCGGACGCTGATCAACTGCAGGATGTCCTGCTCTCCTTTGGACAGCTCCTGCAGATCACAGCCCTTTAACTCTGCTGTAGGGATGATCGCATGGTGATCCGAGACTTTACTGTTATCCATCGTTCGCTTTACATCCGGTTCCTGCGGATATAGCGAGGAAAATCCGTATTTTTCACACGCCATTGTAATCGCCTGCCGTGCGGTCTGCTCCATATCCTCCGTCAGATACTGGCTGTCCGTCCGGGGATAGGTTACCAGCTTTTGCTCGTAAAGGCTCTGGGTAAAATCCAGTGTTTCCTTTGCCGTATAGCCAAAGTAACGGTTGCTTTCCCTCTGGAGCGTGGTCAGATCATACAGCTTCGGGGGATGGACGGCCTTTTCCACAGATGAGCAGAATTCCACTGTGGCAGTCCCGCCCTCACAGGCTTCCTGAATACGCTTGACCTCCCTGGGATCAAACAGCTTTTCTTTTACGACCTCCAGACCATCACAGTCTAAATGAAGATTATAGTATTTCTCTTTCTGGAAATGGGCGATCTGTTCTCCCCGCTCCACCAGCATTTCCAGTGTGGGTGTCTGCACCCGTCCCACCACCAGGCGTTTAAAATATTTTGTGGTAAAAGCTCTGGTGGCGTTCATCCCAATGAGCCAGTCCGCTTTTGCCCGGCAGACAGCCGCTTCATAGAGGTTCTGGTATTCTGCTCCCTCTTTTAAGTGGGCAAATCCGTCCCGGATCGCACCATCCTCCATAGAGCTGATCCAGATCCGCTTAATGGGAAGATGGCTCCCAGACAGTTCATAGACCCGTCCAAAGATCAGTTCCCCCTCCCGCCCGGCATCACAGCCATTTACCACATAATCCACATCTTTCCGGTTCAGCAGTTTTTTTAACACAGAAAACTGCCCCTTTTTCTCTTTCGCCACAGCCATCTGCCATTTTTCCGGCAGGATCGGGAGATCTTCAAACTCCCACTTTTGGTACTTTTCCTCATAGCCCTCCGGCGGTACATACTCCGCCAGATGCCCCAGGCACCAGCTTACCAGCCAGCCATTTCCCTCCAGATAGCCGTCCTGCCGCTTGTCCGCCCCCAACACTTTCGCATAGGCTAACGCCACACTGGGCTTCTCCCCTAATACTAAATACATCCAATACTCCTTTCCGGCTTGCACCTGTATGAGAAAAGACAGCCGGTTTCCCGGCTGTCTGTCTCTCTCCTTATCTTTCTTGCTTATGTTTCCTCATTTTCTTCCTCTGTGGAACCGTCCTCCTCCGGCTGATCTTCATTAACGTAAGTGCCGCCGTCATAGAACTCTAAGTCCTCGCCATCTTCCTGGGCTTCCTCTTTCTTCGGCTTCACAACTTTAAAATAATAACCAGCTCCGATCCCGCCTGCCGCAAGAAGGCCAATCGCCAGGAGCGCCCCTGTGTTCATGCCTCCGTCCTCTTCCGGCTGTACCGTCTCCGGTTCTGTTTCCTCCGGTGCCACAGTTGTCTCTGTCTCTGGAATCACCACCTGCGGCATCTCCTCCGTCTGTGTCTCATCCATAAACTCCGCCAGGTCATTCTCGTCGATCATGGAGAGCATATAGACATTTTCCGTATTATTGGAGCGGTCTAACACCAGAAAAAATGTGTTGCCGTTTTTCGTCTGGATGGTCAGGAACTCTTTCGTTCCATCATCCGACTTATCGTCCAGCACTTCCCCGTTTCCCGGAATGGAAAATGGTGTCCCCTCTCCCCCTGACGCTTCTTCCTGGGCCGCTGCTTCTGTCTCCCCGGCGCTTTCCGTCTGCTCCGGGATTACCGTCTGTGTCTCTCCTGCCGCAGCCTCCCCGGCTGTTTCTGTCTGTCCGGTATCTCCGGTATAGGCAAAGGCGTTCATGGCGGTGGAGGAAAATACCCCCGCCGCCATAGCAAGCGCCATCAGCCATTTTTTAAGTTTCCTCATGATTCCTAACCTCACTTTCCTGCGCTTTTTCTATTCTTTCTGTCTGCTCCTTGCTGCTTTCTTTTGTTTCTTCTTGCTCCGGGAGGGGAATGGATACCGTTCCGCTCTGAATCCCCTCCAGAAGCTCTAACATCCTGTGGCTGTCCAGTTTCATAGAACGGATGGTTTTCACAATCTCCTGATTCTCAAGCTGTTCCGCTAATAGTTTCAGTTCTTTTAAGTGTTCCTGCCACTCGGCAATCTTTTTTTCTGTTCTCTGGATCTCCTCCAGAACCCGGTGTAGCTTCCGGTTCATACCGCTCACCTTCTTTCTTATCCGTGGATACGTCCAAATGCCAGGAAATGCTCCTGCCAGTAAGAGGACGCAATGCTCGTATACTGGATCGGATTTCCGCAGTGGATCATCATATTGTCTCCCACATAGATCCCCACATGGCTTGCTCCTGCCGTATCATAGGTTCCCTGGAAGAAAATCAGATCTCCAGGTTTTGCCTCGGATGGTGACACACGGGAACAATATCCCATCAATCCATCTGTGGTCTGTCTGCCGATATTCCAGCCGTTGCCACAGTTGTTAATTACCCAGCTCACGAATCCGGAGCAGTCAAAACTGGTAGATGGGGAACTGCCGCCCCACACATAGGGATAACCCAGGTATTTCTCCGCTTCATGGATCATGTTGGCGAACTTCTGATCCGTCAGGGCTTCCGCAGGGATCTCATAGCCAAAGTCACCGCCGCCACCCGGAAGGGTTTCCGTATCAAACAGATAATCCCGGTTTCCGTATGTACCGTTATAAAGGTCATAGCGTCCTTCTTCGTTCTCATCCATCAATTCCCGCAGCACAGCATCCAGGCCATGATTGGTCAGTGTCACGTCCAGCCGGTTCACTTCCTGTGTTGTGGTCACTTCCACTTCCCGACTGCCATTGTCATCCGCTAGATAGGCTTCCCATTTCTGGTGTCCGTGGGCGGATGCGGCGGCATGGTCGCTGTAATACACGTCAAACTGTACGCCGTACCGTGCAAAGGCTCCCGTATCTTCCACCACATATTCCACACCGTTCATGATCACTTTTGTTCCCATTGGCACAAAGGGATTGCTTGCATCCACGGCAATGGTATGGTTAGCCTTGGGATAGACGCCGCTTGCCGTAGGGCCGCCGGCCCACTGTCCGCAGCAGATGGAGCAACTGCAGTAGCCACTGGTTACAACTTTCCCCAGAGATTCCCCCACCCGCACCATCTTTGTCTCTGTCACGGTTTCCCGTGTGCTTTCCGTGGTAATGCTGTACTGACGCTGAAAGATTTCCTCGATCTCATCCTTTACCTGCTCATAGGTAAATTCCCCGTACTTTGCGGAAAAATAAGAGATCAGGTGGTACGGATTGTGGGAGATCTCGTCAATCTGGTAGCGGTACTCGTCATAACCGGGATGGCGGCTCTCCATACTGTTGATCTGCTCATTCAGAGCTGCTTCCAGTTCGGAATACGCATCTTCCACTGCATAAATATCCTCATCTGTACTCCCGTAAGTCGTGCTGGCAATCGTAGACGCCGCCCCACCCTGGATCGATGCGCCGCAGCTCGCCAGAAGGGAAGCAATCATGACAAAGAATAAACCAGCAGCCGCCACAATGCCTAAAATCCCTTTGCTTTTCCCGATAACAGCAGAAGCCACACTCCTTGCTTTGGAAGCAATGGTCTGTGTGGCTTTTGCTGTTCCTGCCGCTGTTTTCTCACCTTTTTTCGCTGCCCGGTATGCTTTCTGATACTGGCGTTTCTGCCAGAACTTCCGCAGGATTCCCTTTTTTGCCTGCTCTGCCGTTTTCTCACCGGCTTCCTGAGCTTTCTCATACAAAAGCCGGCTTTTCCCCATTTCCATGGAACCGGCTTCCTGCAGGCGGGCATTTCTCTTGTGCAGTCCACGGCTTGTCCGGTGCATGGCGTACCGGAGGGCACTTTCTGCCATCAGCTCCGCCCGGTGTGTCCCCTCCACGGCAGCGTTTTCCTGCTCGGCTTCGTGGGCTTTCCCATGAACGTAAACAGCGGCGGAGCCTGCCGCTGTTGAAACTGCCTTTTTGGAAATCCCCATGCCTGCGCCACGCACCATGCCGCTCTCCTCATCCCCAAAGGATAAACGTCCCGCCTTCTTCTGTTCTTTGCGAAGTTGCTCCCGTTTGGTTTTCTCTTTGATTTCCTCCCGGAAGTCCTCCATGGCAGCGGTATCCTCTGGCTTTCCTCTCTCTTTCCTGGCGTACTCCTGCACCAGCTTTTTCTTCCGCAGATGGGAAGTCTCCGCCGCTGATTCCAGAAACGCAGAAGTACCGGACGGATGCCCCCGGATATTGCCGGAGCGGAAGGACTGCTCCCGAATACCGCTGTGACCGGAGGGAACGGTTTCCTGTTCTCCGTCAGACTCCATCTCCAGGCTTTCCCTCCGATCCGCTGCCATAAGATTGCCGGACAGCCCATCAAAATCCGCTCCGGCTGAAACCTCTGCTCTCAAGCCGCCGGAATCAGAAAGAGCCTCCCCCTGCTTCATCTCCGGCTGATTCTTTGGTTTCTGCCGTCTTTTTCCACTTTCTGACCGTTGATCCGCATCTCTTTCTGAACGGGAAAAGGAAACATCTTCTGCCTGCTTTGACAGTACCCGTTCCTCCCGTTCTCTCTGACTGACACGGATCGTTTCCCCGCTTTGCAGGTTCTCCTCGGTCAGCCCATCCCGGTTCATCTTGCGGACGGTTTTGTCCCTGGCTTTATATTCCTGTTCTTGTATCTTCTCTATTCTCCGTCACCCCCTGTTGTCTCCGCTTGATAAGCTGGCAATATTCTTCTTCCATCTCACACCCACAATACAATCTACCTGTTTTTTCAGCCGCAAGTGCTGTAGAACCACTTCCCATGAAAGGGTCAAAGACCAGTTCCTGGGGCAGTGTAGAAAGTTGGATCAGCCATGACATGCATTCCACATTTTTTACGGTAGGATGTTGGATATGGTGTTTGGACAGCCAAGCTGCATTATAGGTGGCTTTCGGATAGTCCTCGCCAAACCAGCAGCTATTGAACCTGTATTTGTATTCCCGGCTGGGCTTACGTCCCCGGTGGAATACCGTACCTGGCGGTTTCCTGTTTTTCATCAATCCCGTCTGCTGAAAGATCCGCCGTCCTTTCTGGCAGAAAATGATCCATTCACTGTTGTTCGCAAAACTTCCTTTCAAGTCCCCGATTCCTCCAACCGTTCCTTTCTCAACCACGAGACAGTTTTTAATGTAAAATCCCGCTTCTTCCAGATATTTGTAATGCAGGGGATAGCTGTCAAACCGGGTAAAAAAATAAGCGTGTCGGTTTTCCTTCAATACGCGGTAACATTCCTTTGCCACTGTAAAAAAATCAAGGGATTCGTCTCCCGCAATCGGCTTCTTTTGCTTTTTTGTAAAATGATTCTGATAACGGATACCATACGGAGGATCAGTCAGGATTAAATCCACTGATCCATCCGGTATTTTTTCAAAAAAAGAGAAACAGTCGCAGCAATAGATTTGATTTTTCATCCATTCCCATCCGCCCTCTTTCTGGACAGAAATATCACCTTCCATCCGCCTGTTCCTCCAGATCCGACACTTTCGTTGTCATCAGCGAATACAGACGCAGGGATTTATCGAATTTATCTTTAAACGGGATAATGGTACTGCCATAAAAAATCAGCCCTTCACCTTCCCCGCTGTTGGTCACATAGGATAGCTGATGGGGAGAAATGTTGAGCTGTTTTGCCAGGATCTGTCTGTCTCCTGCCGCCTGGTTGAGCATATAGATAAAGTCCGAGTTTTCAAAGATGTTCTCAATCTCCCGGCTGGCAAGCAGGTCTTTAATATTCTGGGTAATCCCTGTGGGGATGCCGCCCCATTTTCGGAAACGCTTCCAGATTTCTACAGAATACGCCGCTGTCTGCTCTTCTTTCAGGAGAAGATGGAACTCGTCAATATAATACCGGGTAGATTTATGGGCCGCCCGGTTCACTGTCACACGGTTCCACACCTGATCCTGGACGATCAGCATCCCAAGTTTTTTCAACTGCTTTCCCAGGTCTTTAATATCAAAACACACGATCCGGTTATTCAGTTCCACATTGGTACGGTGGTTGAATACTTTTAGGGAGCCATTGACGTAGATTTCCAGCGCTGTAGCGATCCGCTGTGCCTGTACTTCCTTTTGCTGACGCAGGCACTCATAGAGATCTCCCAGGATAGGCATATTTTCCGGCACCGGCGCTTCAAAATATTTCTGATACACCAACGGCAGGCACCGGTCAATGACCGATTTTTCCTCCGCTTCAATCCCGTTGCGGCTTCCCATGATCAGCTCACACAAGGAAAGGATAAAATCACTCTTAAATCCCAGGGGATTATCGTCATCCGAGTAATCCAGGTTAATGTCCATGGGATTGATATAGTCATGGCTTGTGGGGGAGATATGGATTACCTGCCCGCCCAGGGCATTGACAAGGGGATAATATTCCCCCTCCGGATCTCCAATAATGATGTCGTCCTGTGTGACAAAGAAAGCGTTGGTAATCTCCCGCTTTGCCGAGAAGGATTTCCCGGAGCCAGGTGTTCCCAGGATCAGGCCATTTGGATTTTTCAGCTTCTTCCGGTCTACCATGATCATGTTGTTAGAGAGTGCGTTCAGCCCATAGTAGAGGGATTCCCCCTCCATAAATAATTCCTGAGTGGTGAACGGCACAAAAATAGCCGTGGATGTGGTGGTCAGCGCCCGTTTTATGGGGATCAGGTTCAACCCCAGCGGTAGACTGCTCATCAGCCCCGGCTCCTGCATATAATCCAGACGGCGCAGGGAACAGTTATATTTCTGCGCAATGCCCGCTGTCTGGAACACCGCATTGTCTAATTCCTGCTTCGTCTTTGCCGTATTCAAAAATACAATCGTCACAAGGAACATCCGCTCATTCCTGGACTGGAGATCTTCCAAAAGCCGCTTCGCCTCCCCGCCGTAAGTGTTCAGGTCAGACGGGATGATGTCCATATCATATCCGGAACGCACCGCCTTTTTCTGCTCCTCAATCTTCATCCGGTTGATGTCCGTCACCTTGCTTTTCACCAGCTTGATGGCCTTCATCTGGTCTAAGGACTGGATATGCAGGTTGACGATCAGGTTCCTGTCCATATCGAGAAATTCCGCCAGCATCCGGTCAGTCAGCTCCGGAGCCAGGATCTGCAGATAGGACACCGCTCCCAGGGTATTTCCCATCATAAAGTCCTTCCCATTTTTAAATAAAAAGCTGGTGGGAGCGATAAAGTCTTTTGTCCCCATACCAGAGCGCAGCACCTGGTCAAAGGAAAACTGAAACGGCACTTTTTCCTCCGGATTGAATGTCTCATACATAATCTGCAGCCGTTCCCGGCCATCCAGGGGATAAGCAGATACGCCAAGCACTTTAAAGTTATTGAGGATGTCCGTCTCAATCCGCTCCAGCTTCGGTTTTGCCTCCCGGATATTTTCGGCTTCAATACCAAAGGTGATATACTTTGTCCGCACCAGGCCGTTATTCCCTTTTGCGAGCTGATTTTTCAACATCTGTGCGTACTCCATCCGCACATCGTCAAAAGCGTCATGCTGGGGCTTGATCTGGATCACAGATTCAAATTCTTTCATGTTGCTGTGGTGATTGATGAATGACAACTGGAAATGGATACTGCTGTCAAAGTAATTCAGGAAGTCACACCAATTCTCGAAAATAGCGTTCTTGTCCTCGTTCTGTGCCAACTGATAGTTAATATCGTAAAAACGGATGGTTTTGGAATAATATTTATCCTGCACCCGGCAGATCCCGTCCCTTGCCATTTCCCGGTAAGGGATGGATTTCTGAGCGGACAGCCGTTTTTCCTCCGCTTTTTTGTCCGCCTTCTTCTTTAATCCCCTCGTGGTACTGCCCACAATTTTCTTACGAGCAGTATGCTCCGGACGAGACTTGCCCTGTCCCTGGACACTCCGTTCTACGGATACGCCTTTCTGTTCCTTCGCAGGCTTCCGTTTATCTCTTTTCTCTGCTTTTCTGCGGGCCTTTTTCTGTTTCGCCGCTTCTTTTGCAGCCGCTTTCCTGGCCTTTTTCTCATAACGTGCCAGCCTGCAGTATTTTCTCTTTCTCCGCTTATCTACTGCGATTTCTTCTCTTTTTCCCAAAATGCTCCCCTCCTTTCTTCTGGTCAGCCGGCGTTTCCTCCATCTCATAGAAATTCTCCACCTCATACCTGCGGATGGCAGGCTTTAGGAACTTCACCGTCACGATATTCCATAAAATTTTCTCCAGGGGAAGTCCGTCCTTTTCGTACATGGCGAAAAGAAACGCCGGAAGCATAAGAAGCACCATACCGGTGGCAGCATTGGTTGTTCCGATCAACTCCCGTGTGAGAAAATAAAAAGGCAGCCCAATGGCCGCCGCTGCCGACAGACAGATGAGCTGTCTTTTTGTCAGGTTCAATACTACTTTATTTTTTACTTTCGTCAGGTCTTTTGGTACGCTGACAAACGCCATAAATATACTCCTTTCCCAATTTATATGTTAATGCGCATTAAAGATCGAGCGGCTCAAACTTGCCGTTTTCATCAAACTGAAGCAGAGAATCACGGTGTAAGCCGCCACGCCAAAGAGCGCCGAGTGCATGTTATCGGAAATTTCAATGGTAGATACCAGCACCGCATAGATACCGACGCATACCATCATAAAAAATCCCTGAAAACCGAGAGCTAAAAGCCCACGGAAATAGTTATTTCCCACCTGCCCCCATTCCCGGTTGGAAAGCGTGGCAAATGGGATCGGCGCAACCGAGGTATAAAGGTAGATCTCAATCATACGGCCATATAAAATGACCGTAATCAGGACAGACAGAATCTTCATACATAAGCTGACGAGCATACTCTCCAGTGCAAGCACAACCAGCTCCCCTACATTCATGGATTCCATAGCAGTATTCATAGCGTCCAGCATAGAGTCCACATTAATCGCTGTATCAGAACTGATCACACCTCCCGCCGCATTGACTACATACTGTCCCACATCAAAGACCGCCATAGTAATCGTGAAGGTATTAGAAACCATCCAGACCGCCACCCACATCTTGAAAAAGTATTTAAAAAACATCCAGGTATCGATCTCATGCATGTTATTCTTTTCCGTCAGCATGGAAATCAGCTCATAGCACAGCACAAACGTGATGATCATCCCCGCAATGGGGATAATCACCGAGTTTGACAGGTTCTGTATCAGGCTGAAAATACTGCCGTTCCATGTCTGGGGCGTCTGTCCAACCTGGGACGCAATCTCCCCGGTCTTTTCATTGACATCTGTAAACATTGTGGTCAGGTTGGACGTTACCATCCCCGTCAGAAGATCCCTCATCCAGTTCTCGATTGCCTCGAAAATGCCATCGAACATAAATGAGTCCCCTTTCTACGTCAGAACAGCCCTCCAAGTAAGGGGATAAGCTGCGTTCCAATCAGGACTACCCCTCCTCCGGCCATAAGTTGTTTAATTCCCTGGCTTTTAGCCCCAGGATTATCATTTCCGTATCCTTCCAGCAGGTTGATCACGCCCCATACTGCAAGGCCGGCTCCAATGGCTACCACTAAGGTTTGTAAAATTGAAATTGCGGAACTAAAAAAAGCCATATATTACCTGGGAACCGGATTCCTTTCCGGCTTTATCGGCAGAGACAAAAAAAGAGCCGCCATCTTTCCATAGCCGCCCAACTTTTCCGGGAATCCGGTTCCCTTATCCTTTCTCTTTTATTTTGTTATTCCATCACGCTCTGTCCCTGCTTGTAATTTCCCGGCTCCGCCCGGATTGGCGGCCACAGGCGTCTAATCCGCATCGGCAGGATAGCCGCTTCCCTTACCTTCGCCGGAAACATTTCCTTCCATTCTTCTGGAAAATCCGGGCAGGATAACGCACGGACAATATCCGCCAAAACATTGACCGCCTCTGTAAAAAAATCCATAAACTCCCCTTTCCAACTTTGCGACATCGTGTCGCAAGGTTTTCCTGTCACTTTAACTTTACGTCACCGTGTCGTAAAGTTAGCATGGCTGTATCACTTTGCGTCACCGTGTCGCACAGTCCGTTTCTTCCAGATGTGCCATCACATCTTTCAAGATAGAATACCGCACCCCAAATACATACCGGGCAAAATCCTCCAACTGCTTTTCCTCATAGTCTGAAAGCGGCATCCGCCGCAGCTCAAACCAGACCGCCCGTTTATGGTCTGGAAGATCGGAAATATACTGGCAGCCGATTTTTGCCTGCATATCCCGGAAAATATCACTCATTCACTTTCCTCCCCTTCTACTTCAAAGAGGTCAAATTCTTCTTTCATCCGTAGCTTTAACGAATGTTTCATATATGCCTCCACATCAAAGCTGTTCTTTTTGTCATAGTCCGACAATAACTTATATCTCCTATGCCGGGTAATATCGAACTTGTCGCTGAAAAACGGACGCACCCCACGGAGCTGCAGGATGCACTTGTTCCCGTCCATCACCGCCAGTTCATCCCGGCTCATCAGTTCCTTGCCGGTTTTCTGATAATTCAGTCCATAGGAACGGCTCTGTCCACGGGTATCCGAGGTGTTATAGAGGTCTATCGTCTCTTTTCCAAGCGTCTCCGAGATTTCTTTTAGTGTGCTTCCCTCCTTGCCGCCCAGGAAAAGCATGGTGTCGCAGTTCCCCAGAATTGTTTCTGCGGCGTCTTTATAAATGGTTTTGAGCTGTGACTGCGACTGCAAAATAATAGAAGCCGAGATTTCCCGGCTCCGGATCGTTGCGATCAGCTTATCAAATTTTGGAATTTGTCCGATATTGGCAAATTCATCAAGTAAAAGCCTTACATGATAAGGCAGCCGTCCTCCATGCACATCATCTGCCCGGTCACAGAGCAGATTAAAAAGCTGGGTATACATGATCGCCACAATAAAATTAAAGGTATCATCCGTGTCCGAGATAATGACAAACATGGCTGTCCGCTGATCTCCAAGCATATCCAGTTCCATCTCGTCATAGCTGGTCAGTTCCCTAAGCTCCGCTATATCAAAGGGTGCAAGTCTGGCTCCACAGGAAATAAGGATGGATTTTGCTGTCTTTCCCGCCGCCAGCTTATACTTCTTATATTGGCGCACGGCGAAATGCTCCGGTTTCTCCCGTTCCAGTTCCTCAAACAGCTTATCCACTGCATTTTTAAATTCCTCATCATCTTCCCTGGCTTCGGAAGCATTGATCAGCTCCAAAAGCGTGGAAAAGTTCTGTTCCTCCTCCGGCGCTTCATAGTAGATGTAGCCGATCAGCGCACAGTACAAAAGCCTCTCGGCTTTTACCCAAAAATCCTCGGAAGATTTCTCTCCCTCCCCTTTGGTATTGGCGATAATCGTATTCACCAACTTCAGAATATCTTTCTCGCTGCGGATATACATGAAGGGATTGTAGTGCATACTCTTCTTAAAATTGATGGTATTCAGCACCTTGATCTTATACGGCTCATACACGATCTTTCCGTTTTTATCCCGCAGGGGCTTCCCGTCTTTCATCTTCGGGGAACCTCTCTGCAGCATCTTCCCACACTCCACCAGGATTGTCCCTTTCGGATCCGTGACCACATAGGAAACGTTCGGCGTCATCTGCATTAAATTCGGCTTTACATAAAACCTCGTCTTACCGGAGCCGGAACCGCCGATCACGATCACGTTTTTATTCCTGGCATACTTCGGCAGCTTCGGGCGGCTGTTCATAGTCAGCCGTTCCGTCTGCGTCAGAAGGATATTGTTCTCAAACACCGGATCAATAAAAGGCGCTATATCCTTCTGGTTTCCCCATCTGGCAGAGCCGTACTCCACGCCCTGTCGGTATTTCTTCGCATTTTTCCCTTTCAGATACACCGCCAGTTTCACCAGCAAAGCGCCGGCAGCGCCCACACAAAGATCCTGGGGATGGAAGCTGGGCAGGATATTTTGAAATGCCAGGGAAAAATTAAGGGAAAGCACCCCCACCTTCTCGATCAGGGAATCCCCGATACAATACCGATACAGCCATGCTACTTTGTCTATCAGATAGAATACGATTACATAGGGAATATTCATCATCAAGAGCCTCTTCCCGTCAACAGGCGGCAGATTGCTCTTGACTGTCTCCGATAGTTTCCTCCCGCCTTTTTCAAAAAACCGTTTAAATGTTTCTTTCACTGATGTATCATTCTTCTTTATAGGCTTCTTAATCAATGCTCCGGCCCACGCTCCTTCCGGCGGTCTTTCTCCCGCTCCCGGTGCTTTGCCGTCCGCTCTTTTGCCAGGGACAATTTTTTCTTTAGAGATGGCTTTTTCCCTTTTGAGAGCTGCTTCCCGGTATATTCTTTAAAAGCAGCCGTCATAATATCCACATCCTTTGCCTTGAAAAACACATAATACCGTGGCGGCGATACAGAAGTATCTTTTTTCAGGCTGAAATCAATATTGTACTTCCGGGCATATTTTTCAAAGGATTTGATGTTCCCGTCCGTCACTTCGATATTGGTAAGCTGACAGTTCTGTTTCATCAACTTTTCCATACTTTGTTTTCCGTGGTATTCCACCGGTTCTTTCTGCTGTCTGGATGTTCTGGCAGCCTGCCGCTGTTCCCGCTTCATCTGCTCCATCTTCCGCAGGAGCTTTACCAGCGCATTTTTCAGTATCCGGGCAGAAATCTTCCCGCCATTGATACAGAGTGTCACAACCTTCTGGTTGACTTCATCCTGCATATCAGATCACCTTCTTTCTCACTTCTGACGGCACTGACGCAGATCTTGAAGAATCTTCTGCAGGCAGTAACCAATACAGGGAGAGTGCCGTCCATAAGGGCAGACCTTACAGTCTCCACGCATCCCATTTTCTCTGCCGGGGCTATCCTGCCGTTCTTCCGGCAGAAGATAATAACAGCGTTTCTTTGTACATTTCCGTTTCCTGCTATGCCAGAAGTAACAGTAAGCACAGTCCTGGGGCTTATCCGACGCATATTTCCCTCTATCCGTTTTCCCCGCCTGCATCCTGTCTGCCTTTCCTCTCCAGTTCTTCCAGTAACCTGTCCTCCCTTGCCGCAACGACAATACAGCAGTACAGTCCAAATAAGAGCAGGAACACAAATACTCCGCCTGCCGCAATCAACCATTTCATTTTTCTCCACCTCTTTCTTAAAACCAAAAAAGGCGCTCATGGAAAGCCCACGGCTGTCCACAAACGCCCAATCCTATCGTATCAATCCTGTTTCTTTTTTCTTGCTTTCATCCAGACAGCGGCGGCAATAGCCCCCGCAAGCCCCAGACCGCAGGAGATCATAAGCGCCGCAACCGGCGTGTTATCCCCGGTTTTTGGTGCGTCCACCGTGGTTGTCGGCGTCTCCGGCGTCTCCGGTATTTCTTCCGGCTCTGCTTCATCCGTCATTACAACTTTCTGGATCTCGCCGGTATCTTTTACCTCAAACGCTACATCCTCTGCGACCAGATATCCTTCCGGTGCGGATTCTTCATGGAGTGTGTACTTTCCAATCGGAAGCATCTCGATATAGTGCGGTTCCTCCGTGGAAGTCCAGCTCTCCACGACTTCTCCATTCTCGTCCAGGATGGTCAGCTTCGCTCCCGGCAGTTCCTCTCCGGCAATATCTGTCTTAGAGATTTCCACCTTTGTCACATCGTCCTTCATCTCGATTTTCTGGACTTCGGCGGTATCCTCCACGGTAAACTCTATGCTCTCCGCTGTCACATACCCTGGAGCCGGAAGAAGCTCCGTCATTGTGTAAGTCTGGCCGACCACCAGCTCTTTTATGATATGTGGTTCTTTGCCAGACACCCATTCATCTACTACTTCGCCGTTTTCATCCGTTACCGTCAGCTTTGCTCCCTCGATTTCTTTCCCGGTAGTCAGAGATGTTTTCGTAAATTCAAAGACTGTCGGTTCGTCCTCAAAGGTAAATTCATAGGAAGCTGTCGCTTTTTCGGAAGATTCCGCTGTAAAGGTAAACTCCTGCACCTCATCTGTGGTGGCAAATCCCGGAGCCGGTGAAGTCTCTTTCACGGTATAGGAAAATCCAATGGGCAGATCCGCCTCAAAGGTCAGCTTTCCATCCTCGCCGGTTGCTTTTTCCTCGATCACTGTTCCCGCTTCCAGAACCACATCTCCATCTTTATTGGTAATGTCCTCTTTTGCAGAAAGAGCAAATACAGCGCCCTCCAGTACCCGGTCTGAATCCTTCTCTTTCTTCAATACAGAGACTTCCACTTTCTGGCGGTTATTCTGCCAGTCTCCAGACCAGGTAACTTCTGCAGTATCCTGATCCACATAGGTCAGGTCGATCTCCCGGATTTCTCCGTCAAGCACATACCCTTCCGCAGTCTCCTTTTCCTTCACATAGTATTTTCCAAGAGGAAGGTCAGACAGCTTCGCAATCCCTGCCTCATCTGTGGTAATCGTAGCGATCAGCTCGTCCTTTTTGTAATAGTCCTCACTCTCGCCGTCCGCCGCCTTGATGTCCTCCAGGGCGTATACCTCGAAAGTTACATCTTTCAGAGCGCCGGTAATATACTCAAAGAGGTGGCTGATCCATCCTCCAATGGTATCGGCAAGCGTCACATCCTCCAGGAACTCGCCTTTCTTATTGATGATCAAGGTTCCTGTCGGAACATCGTCTTTCATTTCCACTTTCTGGATCTCTGCGGTATCTTCCACGGTAAAGGTGATTTCTTCTGCTTTCAGATATCCATAAGGAGCCAGCTCTTCCCGGAGCGTGTATATCTCGCCCACTGTCAGCCGCTCAATCAGATGTTCCTCCCCTTTTACGGAAGTCCAACTGTCTACAATATTTCCATCCATATCCAGAACTGTCAGCTTTGCGCCCTCCAGTTCCACGCCAGTTGTCAGATCCGTCTTTTTCACGGAAATCTTTGTCGGCTCATTTTCATATTCAGAGGACAGTTCCACTACCGGAATATCCTGCCCCTGATACTCTGCAGTCACTTCTATAACTTCATCGGAAGAAACATAACCGTCCGGAGCCGCTTCCTCCTTGATATAGTAGCGTCCAAAAGGAAGGTCATTCATGAATACGGCTTTCCCGTTTTCATCAGACAATGCCTTTCCGATCAGCGTGTCTGCTTTCACAATGATTTCTCCATGTGCCAGGATATCCTCTTTCGCATACAGTCCAAACACAGCGCCTGCCACTTCTGCCTGTGTCTCGGCGTCTTTCTTCACTACAGACACTTCCACCTTCTGGCGTTCATTCGTAAAGACGGCTTCCTGTTCGATCACCGGCGTATCCTGATCCTGATAAGTAAAGGTAACAATCTGCGGTTCCTCATTCAAAACAAAACCTTCCGGAGCCGTGACTTCTTCTATCCTGTAACTGCCGAGAGGAAGATCAGAAAGGAACGCTTCCCCGTTTTCATCCGTAGTCACTGTTCCCACCAGCTCGCCGGCGGCATACTCTAAAATACGGTTTCCTTCTTCATCTTTCTGGAAATCAGCGGTATAAATATCCTCCGCTGCAGAAACCTCAAAGACTGCGCCTGCCAGGTTCTCTGTTTCATAAACAAAGTCCTTGTTGAAATCGTCCAGCACTTCTCCCTGTTTTACAATCTTTAACTTTCCTTTGACCGGATGATTCTCATAGACCACCTCAATGATCACATCTCTGGAAACACTGTCCACCTGGTAAGCGGTATCGGAATCCACAGCGATCTCATAGTAGTTCTCATTCAGCGTGTAGCCGTTTGGAGCCGTGACTTCCTCGATCCGGTAGTGACCAATTTTCAGGTTTTCTGGCAGAATCAAGTACCCTTCCTCGTCTGTAAAGAAAGATATGTGAACCTCTGTTGTCGGATAAGTCGTCACCTGTTTTACATATTCCCCTCTGTCCATATCATAGATACGGAACTCCGTGCCTTCCTGCAGTACCGGCTTTTTCGTCTCGTCATCCTGCTTGATGATCTTCAGCTTCGCTTCAAATTCTTCGTCCAGAAGCACCCGCCATACCTGGGGCGTGTTCGGACTATGCTCCGTGATCCGCACGATAAAATCATCCACCGGCTTATAATTGTGGGGCGTGGTAGTTTCACGGACAAGGTATGTACCATAAGGAAGGGCAATGCTGCAGGCATGTCCTTTCTCGTCCGTAAACATCTCTGTCGCTCCGTTCTCCCCGATCACCACCGGCTCTGCGGAATCAAAATCATAGCTGCCATCTTCTTTTACCGTCAGGTCTGAAAGAAGATAGGCCGTAAATCCGGCGCCGGAAAGCAGGTCAGCATCCGTCTCCCCGTTATTGGCCGCTTTGATGATCTCAAAGGGCTGCTTCTTTACCTGTTCCAGTGATACGCACTCCCGTTTCACGGTAGCTGTCAGATCTCCTTCATAGCTGCACACCAGGTCATGTTCCTGTTCATCTGCCAGATACCCGGCAGGAGGTGTGATCTCTTTTACAAAATACTCCCCAAGATAAAGGTTCTCTACAGACGCTTCCCCGTTCGCATCTGTGGTCAGCGTTGCCACCCGCTCTCCAGCTTTATAGATCACGCCAGTTGCTCCGTCCGGATGGACAATATCCTCACGGGCATACAGGCCATACACCGCATTTTCCAGTGTGGCGTCTCCCTGTGGAGCTGCCTGGTTCGTCTCTGCGTCTTTCTTCTGTAATTGGATCGTGGCGTTTACACGCTCATTGACAAAGGTATGGGTAAATATCACTTTCGCTTCGCTGTCATTGGTATAAGAGAACGTAAAGGAATATACATCCGCCTGATTTCTCACATAACCATCCGGAGCCTGGATTTCTTTCACATCATAAGAAAATCCTATCGGCAGGTCTGCCGTAAATACGGCTTTTCCATCCTCTCCAGTCACCGCTTTCTCAATCAGCGTTCCCTTAGATACCACAACACTTCCATCTGCATTTTTAATATCGCTTCCTGCATACAGTCCAAACACGCCGCCATCCAGGGGATTTAAGGTGTCCTTGTCCTTTTTCAGCACGGAAACTTCCGCTTTCTGCCGGTCATTGACAAAGGTACTCTCGCTGAATACCGTCTCCACGTTCTGTCCGGCATAGGACAGCGTGACGGTCTTTTCCTCCCCGGCGTTATAAAAATTCTCCGGAGCCTGCACTTCTTTGATCGTGTAAGTTCCAAGATGGAGATTTTTCAAAACTGTAGCCCCGTTAGAATCCATCGTCAGGTTTGCTTTTACCAGATCGCCTTTACTGTAAACTTTAGCACCATAAGCCGTTACAATATCCGCTCCCGCATAGACATTATAGACAGCTCCTTCCTGCCTGCGGTTCTCATAACGGAAAGTCACACCATCTTCCGTCACATCTGCTCCAACCAAAACCTGTCCTTCCTTGTAAACGGTCAGCTCACCAAGCTGCTCCTGATCCGGAACTGTAACAGAAGTGGTCTGGTTTGCCACCAAGTTCACGTTATACGAAGAAGTATTCAGGCGGTATCCGGTAGGAGCCGTGATCTCTTTTAAGTACACGGTATCCTGAGTTTTGATGATCTCCGCCACAGAGGAACCGTTTTTATCCGTTGCCGGCATCTGCGTGATCAGCTTTGTGCAGTCCTTATCACTATAAATGCCAAACACCGCTCCGGCCAGCTTTGCGTCCGAGTGGTCGGAGTCCACCTTAATAACTTCCACCTTCGCAAGCTCCAGCCACTTTACAGAAAAGCTCACATACTTTTCATCTTCCACGCCCTCGCCAAATACAAGGGCAAGATCCTGGTTATCGCTTCCCGTGGTGATCTTATAGGCAGAATAATCTTTTGTAATGCTTCCCTGCATCTTTGCTGACCAGGAACCGGACACATCCTTCGTCTGTGTCAGCGGGGCGGTCAGGTAAAACCGTGTTCCGCCGGAAATGGTCACGGCTGCTCCGGCAGCGCTCACCCTTCCTGTGCTGACGTTATGGAGCCTTACTCCATCCGGCAGATCCAGGGTGATCGTCTGCTGGCTTGCCGCATGGAATGTGATCTCTTCTGTCCGCTGCTGCTCCCCATCCACATAGGCAGTTACATTGGCATTGGAAAAAGACATTTCCACATCCGGAATATCCGGCTGACCGACTGCATAATTATAAAGTTCCTTTGCCAGAGCTTCCCCGGTACTGTTTGTACCATAGAACGCATCACTGCTCCCATTGGCGTAGGAAGCGGCAAGGTGTGCCACGATAAACCGTTTCCCCGCAGAAAAATCCGTATGGTAGTTTGCAAAGAAATATGCTGATCCGGACGCCTCTGTTCCGTAATAACATACTTTTGCCAGTTCCCGGTTTCCTTCCAGTTTGGTGATCTGGTAAGTTCCGCTACCTGGCCCAGGTTTTGAGGGCTGGATACAATACGCAGTAGCCGTCACATTTCCAAAAGACACGGTAAACGGTGCGGTCACATAAGAGCCAAGACCGTAATCCGCATAATAGTAATAGCTGCCCTGGGTAATGGTAACGGACTGTGACGCTCTGGCTGCCCGTGCCGCAGGCGCCTGCGCCGTGAAGCTAATACTCTCACCGCTCTCCAATCCCTGAACGTCAATGCCCTGCTCCTCCGCCTGCAGAAGCACTTCCCCAAGCGTCAGGCCGCTTTCCTCATCCACGGTCTTTTGTCCTTCTGTTTCTTCTAACGCCGCATCCAGATCCTCCTCTGACAGCATCTCTGTCTCCTCCGGCAGTTCTGTCACTGTCTCTGTGTCAGTTTCCGTAGCTGCCTCTGTTTCTGTCTGCGGCTGTGGTTCTGAATCTTCATCCTCGCTTTCCGTACTTTCCTCACCGGTTCCTCCGCCGTCAGAATGGCTCTCCGACTGTTTCTCTGTCACCGGCTCTTTCACGATAATATTCCTGCAGACATGATAAGACGGATGGCCGCTTAATGGCTCCACAAAGTACACTACCCTGTAAGTGTCCGCATGGTTCCCGTCAAAATCCTGCCCGGCTTCGTTCTTTGCTTCATGGAATGTCACCCGGACTTTTTCATCATGGATCTCCAGACCGGAAAAATCCGATTTCACATCAAAACTGCTCCCTGCTTCCACTTCATAATCTTCTGCAGTCACCACTTCTTCCGCATCCAGAAGCTCCCGCACGGTCTCCAGCGCCGGATACTGTGCTTCATAGCCTGCCGGCTCCGGCTCTGCGGCATAAGTAACCACAGGCTGGATCACAGAAGTCAGGATCGTCAACAATGAGAGTAACCCGGAAAGCAGTCGTTTTCCTTTCCCTTTCATCGACTAAACCTCTCTTTCTTCATTTCTGTATCAATAAGTTCCTGTATCTTTTATCGTTTCATAGCACCTTCCCCTCCTTTCCCGGATTTGCGCTGATAACAGCACATGAATACGGAGAAGCCCAAAAAGACTTCCCCGCATGGTATCTGCTGTTATCCTGCCTGCGTCTGCAGGCTGAAAACTTTTTTGAGCGTTATGCCTGTTCTCTTTCCAGACCCGTTCCTGCTCCGGCTCACTTTCCGCAGCGTTCTCTCCGGCAGGGTACGCAAAAGAAGGCATACTCATCCGCTGGGTATCCGTCTGGACAGGCAATGAAGTTTTCAAGGTTCAGCGAAAGGGGAAATGTAAGAATGTTTCTTAGAACTCTGCCCTCTCACTAATGGCAGATTTTAGAGGGGAAAATATAGGTATTCATTTTAAAATCTTAGAAATAAATCATAAAAAAGACCCATGCAGAATCGCATGAGCCTATAACATAATCCATTATATCAAATTAAGGGATTTAACACTATTTTACAGAATATATTTTCTCTCCATCTTTTAAATTTTCAATCAAAAATTCGATTTGCATTTTCTTGATACGATCAAATCCTTCCGTATTTATATTTTCTACATATTCTCTCAATTTCGATAACATCATGCTTTCTTCCTCTAAGACTTTCCCCCAATTACTTCTTATATACAAACTTATAATGCAACTTCTAAATGCGTTCAAATCTTTTGATGTACCGTCTTTGATTCGTTTGCATAACTTTTCAAAGTCTAATTCTCTGAGGAACCCTCCTGATGAACAAATTTCATTTTTATTATGGTAAACGTATGTATCCATTTTTTCTCCCCACCCCTCCTGCATTGTTAAATATGAATCTAACATATTTGAGTAATTATTCTGAAACTTCTGATCAATATCTTTCTGTAATTCTATTACTATCTTTTGATATTTATTTCTTCTTTCTCCTTCATACATTAATCCATAACCATTATCAAGATTTACATGATAAGATAACTGAGAAAAACTGATTTTCATATTCTCAACCATTTTTACTGTATTTTCCTCTGGGAAACCATGCTCTTGCAATTCAAGGAAACGATTAATGATCCGAGGATAATCCTTAACATCATATACACCATTTTTTAGGCCTTTTAAAATAATGTCGATTTTTTCCTCAATCACTAAATCTGTTAGCGTATACCAATTGAAATCCAATTCCGCAAACGCTTCTTTTTCTGGACTTCTACTTCTAAGATATTCATTTGCAAATAACTCAAACATATCTTTTATACATTTATCTTCTAATATACTCCTAGTAATAAAATCGTCTACAAACCGAAACGATAATTGATTTCCGAAAATGTCAATACTGCCTATACTTTTAAAAGCATATTCTTCTGTGCCTTTCCATTCGTATTTATAATCTCCGTTTTTGAAGGAAACACTTATTTTAAACGAATATTTAATTATATATTTTAAGAAAGCCTCTCGTCCTTCATCTTCTAGTTGTACAATTTTTTTATATAACTGATTTATTTTCGATAAAAAAAACTGAAACGTTCTTATATTAGAATGCGCTTCATTTATCATATATTCTTCAAAAAAGGCTATATCATCATATAAGTATTTTTTTAGACTATCATCTAACTTTGCTGAACTAATAAGTTCTTTAAAAACGGTCTGCAAATCTGGCTGATAATAGATTGTTACTCCAATTAGTTTTTCTTTTACTTTATCATATAACTTATCCTCTGCGAATAGTTTCTGTACTCTATCTTTTACAGTCTCTATGTCCACAGAATTTTTATTTTCATTTTTCCTTTCCGAATTCGAATATTGACTTATCACATCACTTTTTTGTTCTTTCTCAAATATAATGTTATCATGAGCCGCCACCAGATATTTCAACTCTTGATTTTCAAAACTTATCCCTTTACCTATTTCTTTTTGATTAGCAACTATAATAACTTTCATATTCTCGTGTTCTACAAATGAATTAATATACCCTAAAATTTCATTTGTCGGGCAATCACAACGTTCTAAATCATCAAAAATCAAAATACAATTTTTAATTGGAACAAATTTTTCTGTTGCTTCAGTTATATTATCAAGATTAAGCTCTATGCCTTTATTTTTCAAAATATCAAACATTATCGGGAGCATTGAACTGATTGCTTCAGTTCCTTTTTTTATAATACCTTGCCCTTTTCCTGCTTTTGCTACAAGAACTTCCATAAACAACTGCTTTGTTACTTCCTCTATAGATTTTACCCCATACAAAGAAATATATATAATTTTTCTCTGTTGATAATCCTGATCCGAATTGTAATGTTCATTTTCATTATTTTTTAATTTTTCACAAAGCCGCTCTTTAATGAAATATGTCTTACCACATCCCCATTCGCCATCAATCATTACGGCATAGTTATATAAAGTTTCATCAACATAATTAATTATTTCCTTAACAATATCATCATCCGTTAATTTCCTATTTTCCATTCTGTCTATCACGCAATTGTTCCCCCTTATATTGTAGAATAAAATAATTCTAACACCCTTTACTAAGAATTACATCCCCATTTTATCCAAAGAACTTCCTATAATGTGATAGCCACTTTGCGACATTGTGTCACAAAGTGGCTGGGTTAGTCTGCATGCCAAACGAAAACGGAGTGTTAAAAACAGCCTCCTATAATCCCCATCTCCCTCAGCTTTCCGTTCAGTTCCTTCAAAATTCTCTTTCTCCGGTTAGCAATTGTCTTTCTGCTACACCCGCAGATCTGTGCCGCTTCCTTTACAGTGACTTCCTCAAAATACAGCAGATACAATAGATAAGCGTCCTCTTCCGCCAATTTTTCCATAACTGACCGCAGTTTTTCTGTACATATTTCCCGGATCACAGTATCTTCCACACCATCTGCAGCACCAATCGGGATAGCTCCCTGTTCTGTCAGCATTTCCAGGCTGGACACTTGATATTTCCGTTCTTTTTCCCTTTGGTAGCGTTCCCTTCTCCGGGACTGATACCATTCCAGATAGACTTCCCTGGTTACTTCCACAACTGTACCATCTCCAGCACGAAGTACATAACATTTCCGCTCCTTTGGACGCTTACCCGACATACAGCACTCCACCTTTCCCAGAATCTACTGTCTTTCTGGAGGAAATATCTTTCTGACCGACCCTCATCCGGCGAAGTGCCGACATGAGCGTCTGGGAAACCGTGGGCTGTGTAATGCCAAGCTCCTTAGCAATCTCCCATTGTGTTTCACCATAATAAAAATACAGGATCACGATATCTCTCTGCCGTTCTGTCAGAAGCCCCATCAACTCCTGAATCTTCTCTTTTTCTATCAACTGATCCAATGGTGGCAGTGCCGGCGAAGCCAGGAAAAACCATTCCTCAGAGACAGCATGATAGGAAACCACCCTCTCCTTATGGCACGTTTCTCGATTCTTTACCAGACGATCCTCCCCTTCCAACAATAGGCGTACATACCATTCCTGCTGTTCAAAAAATGATGCGTCCACGCAGATCTGCCGTCCATTATTCTCATAACAGTAATCTCCGCAGCTATGTACCGGAAAAACAGTGGTATATTTTCCTATCCGGTAAAGTGCATACCCTTCCCGAAACACCAAAAGCTGCACTTCCCCACCATTTCCCATGCTCACAATTCGCTCTCCTTGTTCCAGCAAATGCCGAGCTGTGGGAACTTTTTTCTCTGACTTTGGCTTTTTCACAATCCACTTTAAATCCTGTAACGTCATCATAGCGACCACCTTTCCGCCCATAGGCTCCGGGCGGCCAGATGGCAGCGCACAGAAATCCAGTAAAAAGGCAGCAAAAAAGGTTCCCGACACGCCCGTTTTTTTTAACGGGAGTCTGGAACTCCTCCTACTGCCTGCAAAAGCCTGCATTTATTTTATCACCGGTACTGCCGGATCAATTCCTTTTTCGATTGCTCCTGAAGATGCTGCGTCAATGGTTCTGTTTTTTTCTTTTCCTCCCCAATCAACGAGGAATAATCCCCCATTGCGTCATAAGGGCAGCTTCTCCGATAGAGCAGGTTTTCTTCCCTGGTCAAGTTTCTCCCTCCTTCCACATATCTGTGCTTTGCATATCCAATGTATCATTCTGCCGACTATTTTTCCCTTGCAGATATGGGGAAACTCACAGGATTTCCCCTCATATCTGTGGATTTTACCGTATTCCCTCAATCCCATCTATCAAGGCGCTCATGGTCTGGATCACGACTTTCTGTTCCTTTGGACGCAGGTTCAGGACACGGGAAATCATCTTGTGGGCGGGATTTTTCTTTACTCCCGGCTTCCTTCCCAATAACTCGTTTGCGTCAGCATCCAGTACCTCCACCATCTTTGCGAAAATCTCAATAGACATGGCCGCCTGCCCTCCCTCAATGCGGCTCACTGTGTTGACACTGATACCTGCTTTCTCTGCAAGAGTCTCCTGGGATAAATGGCTGTCTTTTCTCTTTTGTCGGATACGTTCCCCCAACTGGATCAACTCCTGCGATCCCGCACGGTTTCCCAACACAGTCCCTCCTCTCGATCCAAATATGACTTTGCGCCATCGTGTCGCAAAGTTTTCTGCACATAGGCAGAAAAAGCAGCCAGGTACATAGACTTAGCTGCTTTTTAAATTCTCTATTCAGTTTAACATCCTATGGGAAATTCTCCCTTTCTCATACTGTCCTGATCTTTGCCAGCCGGCATATACCTGCTGCAACAGCTTTCGCCAGATAAAAGGCCGCCAGAACCAGCCGTCCCGTCAGGATCACGCCTCCGATCACACCGCCAATCAGCAGGTTAAATACAAACACCCCCACTGTTCCGCCAATGTCAAAGCCTTTCGGGATAATCCACAGGAACATCTTATGTACGCCAAAAGGAATCCCGACAAACATCCACAATTTCAAATAATCGCACTGTCCTTGTTCCACACAGAGGGGATAAAACAGCACTGACAGGAATACTGCCGCTCCTACCGGAACAATCACCTTTTTCACAAATTCATACATCTTAGCCACCTCCGTACAGATCATGATTCACTTCCGCCTGGTAGTAATGGTTCATTGTCATGGACGAATTGTAAAGCGTCGCCAAAAGATATGCCTTGATATTCGCCACTTTGGACGTATTCCGGTGCAGGCTGAACAGTACATACTCGATATGGGAATACGTCAGCTTTAAAAAACGGCTCTTAACTACTGACACCGGCTTGTCCGCCCCGCCGATCCGCACTACACGATTATCCGGCAACATCAGGATCTCCACCATCAGCTCCACAAGTTCATCTACTTCCTCCCGCTCCCTTTTATCCAAGAAGCACTCATAATCAATGTTGTCCTGTATCAAAGCCCGGTAGGTTTCCATCTTCTCCATCACATCTTCTTCCACAGGATACACTTCATCCGCAGTCAGGGATTGATAAGATTGGATAGGATCAGTCTCACTAAAATCAGTCTTGTTAATATCAGTATTATTAGATTGTGATTTTGGAACTTCTTGAGTTTTGATTTTCACTATTCTTGAAGTATGATTTTCACCATTCTTGAATTGTGATTCCGGAAATTCTTGATTTGTGGTTTTCACCATTCCTGAATTGTGATTTTCACTATTCTTGAATTGTGATTCTGGAAATTCCTGAATTGTGGTTTTCACATTCCTTGAATTGTGATTTTCACTATTCTGTGTATTTTCAGGGTTTTCCAGTGTTTTTTCTTCCTGTTCAGAAGAATTTTTTTCTTTTACCAGAAAGTTCTTCACATAGATTACATTCGGTTTTCCCAGCCCCAGGCGTTTCTTTTCAATCAGTCCAATCCCCTGATTACTGTCCAGTTCTTTCATCAGCTTTACCGCTTTCTGTGTTCCACAATTCAGAAGTTCTGCTATTTCTTCCACGGTAAAAATGATATACACCCGATCTTCCTCATCAAACCATCGGTTCTTAATGCTAAGGCTCATACGGTCTAACATCAGACCGTATAAAACCTTTGCCTCACAGGAGAGGGATCTAAAACATTCTGCTGTAAACAGCACTTTCGGGACACGGTAAAAACTGTACTGTTCCGCTTCCATCCCACGGAAGTAATCAAACTGTATTTCCTGCATCTGTTTCCCCCTCCTTTCCTTGTTTCCACTGTTCCAGAAGCGAATAAATCACTTCCTCTATTTGCGCTTTCGTATATGCCGGCGGGAAATAATTCCGGATCTTCTTTGAAGAAATCGTTACACTCTGTCCGCTGTTCTCTTTTTTTACCAGAAGCGCATAAACACTTTTTTCTGACAGAGTTTCTTTCTCACTCATATCTTTAAGCCGTTCCGCCTGTGCCGGGGATGGATAAATACTAATATTCGCCACCGCTTCCAACACCAGCTCCTGTTCTTCCATTTTCAGATAGGACAGACGCTCCCCGGCTACCATTTTTATATTCCCCGCATCTACAAGCTCTAAAAGTCCGTCAATCAGGCTTGCAAGCCGGATATATCTTTGCACTGTCCGTCCGCTGTCCCCTGCCTTTTCTCCCACGGCATCTGCCGTGTGCTTGTCCCCTTTGCTTCCCTGATGTTTCAGCGCCTCATATTTCATCTTGTAAGCTCTGGCTTTCTCACTGGGCAAAAGGTTTTCCCTCTGGATATTAGTATCCACCATCAGCACGGTGGCGGCATCATCGTCTAATTCCCGGATAATCACTGGCATCTCTGTCTTTCCTGCCAGCTCACTGGCCCGCCATCTCCGGTGTCCTGCCACCACCTCATATCCATCTGTACAAGGACGCACAATCCCCGGCTGGATCACGCCGTGCTGAATAATACTTTCTACTGTTTCCTGCATTTTTTCATCATCCAGTACCTTAAACGGGTGATTTTTAAAGGGATGAAGCTGGTTTAATGGAACATTTGTATATTTTCCCTCTACGTTGCTTTCTTCTGTGCCAAACAGATCGTCATAAGAAGTCAGCTTAATCTTCTCCGCACTCTTACTTTTCATCCGCAAGCACCTCCTCGGTCAGGTGACGATACCCCTCTGCCACAATTCCTTTCGGATCATGGCGGTAAATACTTTTTCCTTCTGCTGTCGTCTCTGCCGCCCGCACGGACATAGGGATACAGTTCTCAAAGATATGAATGTTATTTCCATAAAACTCCCGGATCTGTTTGGAAATATCCCGTGCGAAGTTTGTCCGTCGGTCAACCTTTGTCAGCAGAATCCCCATAATGGACAGCCTGGGATTCAGCCGTCTATGTACCTTTCCAATCGTCTTGATAAGCTGCTGTAATCCCTTTACAGGCAGGTAGGCCGCCTCCACCGGAATCAACACACTGTCCGCCGCTACCAGGGCATTGATCGTGAGCATTCCTAAAGAGGACATACAGTCAATCAGGATATAGTCATAAACTTCTTTTACCTCATCCAGATACATGCGAAGCACCTGTTCCCGGCTCATCATATTGACAAGAGAGGTTTCCAGACCAGCAAGCTCGATATTGGCCGGGATAAAGTCAATTCCTTCCTCATGTTGGAAAATCCCCTCACCCGGCTCTACATCTTCGTCATTGATAACCTTCTCCAAGATATTGACCAGAGTAACATCCAGCTCGTCCGGTTCCTGAATCCCCAAACTCACTGCCATGCTGCCCTGGGCGTCTGCTTCCACCAGAAGTACCTTTTTACCTTCTCTTGCCAGTCCGATTCCCAAATTCACACACGATGTTGTCTTTCCCACGCCGCCTTTCTGATTAGCGATTGCGATTATCCTGCACATATATCTTACCTACCTTTCTTCCTTTTCTGTTCTCTCAATTTCTGCATAAGAGCGAAAATATCGGTTTGTCCCCTTATTGGAAAATATCTCTGATGTCTGGAGAACCCGGATTTCCGGGTTTTTCTCCAGAATCCTTTTAAACCAGCGAATGTCTCTCACTGTTCCCTGTAGCCTAATCTTCAGCATAAAACATCTCCTCCCAATCTACATAGAAACAGTAATCCGGATACCGGATTTTAATTGCTTCCCAAAAATATCTGGCATCTCCCGTACAAAAGACATCACTGACGGAATAAAGCCTTGTCTCAACAATCTGTTCCTCCGTATCATCATATTCATCTGTCGTAGGTGTCCCATCTGTATAAAGGTTAAATGCAATGCGGACAATCTTCTCGCTCCCACTGGTCTGCCAGCCTTCCTGAAGGCACTCCGGCTTTATAAACCCTGTTTTAAAGTCATAGATCCTATTTACATTTCGTCTGGTATCTTCTGACAGTCCAAGGCAATAAACCAGTGCTTTATGGTTTGTGTCCTGATACCGACATTTAGAAAGATAGGTATTATAAAATTTCTCATGTTCCTTGTTCTTAAAAGTAATTTTTCTTTCCTTACTCTTTTCTGCTCCTAACGCTGTGTTCTTTGTCATTTGCTTTTCCTCCTGAATCTTAAAATTTTATATAAAAAATAGGGACACTCTGCTGCAAGTATCCCTATCTTCTATCAATATATTGATAGCTCTATATTCACTTTCATAATTCAGGATTTTTTGTGTTCCCCGTACCGAGGTCTAAGGCAACCACAACGGTCACTTTGCTTACAAGTACCTTTTCCTTGTGATTTTCCTCTAATCTGTTGAAACTGAAAAAGTCAACAAAGTGCGTAAATTCAAGGATTTCTAGGTATTTTTCCTTTGTAGTCCTACCACAGTCTCCACATGCACCGTATGCGGGAACATGTCCACCGGCCGCACTTTTTTTACCTCATATCCGTTTTCTCTCAGATACTTCACATCTCTTGCCAGAGTCGCCGGATCGCAGCTTACATACACCACTTTTTCCGGCTCCATCTTCACGATAGTCTCCAACAGCGCTTCATCACAGCCTTTTCTTGGCGGGTCCACCACAATCACATCCGCATGAGCTTTCTTTCCATGCATTTGTTCAAATCCGGCATAGTATTCCGGCAGCACTTCTTCCGCCTTTCCCACATAGAATTCTGCATTTTCGACAGCATTGATCCTGGCGTTATGCTTTGCGTCCTCCACTGCCTGTGGCACAATCTCCACGCCATAGACCTGTCCCGCTCTCTGAGCCAGAAATAAAGAAATCGTCCCAATCCCACAGTAGAGATCCCAGACAACTGTTTCCTCTCCATCTTTCAGATCCGCATACTCCAGCGCCGTTTTGTATAACTTTTCTGTCTGTTTCGGATTCACCTGATAAAAGGACAGTGGAGAAATCTGATACTTCACATTCCCGATCCAATCGGTGATGTAACCGTGTCCCCACAGGACTCTCACCTCATTTCCCATGATCACATTAGTCTTTTCCCGATTGATGCACAAAGAAATACTGGTCATATTTTTAATAGCCGCCAGCCGCTCTGCCAGTATCTCCGCTTTGGGAAGTGAAGTTCCGTTGATGACCAGACAGACCATGATCTCTCCAGTCCGAAACCCATACCGGATCAGCACATGGCGCACCAGGCCCTCATGATGGATCTCATCATAAGCCGGAACCTGAAATTCCTCCATGAAGCACAGAATACAGTCCAGAATCTCTTTATTCACCGGAACCCCCAGCACACAATCCTTGACTGGGATAATGCTGTGAGTCCTGCCTGCGTAGAATCCTGCCACCGACCGGCCGTTTTTATCCGTTCCTATCGGGAACTGAGCCTTATTGCGATAATAAAAAGGCTCCTCCATCCCTAGGATCGGTTCCATGATCTCATCCAGAAGCCGCTCTGGAATCTGCCCGATACGCATCAGGCTGTCTCGAACCTTTTCCTCCTTAAAACGTAACTGCCATTCATATTTCATCTCCTGGATCTGGCAGCCCCCACATTTCCGGGCGATTCCGCATTTCGGATTTTTTTCACGCCCTTCTGAAGCTGTAAGAATATGCAAAAGCTTTGCATATCCATAGTTCTTTTTCGCCTTCATCACCTTAGCTTCAATCACATCGCCGATTACAGCATCCTTTACAAAAAGCGTATATCCATCCACTTTTCCGATGCCCTCACCGCCAACACCGATATCCGTAATTTGCAATTTTACAATATCATTCTTTCGCATAAATATACTCCATTTTCCATTTTGGTACAGGGCAAAAGTCAATTTGGGACGTAGCCCTTTTGCAAAAGTCTACGTCCCAAATTGAACGTTTATATACTCGTCTTTCTCAAGTTCGTCTCAAACATCCGGTTATATCCCAGCCAATCGTTACTATTCTTTTCTTTAAAGATCTCGATCAATGTCTGCATTTTTGCATCGGCGCAGTCCGCGAAATTCAGCGCGAAAGCTTCCGCCAGCGCCGGTTTCTTGGGAGAACCGTATTCTAATTCTCCATGATGGGCAAGGATGCAGTGTTTCAATTCGCTGGCCAGTTTCCTTGGGAAATCCGGGATGGTCCGGATCGCGTCATCCAGCATCTCCACGCCGATCACGATATGCCCCAGAAGCTGTCCGTCATCAGTATAGTCGTTTTCTGGGAATGGGGATAGTTCTTTTGTCTTTCCGATATCATGGCACATCGCCGCGGTATAGAGCAGATCCCGGTTTAGGATTGGATACGCTCCCGTCATATATTCACAAAATTTTACTACGCTCAGAGTATGCTCCAGAAGTCCTCCGGAAAAACTGTGATGCACACTCTTCGCGGCGGAGTGGGCTTTGAACCGTTTGACAAACGCCTGGTCTTTTTCAAAATAATATTCGATCACGGCCCGCAGATACGGATTCTTCACCTGTCTGCCATAGGCCAGGAGTTCCTGGTACATCTGATCTTCATTTTTCTCTGTGGTCGGCATATAATCCGCAGGCATATATTCCCCTTCCTCTGCCTTCCGGATCTGCTTGATATTCAGCTGCAGATTATTGTTGTAGCTTGTAACCTCCCCGTATACCTCGATGAAATCCATTTCATCATAGTCCGCGATCCCACTTGAATTGGGATCCCATACTTTTCCGTCTAAGGTTCCCGTCTTATCCTGAAGGAGCAGATTGTCATAGGGCCTCCCATTTCTCGTCTCCGCGGAACGCTTCCCTTTACAAAGATACACATTCCGGATTGTTTCGCCTTCTACCAAAGTATTGATATATCTCATGCTGTCTTTTTCTGCCTTTCTATTCTCTATTCTTTCGTGCCCACTGTAACACTGAAGTTAATCTCCACATACTCTCCGCCGGTTCCCTGTCTCCAGCAGGTGATCCGCAAAGAACTGCCCGCCTGCTTCTGCATGAGCGCGCTGTGGTACGCTTGAAAACTGGCCACTTCCCCGCCGTTGATCTGGGTGATGATATCGCCGCTTTGGATCCCTGCCCCCATAGCCGGCGAATCCGCTTCCACTTCATCCACATACACGCCTGCCGGAAGTCCTTGGTTTTCCAACTCTTCCGTTACATCAGAACCCAGGATCCCGATATAGGGCACATCCTGACCGTTGGACAGATATTCTATGATATCTTTAATGTCCGAGATCCCGTAAGCCTCCACCAAGCCCGCTTTTCCCCGGCCTTCTGTAGGTTCTCCGATCACACCGATGACTTCTCCGCTGGTATTCACCACAACGCCGCTCCTGCTGGAATCTCCTTCCACATCTGTAGAGATCAGCCGATAATGGCCGTCTGCGTGATCCGCATAGCTTTCGCTGCCTTCCACCAGCCCGTACAGAGCCATTTGCGTATTTTCATAGGGCTGTCCGATCACGATAGCCGCCTCACCGTCTTCCACCGAATAAGAGCTTCCAAGCACTGCCACCCGGATCGCTCCCCAGGTATCCTCTGTAATCAGCCCTCTGGATACGGAATAGACGCAAAGCCCAAGATTCCGGTCATAACGTTTCACCATCCCGTCATAGCTTTTTCCGTCATTAAATGTAACCTGGACATTCCCTGGATCCTCTCTTGTCACAATTTGTCCCAGAATCAGCAGTTCTTGTCCATTGTCAGCCACAATAACGCCGCTGGTCTGACGCCCTTCCCCTTCAGAACCTTCCTGCTGTCCAGAAATCGCGGTCACTGAAACAACGCTTTTCCCCGCTTGTTCTGAAATGGATTTCAAAGAGTTGAGCATCTGCCGGTAACCATCTTCTTCTGTATCCGGATCATCCTGTCCTTCCTCCGCTGTCAGTTCCTCTTCCTCGTCTCTTGGAATCTCCACTTCTGCCTGACTGTTTCCAAACTGATCCTCGATCCATGGCTGAAGGGCGCAGAAACTCACACAGGCCACAATGCCAAAGATCAGTCCCAGTCCCGCCATCCGTTTGGCATCTCGCTTAAACTTCCGGCCGCCTGCCTCGTCTTTGATCACTTCCTGCATAAAAGAATACTCTTCTTGTGGAACAGGCTGTTCCTCCGGCATGGATTCTTCAGTCCGCGCCGGTACGTTCTCTTCCTCCAGAGCTTCCTGTCCTTTGGGATCCTTGCGCTCTTCCATGGGCATTCTCTCCTTTACAACCCTTTTTATAGTATAACTGATAGCCCGTAAATGTTCAACCCCGGCCTCGTTCCTCCAGAGATAGTCCTTTACAGGGGTATGGGAGCAGATTATAATGGGAATGTAGAAAATGACATTTTGATCGTTAGGTGGATATTATGAACGAAAAGACATTATATAAATTAGAATATGATAAGATCATTGAGATGCTGGCAGAGCGGGCCGCTTCCTTTGGCGGCAGATCCCGCTGCAAAAGGCTGAAACCCATGACTTCTGTCGAGAAGATCCAAACAGCCCAGCAAGAGACCTCCGCCTCCTTCCAGCGGATCGTAAAAAAGGGGCGCCCCTCATTTGGCGGCTGCGCTCCAGTCAACGATTCTCTCAAGCGTCTGGAGATCGGCGGGACTTTAGGCAGCGGTGAACTGCTGCGCATCTGCCGGCTTCTGGAAACCGCTGGCCAGGTCAAGGCTTACGGCCGTCACGAGAACGCAGATGAGATTCGCGACTGTCTGGACGGATACTTCGATCAGCTTACGCCCATTCTTCCTCTGACCGCGGAGATCCGCCGCTGTATCTTGGAAGAAGATGAGATCAGCGATGATGCCAGTTCCGTTTTGCTCAAGATCCGGCGCCAGATCGGGCAGACAAACGACAAGGTACATTCTACCCTTTCCAGTATGGTAAATGGTTCCCTTCGTTCTTATCTGCAGGATCCGATCATCACCATGCGCGGAGACCGCTACTGTATCCCAGTCAAATCCGAGTACCGGAGTCAGGTCCCCGGAATGATCCACGACCAGTCTTCTACCGGTTCCACCCTTTTTATCGAACCTATGGCTGTGGTCAAACTGAATAATGACCTAAAAGAACTGTACGGAAAGGAACAGGAGGAGATCCAGGTGATATTGGCCCGCTTAAGCGCGGATGCCGCGGAATATACCGATACCATCCGCACTGACTATACCATACTGACAGAACTGGATTTCATTTTCGCCAAAGGAGCCCTTGCGCTGGAAATGAATGCCACACCTCCTGTCTTTAACACAGAAGGGCGCATCCATATCCGGGAAGGACGCCATCCGCTGCTGGACAAGAAAAAGGTAGTTCCCATCACCGTGTCGCTGGGGGATACCTTTGACCTCTTGATCATCACAGGACCCAATACCGGCGGCAAGACGGTTTCTTTGAAAACTGTGGGGCTTTTCACCTTGATGGGGCAGGCCGGACTCCACATCCCCGCCCTGGACCGCAGTGAACTTTCCGTCTTTCACAGCGTTTACGCGGATATTGGAGATGAACAGAGTATTGAGCAAAGCTTAAGTACCTTTTCCTCTCATATGACCAATATCGTTTCCTTCCTAAAGCATGTAGATGAACGTTCCCTGGTTCTTTTCGATGAACTGGGCGCCGGAACTGATCCTACCGAGGGAGCCGCTCTGGCTATCGCCATCCTGGACCGCCTGCACAAACGTGGGATCCGCACCATGGCCACGACCCATTACAGCGAACTGAAAGTATACGCTCTTTCTACTCCTGGCGTAGAAAACGCAAGCTGCGAGTTTGACGTAGAGAGCCTGCGCCCTACCTACCATCTGCTGATCGGCATCCCCGGCAAGAGCAACGCTTTTGCCATTGCCGGCAAACTAGGGCTTTCCGAGTCCATTATCGAGGAAGCCAAGAAGCACTTGAGCGAGCAGGACGAATCCTTTGAAGATCTTCTGACAGATCTGGAGAGCAGTCGGCGTACTATCGAAAAAGAGCAAGAAGAAATCGCATCCTACCGCCGGGAACTGGAACGCCTAAAAACGGAAACACAGAAGAAACAGGAAAAGCTGGAAGAACAAAGAGAGCGCATCCTCCGGGAAGCCAATGAGAAAGCGCACGCCATCTTGGCCGAAGCCAAGGAGACCGCTGATGAGACCATGCGCAATTTCCATAAGTTTGGAAAGGAAAACATCTCCGCCGCCGAAATGGAGCGGGAACGCGAGAAACTCCGCCGCAAAATGGAAGCCGCCCGTTCCGGCATGGCTTCTCAGAAGGAGATCCCTCACAAAGTTCACAGACCAGAGGACTTCAAATTGGGAGAATCGGTAAAAGTCTTAAGCATGAATCTGACCGGGACTGTGGTCTCCCTTCCTGATTCTAAAGGGCGCGTTGCCGTCCAGATGGGAATCCTGCGGTCCCAGCTTCCTATCTCAGATCTGGAGATCATCGATGAGAAGCCCGTTTATCTGAAGAAAACCGCCCGTCAGAGCGGCAAGGGGCGGATGAAGATGGGGAAATCTATGTCTGTCAGTCCAGAGATCAATCTTTTAGGCAGAACGGTAGATGAGGCGGTGGCTGAACTAGACAAATATCTGGACGATGCAAGTTTGGCGCATCTGACTTCTGTCCGCATTGTCCATGGAAAGGGAACCGGTGCCCTGCGCTCTGGCATCCACGATTATCTGCGCAGACAGAAGCGGGTGAAATCTTTCCGTCTGGGCGCTTTCGGCGAAGGCGATGCAGGCGTTACCATTGCAGAATTAAAATAACCTAAGGGGAGGACAACTATGGTAAACAAACAGAAAATCTTGATCGTAGACGATGATGAGAATATCGCGGAGCTGATTTCTCTTTATCTTACAAAAGAATGCTTTGACACAATGATGGTCCATGACGGAGAGAAGGCCCTGGTAGCCTTTGAAAGCTACCATCCCAATCTCATTCTTTTAGATCTTATGCTTCCCGGTATCGATGGATACCAGGTCTGCCGCGAGATTCGTACCCGCTCCAGCATTCCGATCATCATGCTCTCTGCTAAGGGCGAAGTTTTTGACAAAGTGCTGGGGCTGGAACTGGGGGCGGATGACTATATCATGAAACCTTTTGATTCCAAAGAGCTGGTGGCAAGGGTCAAGGCTGTCCTGCGCCGCTATCAGGCTATTCCGAAACCTGAAGTCTCCGCCGAAGACCGGGGCAAGTGTGTCGAATATCCCGGCATTACCATCAACCTGACCAATTACTCTGTTGTAGTAGACGGCCAGAATATCGATATGCCCCCTAAGGAACTGGAACTTCTGTATTTCCTTGCGTCTTCGCCAAATCAGGTGTTTACCCGCGAACAGCTCCTGGACCAGATCTGGGGATATGAATATATTGGGGATACCCGGACCGTGGACGTACATATCAAGCGGCTCCGGGAGAAGATCAAGGACCACAGTGAATGGAGTCTTAGCACTGTCTGGGGCATCGGATATAAATTTGAAGTAAAATAATGTCAGAATATGGGGCCTAACGGCCCTGGAAGGAACCCTATGAAAAGCACACTCTATCTAAAATTCATAATTATATATATTATCTTCGCTTTTCTCAGCGTATTTACAGTAGCTACACTGACTTCCACCCTGACCAGCGGCGCGCTGGTCAGGGTTACGGCCTCCGCCACCTATCAGGATGCCAATATGATGGCCACCGACTATCTGCCGGAATATTTTTCTGATAATATCACCCTCAGCGATGTCTACCTCCAGTTGTCTGGAATGGAGACGCATTTGGACGCGGCTGTCTGGTTCGTTGACCGGGAGGGCAATCTCCTGTCTTCCGCCCAGTCTGACGGGTTTCCTTCCGCTCCCGCGTCAATCCAGGATTTCAATCCCGCGGAAGCTGGAAACTCTCAGTATTTGACCGGGGATTATCACGGATACTTCCAGGAGGATGTGATCACAGTGATCGCTCCTGTCATCCATGGATATTCTCCGGCAGGCTATCTTCTGATCCACAAAAGCCTGGATGACATCAGCGATATCCAGCAGATCCTCATGCGGGCAGCGTTCATTACCCTGGGCGTAGTCTTTCTGCTGTCTTTCATCATCCTGCTGGCTTTGGAATTCTTCGTGTATCGTCCTTTGCGCAAGATCACAGAGGCTGCTACCCAGTATGCCTCCGGCAACCTGGATTATGAAATCCCTGTTAATACAGAAGACGAGATGGGGTATCTGTCCGCTTCTTTGAATTATATGTCTTCTCAGCTCAAAGATATGGAAGATTATCAGAAGAAATTCGTAGCCAATGTATCTCACGATTTCCGTTCTCCTTTGACCTCCATCAAAGGTTATATAGAAGCTATGGCAGATGGAACGATCCCGCCGGAAATGCAGAAAAAATACCTGGACATCATCCTATTTGAGACAGAGCGTCTGACGGATCTGACTCATGATCTTTTAACCTTGAATGAATTTGATACCAAAAATCTCCTTCTAAACAAAGAGATTTTTGATATCCATGAAATGATCAAGAATGTCGCGGCCTCCTTTGAGGGTACCTGCACCCAGAGAAAAATCTCTATCGAGCTTCTTTTTGCCTCTAAGCATCTGGAAGTGACCGCGGATAAACGAAAGATCCAGCAGGTCCTCTATAATCTTCTGGACAATGCCATTAAATTCAGTGATTCAGATTCCACCGTTACCATCGAGACCACACAGCGGGGTGACAAAGTGTATATCTCCGTCAAAGATTACGGCATTGGAATTCCCCGGAATGCTTTGAACAAGATCTGGGAACGCTTTTACAAAACGGATCTTTCCAGAGGGAAAGATAAAAAGGGCACCGGCCTTGGGCTTGCCATTGTTAAGGAAGCCATCCAGGCCCATGGAGAAAATATCAATGTGGTCAGTACCGAGGGGGTAGGTACAGAATTTATCTTCACCCTCCCCAAAGTCTGACCTAACATAACATAAGGAAAGCCGCTTTCTCAGCGGCTTTTCTTAACCCTGCTCAGCAGTATCATACAGCACGTCTTCAAATATATCCTGCTCTTCTTCATCCGTCAGAACGAAATAAAACAATTCAGAATCATCATTGATGCAGGCATATACATCCCATGCCCCGCTCTGTTCTCCTGGCATCATAATCTGTCCATGAATGGTATGCATTCCCGCGATCGGTGAGACCTCTTCTGCGTTCAGCACTCCCGCCTGCATGGTAGACGGTACATCATACCGTTCATACAGAGTCCTGATCACCTCCATGGGATCCTCATTTTCCCATTCTGAGTATCCCTCTCCGGCGCAATAAAAGTCCACCCTGGCTTCTGAGTCATCTTCGCCCATCCGGAATACGGCATAGTTATCATAAGAACTTTCCTCATCATAGTCCCAGGTCTCAGGAATAGAAAACTCATATCCACAGAATTCAAATCCTGTCCGTTCTGACTCGCTTTTGATCCTGACGCCCACAAATATCGCAGCTGCCGCCAGCACAACAATTCCACATATGATCAGCGCGACAGGGCGTTTTTTCCTGTCTTCTGTTCTTACATTATTCACACCATTCATAGCTTTCACTTGCCCTGGAGAGCCCGCCGGAACCGGCCCTCCGCAATTGGGACAAAACTTTCCTCCATTTACCTTAGTTCCGCACTTTGGACAAAACATCTTCCTTTCCTCCTTATTCTCACCTATTCTTTATCTTACAACAAGATTACGAAACTTCCTATTATCATACTCCAATATAAGTTCTCCCTCCTGAGTATATCCATAATAGACCTGATCGGTGGCTTCATTGATATATTCATCCATATTGTCATAAGAAGAAGCGGCGCTTCTGGTTTCAAAAATCAGATAGATTATATTCGCCTCCGTATCGATCTTGTACTGTCCGTTTATGTAATCCCTATCCTCTGTATAACCAGAAAATGTATTTGTTTCTTCAAAAGTAAGGCTTCGATCGTCATCTGTAGATATCGAGTGCCATGTTCCCTGCAGCTCCTTCATGACCGCTGTACTTTCCTGATTTTCCGGGAACTGCATTCTTTTCTGGAATTCTGCTTCCGCCTGTTCGTATTCTTCTGATGACTTTTCATAATATTCCTGTGTTTCTTTCTCCCTTTTTGCTTGTTCCTGCGCCTGCCTCTCCCACTGATTATGGTTATGGATACTAGCCGTTACTATAATCCCCAGAATCAAAACGCCGATCACACCGCCGAGAATAATTATTTTTTCCTTCTTTCCTATTTTGCCGGATGTTTCTTTTCTTCTCTGAATTGGAGGTGTGGGAGCGGCAGGTCCAACCGGTTTTCCGCAGTTCCCGCAAAACTTATCTCCTTCTGTTGTCTCGTGTCCGCAAAACTTACATTTCATCTTTTCATATCCTCCTTTAGTTTTCTCTCTTGTCTGACTCTTAGATTTTCTCAACAGGACTCTTTCATCCCCCTGTTCATTTACTTAGACAAGGCTGCCCGCAAAAAAGTTTCATAAAATTAAAATTTTTTCTATAAATTTTCACAGCCGAAATGGAAACAGCTCCATGATCTTTAAGATCATGAAGCTGCTTCTTATCACTGTGTTCTAACCTTTTATATTTTCTTATTCTTTATTGCTATGCCGTCTCTCTCCAGTATAGCAGCGGCCGTGTCTGTTTAGCTCTCAACCAACTCCGGCGAATCCTCCAACGCCTGTTCCGTCTCCGGAACACTTTCCTGAAGATTATCCTCCAGATCTGTCATCGCGATCTCTGCATCCTCATAATCGCTTTCCAGATCCAAATAAGCTTCCTCATTGTTCAGTGATTCCTCGCTTTCCAGACGGATGTCTTGGTATTTTCTCATACCAGTTCCGGCTGGAATGTGCTTTCCGATGATTACATTTTCCTTCAGGCCTACCAGCGGATCAATTTTCCCTTTGATCGCCGCTTCTGTTAAGACCTTAGTGGTTTCCTGGAAGGATGCCGCCGACAGGAAGGAATTGGTTGCAAGAGAAGCCTTGGTGATACCAAGCATGATCTGCTCGCCTGTGGCTGGTTCTTTCCCTTCTTCCTCCAATTTCTTATTCATGTCCTCGAATTCCAGGATATCAACATTGGTTCCCGGCAGGAATTCAGAATCTCCCGCATCCTCAATACGGACTTTCTTCAGCATCTGCCGTACGATAACCTCAATGTGCTTGTCATTGATGTCTACACCCTGGAGACGATATACACGCTGTACTTCCTGAAGCATGTAATCCTGTACTGCCCTCAAGCCCTTGATCTTCAGGATATCATGCGGATTGACGCTTCCTTCGGTCAGCTCGTCGCCGGCCTCAAGCTGGGCGCCGTCCGTCACTTTGATCCGAGATCCGTAAGGGATCAGGTACGCTTTGGTCTCTCCCGTCTCTTCGTTAGTAACAATGACCTCGCGCTTTTTCTTTGTATCATTGATCGTAGCCGTGCCGGCGAATTCTGTGATAATCGCCAGACCTTTCGGCTTTCTCGCCTCAAACAGCTCTTCTACACGGGGAAGACCCTGTGTGATATCGTCTCCTGCCACGCCGCCGGTATGGAAGGTACGCATGGTAAGCTGAGTCCCGGGCTCGCCAATGGACTGGGCGGCAATGATTCCAACCGCCTCACCAACCTGCACCGGTTCTCCGGTAGCCATGTTGGCGCCATAACACTTTGCGCAGATTCCATTGTGGGAACGGCAGGTCAGGATGGTACGGATCTTGATCTTCTTTAATGGCTCGCCGTTTTCATCCACGCCTTTCTTCATGATCAGTTCCGCGCGTCTTGGTGTTACCATATGGTTGGCTTTTACCAATACGTTGCCGTCTTTGTCTTTGATATCCTCGCACAGATACCGCCCTGTGATTCTCTCCTGCAGGCTTTCGATCTCTTCGTTTCCATCCAGGAACGCTTTCACATACATACCCGGAATCTCTTCGCCCTTCTCCACACAGTCTCTCTCATGGATGATCAGCTCCTGAGAAACGTCTACCAGACGTCTTGTCAGATAACCGGAGTCGGCGGTACGAAGAGCCGTATCGGAAAGTCCCTTTCTGGCTCCGTGGGCAGACATGAAGTATTCCAGTACGTCCAGACCTTCACGGAAGTTGGACTTGATCGGCAGCTCAATGGTACGTCCTGTGGTATCTGCCATCAGTCCGCGCATACCCGCCAACTGTTTGATCTGCTTGTCGGAACCACGGGCTCCGGAGTCCGCCATCATATAAATATTGTTGTATTTGTCAAGTCCGGTAAGCAGCGCTTCTGTCAAAGCATCGTCTGTTGCTTTCCAGGTCTCTACCACTTCTTTGTAACGCTCTTCTTCTGTGATCAGACCACGCTTATAGTTCTTGGTGATCCGGTCTACCGTATCCTGAGCCTTCTGGATCATCTCCGGTTTCTGCGGCGGCACCGTCATATCAGAAATGGATACCGTCATAGCAGCTCTCGTAGAATATTTGTAACCGATGGATTTCACCGCATCCAGCACTTCCGCCGTAGCTGTGGAACCATGCGTGTTGATGACCTTTTCCAGGATCTGCTTCAGCTGTTTCTTTCCTACATGGAAGTCTACTTCCAGAAGCAGTTCATTTCCTTCTACCTCACGGTCTACAAATCCAAGATCCTGAGGAATGATCTCGTTAAAGAGGAATCTTCCCAAGGTAGACTCGATGATCGCAGATTTCTCTGTTCCATCCGCCATGGTCTTGGTCACTCTTACTTTGATCCTGGAGTGCAGTGTCAAAGCTCCGTTCTCATAGGCTAAGATCGCTTCATTTACGTTGCGGAAGGATTTTCCTTCTCCCAGCGCTCCCGGACGCTCCTGGGTCAGATAATAGATTCCCAGTACCATGTCCTGTGACGGAACTGCCACCGGACCTCCGTCAGAAGGTTTCAGCAGGTTATTCGGAGACAGCAGAAGGAACCGGCATTCTGCCTGGGCTTCTACGGACAGCGGCAGATGCACCGCCATCTGGTCTCCGTCAAAGTCTGCGTTGTACGCTGTACATACCAGCGGATGCAGCTTGATCGCCTTACCCTCTACCAGAATCGGCTCAAACGCTTGGATACCCAGACGATGCAGCGTAGGGGCACGGTTCAGCATAACCGGGTGCTCCTTGATCACTTCCTCCAGCACATCCCATACCTCTGGCTGAAGTCTTTCTACCATCTTCTTAGCGTTTTTGATATTGTGAGCGGTTCCATTCTGTACCAGCTCTTTCATAACGAAGGGCTTGAACAGCTCGATCGCCATCTCTTTAGGCAGACCGCACTGATAGATCTTCAGCTCCGGTCCTACCACGATAACAGAACGTCCGGAATAATCCACACGTTTTCCAAGCAGGTTCTGACGGAAACGTCCGGATTTTCCCTTCAGCATGTCGGAAAGAGACTTCAGCGCCCGGTTTCCTGGGCCAGTGACCGGACGGCCCCGACGGCCGTTGTCGATCAGAGCGTCTACCGCCTCCTGAAGCATTCTCTTCTCATTTCTTACGATAATGTCCGGCGCGCCCAGCTCCAGCAGGCGTTTCAGACGGTTATTGCGGTTGATGATCCGACGGTACAGGTCATTTAAGTCGCTGGTGGCGAAACGTCCGCCGTCCAACTGTACCATGGGCCGCAGATCCGGCGGGATGACCGGGATATTGGTCATGATCATCCACTCCGGTTTGTTGCCGGACTCACGGAAAGCTTCCACTACTTCCAGACGTTTCACGATACGGGCACGTTTCTGGCCAGTAGCGCCTTTTAAGCCTTCCTGCAATTCTGTGTATTCTTTATCCAGGTCAATGGCCCGCAAAAGCTCCTGGATGGCCTCAGCGCCCATTCCCACACGGAAAGCGCCGCCCCAGCTCTCTCTTGCTTCCTGGTATTCCTGCTCTGACAGGACCTGCTTATACTGAAGGTCTGTCTCTCCTTTATCCAGTACGATATAAGAGGCAAAGTACAGCACCTTCTCCAAGGTTCTTGGGGAAAGATCCAGGATCAGTCCCATACGGCTTGGAATTCCCTTAAAGTACCAGATATGTGACACCGGAGCCGCAAGGGCAATATGCCCCATCCGTTCCCGGCGCACGCTGGATTTGGTCACCTCTACGCCGCATCGGTCGCAGACTACGCCTTTATAGCGGATCTTCTTGTACTTTCCGCAGTGGCACTCCCAGTCTTTGCTGGGTCCAAAGATACGCTCGCAGAACAGACCGTCTTTCTCTGGTTTCAAGGTCCTATAGTTAATGGTCTCCGGTTTTGTAACCTCTCCTCTGGACCACTCCAAAATCTTCTCAGGTGATGCCAAACCGATCTTGATCGCGTCAAAGGTCATTGGCTGATACGTTTGTTCCCTGTTATTTTCTGGCATACTGGCACCCCTTCCTATTCGTTATCTGAAAAATCATTATATGCGAAATCATCAGTTTCTTCGAATTCGATCTCGAACTCGTCTTCTTCAGCCTCTTCTTCTACATCCACAAGCTGTTCATTCTGGAATTCCTGCTCGGTGTAGCCATGCTCTCCCAGGTTGTCCTCTCTGCCGTATTTCTTATCGCCTTCGATCAGGGAACGGAAATCGGTTTCACCCATATCTACCGTTTCCATGATCTCTACTTCTGTATTATCATCACGCAGGACACGCACATCCAATCCTAAGGACTGCAGCTCTTTGAGCAGTACCTTGAAGGATTCTGGGATTCCTGGTTCTGGGATGTTCTCTCCCTTGATGATCGCCTCGTAGGTCTTCACACGTCCCACTACGTCGTCGGACTTCACGGTCAGGATCTCCTGCAAGGTGTAAGATGCTCCGTATGCCTCCAGAGCCCACACCTCCATTTCTCCAAAACGCTGTCCTCCAAACTGGGCTTTTCCTCCCAGCGGCTGCTGGGTTACCAGAGAGTACGGTCCTGTGGAACGGGCATGGATCTTATCGTCAACCAGGTGGTGCAGCTTCAGGTAATGCATGTGTCCAATGGTGACCGGACTGTCGAAGTATTCACCCGTACGTCCGTCTCTCAAGCGCACTTTTCCATCTCTGGAGATCGGAACGCCTTTCCAGAGTTTTCTGTGATCCCGGTTATCATAGAGATACTGCAGCACTTCAGGAAGAAGTTCTTCTTTATGTTTTGCCTCAAACTCTTCCCAGCTTAAGTTTACATAGTCATTGGCCAGATCCAGGGTATCCATGATATCATTCTCATCCGCCCCATCGAAAACCGGGGTGGAAATGTTGAATCCAAGGGCTTTTGCCGCCAGGGACAGATGGATTTCCAGCACCTGCCCGATATTCATACGAGAAGGCACGCCCAGCGGGTTCAGCACGATATCCAGAGGCCGTCCGTTTGGCAGGAACGGCATATCCTCCACCGGAAGCACACGGGAAACAACACCTTTATTTCCGTGACGTCCGGCCATCTTATCTCCTACAGAGATCTTTCTCTTCTGGGCGATATAGATACGCACAGACTGATTGACGCCTGGAGACAGTTCGTCTCCATTTTCCCTGGTGAAAACTTTTGCGTCCACAACGATTCCATATTCTCCATGAGGCACTTTCAAAGATGTGTCTCTGACTTCTCTGGCCTTCTCTCCGAAGATCGCTCTTAAGAGTCTCTCTTCCGCGGTCAGCTCTGTCTCGCCCTTCGGCGTCACTTTTCCTACCAGGATGTCCCCGGCACGTACTTCTGCTCCGATGCGGATGATTCCCCGCTCGTCTAAGTTCTTAAGGGCGTCGTCGCCTACGCCTGGGATATCCCGGGTGATCTCTTCCGGCCCAAGCTTGGTATCACGGGACTCTGCCTCGTATTCCTCGATATGCACAGAGGTGTACACGTCATCCTGCACCAGTCTTTCACTGAGCAGGACCGCATCCTCGTAGTTATAACCTTCCCAGGTCATGAAACCGATCAGCGGATTCTTTCCAAGGGCCATCTCTCCATTGGAGGTAGAAGGACCGTCCGCGATCACGTCGCCGGCTTTTACCTTATCTCCCTTGAATACGATCGGTCTCTGGTTATAACAGTTGCTCTGGTTGCTTCTGACGAATTTCGCCAGTTTATATTTCTTAAGATTGCCGTCGTTTTGACGGATGTGGATCTCTATGGAAGTAGAGCGCTCTACCACGCCGTCCTCCTCCGCGATCACGCATACGCCGGAGTCCACAGCAGCCTTTTCTTCCATACCTGTTCCTACTACCGGAGCCTCGGTCATCAGAAGCGGCACTGCCTGACGCTGCATGTTGGAACCCATCAGGGCACGGTTGGCATCGTCATTTTCCAGGAAGGGGATCAATGCTGTCGCCACAGAGAAGACCATCTTCGGGGAAACGTCCATATAATCGAACATTTTCCTCTCGTATTCCTGCGTCTCTTCCCGGTAACGTCCTGAAACGTTCTTATGGACAAAATGTCCATCCGCATCCAAAGGCTCGTTGGCCTGAGCCACATGGTAATTATCTTCTTCGTCCGCCGTCATATATACAACTTCATCGGTAACCACCGGGTTCTCCGGATCAGAGTGATCGATCTTGCGGTACGGAGCCTCCACGAATCCATACTGATTGATCCTTGCGTAGCATGCCAGTGAGTTGATCAGACCGATGTTGGGACCTTCCGGCGTCTCGATCGGACACATTCTTCCATAGTGGGAATAGTGTACGTCACGCACCTCGAATCCGGCCCGGTCTCTGGACAGACCTCCCGGTCCAAGGGCGGAGAGACGTCTCTTGTGCGTCAGCTCACCCAGCGGGTTATTCTGATCCATAAACTGGGACAGCTGGGAGGAACCAAAGAATTCCTTCACCGCCGCCGTTACTGGCTTAATGTTGATCAGGGACTGCGGGGAGATTCCCTCCAGGTCCTGGGTGGTCATTCTCTCACGGACTACTCTTTCCAAACGGGAAAGGCCGATCCGATACTGATTCTGCAGGAGTTCGCCGACAGCGCGGATCCGCCGGTTTCCAAGATGATCGATATCATCATCATTGCCAAGTCCATACTCCAAATGCATATTATAGTTAATAGAAGCAAGGATGTCTTCCTTCGTAATGTGTTTCGGGATCAGGTCGTGGATATCTCTGCGGATCGCTTCTTTCAGCTCATCAACATCTCCTGCCGTCTCTTCCAGGATTCCGGCCAGCACTGGATAATATACCAGTTCTGTCACGCCTACTTCCTTGGGATCAATATCTACGACAGACTGCAGGTCCACCATCATATTAGAAAGCACTTTGATGCTGCGCTCTTCTTCCGGTCTTTCGATCCACACAAACGGAACCGCCGAATTCTGGATGATGTCCGCCAATTCTCTTGTCACTTTTGTCCCCGCTTCTGCAAGGATCTCGCCGGTAAGAGGGCTTGCCACATCTTCCGCAAGCACATGGCCCGCGATGCGGTTGCGGAACATCAGCTTCTTGTTGAATTTGTACCGTCCCACTTTGGCAAGGTCATACCGCCTTGGGTCAAAGAACATGCTGGTGATCAGGCTTTCCGCGCTGTCCACCGCCAAAGGCTCTCCCGGACGGATCTTCTTATACAGTTCCAGAAGTCCTTCCTGGTAATTGGTAGCCGCGTCTTTCTCAAAGCTTGCCAGGATCTTCGGCTCTTCTCCGAATAATTCTACGATCTCTGGGTTCGTACCGATTCCAAGAGCACGGATCAGCACCGTGATCGGCACCTTTCTGGTTCTATCTACACGCACATAAAAAACGTCATTGGAGTCAGTCTCATATTCCAGCCACGCGCCGCGGTTTGGGATGACCGTACATGAATACAGCTTCTTTCCCAGCTTGTCATGTGTGATCGCATAGTAGATTCCCGGCGAACGCACAAGCTGACTTACAATGACACGCTCCGCGCCATTGATCACAAAGGTTCCTGTGCTGGTCATCAGCGGCAGATCGCCCATAAAGATCTCATGTTCGTTGATTTCATCCGTCTCTTTGTTGTGGAGCCTTACCCTTACTTTCAAAGGCGCCGCATAGGTGGCATCGCGCTCCTTACATTCCTCGATCGAGTACTTTACGTCATCCTCACACAGGGTAAAATCAACAAATTCCAGACTCAGATGACCGCTGTAATCAGCGATGGGAGAAATATCATCAAATACTTCTTTTAATCCTTCATCCAGAAACCACTGATAAGAATCCTTCTGGACTTCGATCAAATTAGGCATCTGAAGAACTTCTTTCTGCCTGGAATAGCTCATGCGTGAACTTTTTCCGCTTTTGATAGGACGAATTCTGTTTTTCTCCATATTGACGTTTCACTCCTCATTTATTTTTTTGTGGGCTGCGTCAATGCCCCAAAAACATTGCAAACTCATTGAAAACGGCTTTGTCAAGCAGTTTTTTTCGCAACAATATGGCATAGCTTTCCACAATAGTGCATTTTTAAATATAGCACAAAACTTTTTAGCTTGTCAACAACTTTTCAAGGAAATTTGAGAGAAATTCTCAGATGCTCGCTACTAAAGCCTTAAAAAACAGACTGGCCATTTCCAGCCAGCCTGTTCTCTATTTTCTACCTATAATTGTACCTGCGCAAAGACTTATCCAAATGCGCCTGCATCGCCTTCCCGGCTCCGATGGAATCGTGAGCCAGGATAAAACCATAGATCCGCTGGTGTTCCTCGTAGATCTCCTTTAGCTGTTCCTCGTCCACCATTCCGCTGCCGCTGATACGCCGGGTCAGATTGCTGATGGTCTGGATCATACTGTAGATCACCTGATTGCCGGAACATTCCGCGATGCAGATGTGGAACTCCAGATCGCCGTCCAGGAATTCCTTGTAATTCCGTTCCATATACGCCTTGTGGATCTTATAGGAACTGTCATACAGCCTTCCCAGCCTGTCATCTCTGCTGCACGCGGCCGCAAGCTGCGCCGCCTTTACCTCCAAGATATTGCGGACTGTAATGATATCCTCTGTCTGATTTCCATTCAGGAACAAGGACCAGGACAACGGGATGATAAAGAAATTGGTCTCGCTGCTGCTGATATACGTACCTTGTCCCGGATGAATATCAATCATTCCGAGTACATCAAGTACCTTCAAGGCTTCGCGGATAGCCGACCGGCCTACGTCCATCTTCTGGGCCAGTACCCGGTCGGATTCTATCTTATCACCTTTTTTCAGCTTTTTCTCCAGAAGCTGTTCTGAGAAATACATAGTCAGACGGTATAACAGGCGGTTGATATTTCCTTTCTTCTCCGCGTTTTTGCGGATCTGGTCCGACTCCCCGTCTCCCGGCAGGATCACTTCCAGCTGTTCCGCGAATTCTTCCGGCGGCATGGAGAAAGCCATGGAATCAATCGACAGATTCTCCGCTACCGCAAGGACTACCTCGCTCAAACGGGCGCCGCCCTTGGATTCCAGATTCGACAGCGTAGCGATGCTCATGCTTTCTTTTCCATCCTCGCTGGACAGAAATTGGCTGATAAACTCTTTCTGAGTCAATCCAAGATAACGTCTCAGCAGCCGGATATTATCTTTCTTATATGTGGGGCTCATCTTCTCAACCGTCATAACAAACCTCTCTTTTGCCCTTCCATGCTTCTTTCATTTCCCGCAGGTCTTTTCTCCTACTCGCTTAAGAGTTTCTCCGCAAGTTCTTCCATGATCGTGGCCGCTTTCGCGAAATCACTGTACTTGGTAAATTCTACCGGGCAATGGCTTCTGCCCTCTTTGCTTGGCACAAAAAGCATAACTGTGGGAAGCACCTGTCCGATCTCCAAAGCATCGTGTCCGGCTCCGCTTGGCAGATACTTATAGCTGTATCCGTGCTCCTTGCAGCCCTCTTCCATGATCTTCAGCATATCCTGGGACAGATTGACCGGAGTGATCACCAGTTTGGTATCAATCTCATAGCTGCCGCCCATTTCTTTGACTTCCCGATCCAGCGCCGCGCGCATCCGGTTGGCGATATCATTAATGTTGTCGTTATTCTTAGAGCGGATATCCACGGTAAATTCCACCTTTTCCGCCACAATATTCATACCGCCCGGAACGGTATTGATGTAGCCTGTGGTAGCGACTGTGCCGTCGGCCTTCTCCCTCGCCCAGTCCGGAATCTTGGAAATGACTTTTGTCGCCGCGTCTACCGCGTCCATTCGCATATCCATAGGTGTCGTTCCCGCATGGTCCGCTCTTCCGTGAACGGTCACCATATATCTCTGGATTCCCACGATACAGTCAACCAGCCCGATCTCGATATTTTCCGCATCCAGGACCGGTCCCTGCTCGATATGGGCCTCCAGGAAATATCCGATAGATCCGTCTGGCCATTTCGCGTCTGTTACTTTCTCCGGATCCAGACCATAGCCTTTCATAGCGTCATAGATGGAGATTCCATCCGTATCTTTGAATTTCTTACAATATTCTACATCTCTGTGGCCCAGCATCGCGCCAGATCCAAAGTAGCCGGTTCCAAAGCGCATACCTTCTTCATCGCAGAAACCTACCACAACAAAATCCCGCTTGGGAGCAATTCCTTTTTCTTTCAGCAGCCTGGCTGTCTCGATGGCGCAGACCACTCCCGCGATCCCATCGAAATCTCCGCCGTTTACCACAGAATCATAGTGAGATCCCATCATCACACAGGGCTTAGAGGAGTCTTCTCCTTTCAGGACGCCGATCACATTGCCGGCCGCGTCTTCTCTCACTTCGAGTCCCGCCTCTTCCATGATCTCTTTCAAGTAGTTGACCGCTTCTCTCGCCTCTTTGGTAAATGGAAGCCTGGTACACCCATTTCCCGGAGTCGCTGTAAAGCTCTTCAAATGCTCCAAATCTCTCGCAATTCTTCCCGTAATCTCTTCAACACCCATTGTTTTTTCCTCCTTTGATCTTTATAGGTCTGTTGATTACTTCTTTCTCCGGTCCAGGATATAGACCTTAAATGGAGAATACAGCATTGCTGCGACAATCACTAAAAAACCGATCATACATATCACATCATTCGATGCGTTAAGCCCTACCATAATTATACCAAACGCCGCCATAATTGCAAGAAACGCAATGGTCAGCCCGCCTTCTTTTGTCTTAAAAAAACTATTCTTTTCCATCTTATGCCACACCTCCATTTTCCCTTTATAAGCAGATCAGCAGGAAGGTAACGGCGCCGATGAGGATCGTTGCCGGAACTGTGATCGAAAGCAATTTTTTCATGACTTCTCCTTCTCTGCCCAAGATGCCTGCCGTCGTCGTCCCAAGGATGATCTTGCTGGGGCTTACCGCCGCGCCGATAGCGCCGCCAGCCGTCTGTGCTCCCAGAATCGCGGAACTGTTGACAGACAGAAGATTGGCTGTGGTCATTTGGAAGTCGCCAAAGAGAATATTGGAGCTCATATTGCTTCCTGTCATAAAGGTTCCAAGAAGTCCTACAAATGGAGCCAGCACCACATATGCTTTTCCAAGCACACCCGCGATACCGTCTGAAAGCACCACCGTCTGTCCTGTTCCGCTCATGATCATAGACATGATGACCAGCCCGATCACCGCGATGCCGGACGGCATAGTCATAGAAACGGATTTTATGAACACACGCTTTACACCGCCTTCTTTGATCCATCCGTGACTCTTATAATAGAGGATTCCTATGATCGCCGCAATGAAAAGGAACATGCTTGCATGGGTAAAGGGCGCAAGCGGAGAATAACTCTCCACCGCTTCGTTCACATAGCCATATCCGGTAACCGTCTCCGGGAAGGCGAAGCCTATGGTAAACTGGCCCAAAAATGTGTTGACCGGTTTTACCAGCAATACGATCAGCGTCAGAGCGGACAAAAGGATGTAAGGAACGAACGCCTGGATCAAGGTCATATCCGCCGGCGCGTCGTCGTTTTCTCCTTCCACTGAGTCCCGCCTCATGATGCCGCTGTCCGCGATGCTCCATTCTTCCTTATACATCTTCAGCCGCCCCAGCAGCATGATCACTACCAGGGAGATACAGGACGGAACAAAACAGGACAGGGTGGTATTCACCTGAGTCAGCGCTAACTCTCCGCCGCCCTGGATCAAGGTCAGGACGATAACCGCGGGAAGCCCCTTCTTTACCGCCTTTCCCTTTCCGTAGAACCAGCACACCGCAGCTCCGGTCACCACATCCCAGAACCACAGGAACGCCGCCGCCCAGAGGGCTGTCGCCAGATACTCACCGCTTCCGGCCTGCAATCCCGCTGACATAGCAAGAGAATCCCAGCCGGCCGCCAAAGTTCCAAAGGTATTTCCCCAAGCCTGGCCCAGAAGCGGAATGATCACCGCCCACATGGGCTTTACGCCGATGCCGATCAGAAGCGGCGCTCCCACCGCCACCGGAACACCAAATCCGGTAATTCCCTGAAGAAAACTTTCAAACACCCAGCCCATAGCCAGAACCAGAAGGAGTTCATTGGGAAGCAGTTTCCTCATTCCATTTCGGATTACCAGAAATGCCTTTGCCTCATCCCCCACCTGATACATCAGAATGGCCGTCCATATGATCAACAGGATGGGAAGCGCGCTCCACACTCCCTTCGCGCTCTGAGAAGCGATCAATGCAAGATCCGCCTTGTAGAACACGATTCCTGTAAAAATCGTAATCAAAAGCCCAATGGGCGCCGCTTCTGTAGCTCCCCACTGGAATTTTATCATCAAGATCAATAGTACGATAATCGGCAGAAACGCCATTATCCACATAAACAGATTTGTTGGTATATTCATATCCCGTCTCCTACTCTCTTATGACATCAAAGGGAGCTTCCCGGCATTCCAGCCGGGAGCTTCCCTTTTTGATCTCACTTCAACTCTTTTTATCTCAGGAATGGATCACCGTTCCCGTCTTTCCGGCTATGCCGTCAGCCGCCTTGTCAAGCAGGGTGATCAGCGTACGCCGCCCCTCGCCGGACTGGGCGAACCGGATAGCCGCCTCGATCTTAGGCAGCATAGATCCTTTCGCGAACTGATCCTGGGCAATGTACTCTTTGGCCTGTTCTACCGTCAGATCGGAAAGCCATTCCTGGTTTTCTTTTCCAAAATTGATGGCCACCTTCTCCACCGCGGTCAGGATCACCAGGTAATCCGCGCCAATCTGGGAAGCAAGAAGACTGCTGGCATTGTCCTTATCAATGACCGCGTTCACTCCTACCAATTTCCCTTTTTCACTGACTACCGGAATTCCGCCGCCTCCACAGGTGATCACAATATGTCCCGCGTTTACCAAGGTGCGCACCGTCTCCAGTTCCCGGATCCTTTTGGGCATAGGAGAGGCCACTACCACACGGTAGCCCCTCCCGGCATCCTCCATACAGCGAACGCCGTTAGCCTCATTTTCCTCCGCTTCCTCTTTGCTCAAGAAACGTCCAATAGGCTTAGTTGGATGCTGGAACGCCTCATCGTCCTTATCCACTTCTACCTGGGCCAGGATAGTGGATACCTTGCCGTCGATATTCCGCTCGTAAAGTTCGTATTTGATGGCGTTCTGCAGGTCGATCCCAATATATCCCTGGCTCATGGCCACACAGGTGGGCAGAGGGATCTGCTTATAGTTCTCATGCATACATACCAGATTGTCCATGGCGTCCTGGATCATCCCCACCTGGGGACCGTTTCCATGAGTCACAATGATATCCAGGCCCTGCTGGGCCAGGTCAACAATGACCTTCGCCGTCTTTGCTACCGCTTCTTTCTGCTCTTCCACATCTTTTCCAAGAGCATTTCCTCCAAGGGCAATGACAACCTTCTTTCTTTCCATCAGGATCCCTCCCTTCTATTCCTCAGAAAATCCCAGCTTCTTCGCGTACGCTTCGATCGCTTTCTCGAAACATTCGATCGGCGGATGAACAGTACCGGCCCCGATCTGTCCATATCCGGCGATCTTGTGGGCGATACCTGTATTGATCACAGGCGTGATTCCTTTCTCTACCACCAGTCTTGCATCGATACCAAGGCAGATTCCCTGGAAATTCCAGGTTGGAACGGTAAAGTTCGGATTCCGGTCGATAACGATCTCCATCATTTCATTGCTGGTACGCAGGGCGTCCTCATATCCGCCGGCGCCCACAAATCTAGTAACCGCCGGAGCGGCGATCATAGCCATACCGCCCACGCCAAAGGTCTCTGTAATGGCGCTGTCTCCCATATCCGGGCAGGCGTCCTCGCCGTCATATCCGGTGAAGTATAATCCCTGCGGAGTATTGACCGGACCTGTAAACCACTCGTCTCCCATGCCGGCGATGCGGATACCAAATTCATAACCATTCCGGCACATCGCAGTCACGATGGTTCCATCCGTACCGGTACGGGCGTCGTCCATAACCGCCTTACCGGTTGCCATCATAATATTTAAGAAGAACTGGTCTGTATCAGCCAGGAACTTGATCACGTCGTAACGGTCTTTCTCATCCATATCCATCTTAGTGATGATCGGAGCCACTTCTTTCAGGAAGGCAAGAGAAGCTGCGATATTTCTCTGGTGGAACTCGTCTCCCATCGCCACCGCTTTGGCGATCAGCGGATTAATGGCAAGACCGTTCTCCATCGAACGCAGAGCTTTTCCAAGTGTTGGGCCTAAGACGTCCCGCATCCAGCGAAGACGCTCGATCACTTCCTCTGAGTATGCGCCAAACCGGAGTACTTTGCCGATACCTTCATTCATGGTACAGTAAGCCCTGTTTCCGCCAGTTTCATTTTCCACTACAAAGACTGCCATATTGGGAGATGTGATGCCGCCCATTGGTCCTACCGCGTTTACATGATGGCAGGGGATGAACTTGATCTCTCCATTCTCCAGCATTTTCCTTGCGTCCGCCTCGTTGTCCGCCCATTCCTCGAACAGAACCGCGCCTACACAGGAACCCTGCATCGGATCCGGCATATTCTTATATTCTACCGGAGGACCCGCGTGAAGGATCACTTTGCCTTCCCGAAGCTCCGGAATCACTTCTTTCGCCCGCACATTGTCTTTCAGGACCGGCTGGCTTGCAACTACTTTGGCCGTCACTTCCCTGTTCTTCTCGTCAAGTCCTTCATAATTTCTCAGGAAATTCAGGATCTTGATCAGCTTCAGATTTCCACCTGCCGGCGGCATCCAGTCATACTGGACTACATCGCAGCCAAACTCTTCTACTACTTCCGCGAAACTCTTAAGACCAATGTTGATGATCTTTGGTTTCTCGGACAGAAGCGCGCGCAGTTTGTCGGAAGGCGCGGCCTTCGGGAAATCTACGACTGTCTTAGGACGAACCTCTTTTACCGGCTCTTTAAAATCTCTTCCGATCGCCCGGATGGCTGTCCGGCATGCAAGCTTGTTATTCTCGCATACGATCACGCCTGCCTCTTTCAGCTTATTGACCGCTTCATCATAGCCCTGGAAGTCGCTTCTGGTTCCGCATACGGTTCCTACGAAGAATACTTTTCTTCCGGCGGCTTCCGCCTTCGCCATCAGCTCTTTGATGGTTGGAAGGAGCGCTCCAGCCATATCTTCATGAGAACCATATCCTAACATAATATCGAACAGAACGGCTCCTGTAGATTCATCATCCACAGCCTCCTGCATACACTCGATTCGTTTTGCCGGGTCGATCATCGGATGGGGCTTTCCCTGAGTATACGCATCGTCTCCTAAGTCTACTACCACATTGCCGTCCAGCTGCAGCATGTAGCCTTCGATATCCTCCGGCGGAACCTTTACATCCATGGCGTCCTTGATCAGCATAGCCGCCTCATTGGCCAGCGTGCCGCCAGAATAGTAAGCTTTGATGGTCTTCTTGTCTTCTGCTTTATAGAACTGGGATTCATCTACATCTACCGTTGCTTCTGGGATTTCTGTGCCTCTTACCAGGCTGACTGCCAGACGGGCAGCTTCATCCAGTGTATACGCGTGATAGAAGTTTTCCTCATGGTATTCTGGTTTCTCACCTACGAACAGCGTCACAATGGGCTTGCTGAAATTGCTGAGGCGTGCGGCGATCTTGTCACGCACTTCTTTTGCCGGCGGCTTGGAAACGATGATCAGCACCTTCACCGCATCGTCGTCTTCCATAGCGTCGATCATATCCATCATGGTAATTCCGCCAACTGCCGCGTTCAGGTCACGTCCGCCGATTCCGATGGCGTTGGTCACGCCTTCTCCCAGACGGTCGATAATCGTAGTCAACTCCTGGATACCTGTTCCGGAAGCTCCGATGATCCCGATAGACCCTGGCGCAACTTTATTGGTAAAGGCGATCGGCACGCTCTGGATGATTCCGGTACCGCAGTCCGGTCCCATCACAGCAAGTCCTTTTTCGTGAGCCTTTTTCTTTAATTTCACTTCATCTTCCAGCGCCACGTTATCGCTGAACATAAATACATTAAGTCCCTCGTCCAGCGCGCGGTCTGCTTCCAGAGCCGCGTAAGCGCCAGGAATGGAGATCACTGCCAGATTGGCGTCCGGCTGCTTTTCCAGAGCCTTGTCCCAGGACTTCACGCTCTCAGCGCCTTTCTTATCGCCTTCTGTAGTAGACTGTTTCTTGAAGAACTCGTCTACCTCGTCCATGATTTTATCCAGAAGACTGTCATCGTCCACATCCGCGACAACAACCATATCGTTGGCTGTGGCTTCCATCAGTTCATCTGTGGCGAGGCCGCTCTGTTTATAAATATCCTTGTTGGCTGGCGTAGCCATCATAATAGAAACTTTCTTCACACCTTCAATTGTTGAAATCTGATTGGTGAGAAGCATCAGAACAACAGAGTCATGGTAGCTTCCTTTTTTTACGATTGTCTTTAACATAATTTCTCCTTTCCTTTACTTACTCCGCAAACCTGTTTTTGTGGTCATATCTGTCATAATGGATGTCATCGCTCTTCAGATATTCTACGATCTCATCTACGATCTCAATACCGCCCTCCGCATAAGCCTGATCCCGTCTCATGACCGCTCTCTCTCCAGGATAGTATACTTTGTCGTGGCCTGGCGCCGGTTTCATCTGACTCAGCTCATCACATACCTGAGACATGTTTTTCTTAAACTCATCAATGCCTACAAATCTGGCCGGATCGATGACGATGTGCATCTGGCCTAATTCTCTTCCCTTGGACAGATCATGGTACATAGAACTTACATGTTTTCCAAAAGGAACTCCAAGAAGCACGCCGCTGAATACATCTACCATCATCATCAGGCCGTAGCCTTTTGCTCCCGCGATCGGAAGAAGCGCGTTTACTTTGTTTGGATCTGTCACCGGCGCGCCTTCCTCATCTACCGCCCAGCTGTCCGGGATTGACTCATGCCGAGACCGTTTGTCCAGGATTTTTCCCCAAGCCTGAACGGTGGTAGCCATATCGAAGACAACCATTCTCTCATCTGCTGTTGGAGCCGCAAAGGAGATAGGGTTCGTTCCATAGTACGGCTCTGTTCCGCCGTAAGGCACTGCCATCGGATCTGACTGGCAGAATGAAATCGCTGCCAGATCTTCTTTGGCCGCCATCTCTGTGTAATAACCAAGAGATCCGCTGTGGGAAAGGTTGCTCATGCCTACGATCGCGACTCCGTTTTTCTTCGCCATCTCGATGGCTTTCTCCATTCCCAGTTTCGCGATCACATAGCCGCATCCATTATCCCCATCCAGGATACCGCTGCAGGGACCGTTCTCTTTCCAGGTAATCTTCGGATCCGCGGTGATACCTCCTTTGGCAATCCGCTCGCTGTAGTATTCTACACGCACCGCGCCATGAGAATGATATCCCCTTTCATCCGCCCAGGTCAGAATCTCGGCCGCGGTCTCCGCATGATCTTCTTTCAGCCCCGCCTTGGCCATCTTATTCTTCATTAAGTCTTTTAACTCATTCCGTGAAAGTCTCATTTTTCTAAACCATCCTTCTTTTTTATTTGCAATCTGTTCCTTAGGATCTTTTACTCAGTGGGGACCTTTTGCCCCTGGCATCTTATAATTTCACGTCTCTGTTGCAGTCTTTGGAGTAAATGTACGCAAATTCCTCTTCTCTTCCTACCGCGTAGCACGCCTGCGGCACATACGCGTCCAGGAATACATAGTCCCCTTTCTTTACCGGTACCCAGTCGTTGTCCAGACGGTACATTCCCTTTCCAGACAGGAAGTACATCCCATGCTCCTGGATATGGGTCTCGATATAGCCGTGGGACGCTCCCAGTTTGAATTTCAGAATGTGCATGTTCATATCAAAACCAAAGTCTCCCGCCGCCGGAAGCAGGTCTTTGATGTGGCAGTTGTCCATTCCCTCGTATTCTACCCACTCCATCTCATTTGTATTTCCTACTACTGTGCGGGCGCTGTAGCCTTCGATCCTGTCATATCTGCGTTTGTATACGTACAGTTTCGCGTCTGCTTTTCCCTTATTCTCAAATGACACCAGGCTGCTCTCTGGGGAAAAGATGTATCCTCCCTCGGTAAGCTCCGCTTCCTGATCCGCGTTCTTTACCGTCACCGCTCCTTCCAGCACATACAGGAAGGTTTCCAGCCCTTCCCCTCCCAGACCAGGATTCTTCCCGCCTTCATGGGCCGTTACCAGATAATCCGCGAAAGACGCTCCCATCGCCGGCGTCCCCAGGATCGTCACATCACAGTTCTCATAACCTGGGATGGCGTTTTTTACCAGTCCGTCCGGCTCAAGCAGAACATAATTATCCTTTTTCACGATGGAACGTGTATCCAGTAATTCGTCTCTGTAACCAACCTGACCATTTAAATAACTCATCCTTAAACCCTCTCCTTCTACCTAAAATCTTTTTCTAAATCTGTTTGTGGTCAACCAGTTTTTATATTTTCATTATGACAATACACTTTTGTTTTTTCAATTGACATTTTATACAAAACAACGACCTCTTTTTGTTTACTCTGCTTATATGGTTCTCTTATCGTTATCGCCGTCCTGAAATCCGCTCTATTTTCGGCTTAAAATTTTGCTAAAATTTTCTCAATATTTTTTTGTTATATTTTTATCAATTCAATTTCTTTCTCTGCCGGAGTAAGGAGCTATCCTTTTGCGCCTTGTTCTCCATTTCCTTCTGTGTTAGGATAGATGATAGAGCCGTTGTCTGACGGTACATCATATACAGAAAGGAAGTCCTCTCATGCTTCACAAAACCGACTGGGAGCTGTCCGGCTCTCTGTTCTCTAAATATGCGACTATTTATCTTGATACCGATTATCTCGATACAGACCAGGAGCTTCGCGGATGTATCTTATATTTTCACGGCGGAGGCCTTCTATATGGAGACCGCCACGATCTCCCCTTGCTTCATCTAAACACATTGACTCAGGCCGGATACGCGATTATCGCTTTTGACTATCCTTTGGCCCCGGCCGCCAAACTGGACATGATCCTGGGAGATGTATGCGCCTCAATCCAGTCTTTTATAGAAGAAAGCCCCGGCCGCTTTGGCAGGCTTCTTCCCTATTATCTGTGGGGCCGTTCTGCCGGAGCCTACCTCTGCCTTCTGGCCGCCGCGAAAGGAAATCTGACTATTTTGCCAAGAGCGGTCCTTTCTTTCTACGGATATGGTTTTCTCTGCGACGGATGGTTTGATTCCCCCAGTAAATATTATTGCTCCCTTCCATCGGTACCGGCTTCCTGTCTGGACGCAGTTCCCCAGGATATCCACGCCGCCGGCGATCTGGACACCCACTACAGCGTCTATGTTTACGCCCGGCAGACCGGGAAATGGGCGGATCTATTGTATGAAGGGCGGAAGAAGTATTTTTTCCTGGACTATTCTCTGCGCACCTGCGAGAAATTCCCCTGCCCCTTGTTCTGCGCCCACAGCATCAAAGATCCAGACGTTCCTTATAACGAATTCTTGGAACTGTGCAGCCGATACAATGCCCAGCGTTTTATCGCTTCCTGCGATATGCACGATTTCGACCGGGATGAGTCAAACGCATTTACAGGAAGGTTATTAGAAGCTGTTATAAAATTCCTGGCCCAGCAGGAAAATAAGAAAATCGAATGGCCAGATACATACAAAATCTAATTAATTAGGGCCGGGGGATTTTTAAAAATCCCCCGGCCCCAATTGAAATTTTTATAATTTCACGTCTCTGTTGCAGTCTTTGGAGTAAATGTACGCAAATTCCTCTTCTCTTCCTACCGCGTAGCACGCCTGCGGCACATACGCGTCCAGGAATACATAGTCCCCTTTCTTTACCGGTACCCAGTCGTTGTCCAGACGGTACATTCCCTTCCCGGACAGGAAGTACATCCCATGCTCCTGGATATGGGTCTCGATATAGCCATGGGACGCTCCCAGTTTGAATTTCAGAATGTGCATGTTCATATCAAAACCAAAGTCTCCCGCCGCCGGAAGCAGGTCTTTGATGTGGCAGTTGTCCATTCCCTCGTATTCTACCCACTCCATCTCATTTGTATTTCCTACTACTGTGCGGGCGCTGTAGCCTTCGATCCTGTCATATCTGCGTTTGTATACGTACAATTTCGCGTCTTCGTTTCCCTTATTCTCAAATGACACCAGGCTGCTCTCTGGGGAAAAGATGTATCCTCCCTCGGTAAGCTCCGCTTCCTGATCCGCGTTCTTTACCGTCACCGTTCCTTCCAGCACATACAGGAAGGTTTCCAGCCCTTCCCCTCCCAGACCAGGATTCTTCCCGCCTTCATGGGCCGTTACCAGATAATCCGCGAAAGACGCCCCCATCGCCGGCGTCCCCAGGATCGTCACGTCACAGTTCTCATAACCTGGGATGGCGTTTTTTACCAGTCCGTCTGGCTCAAGCAAAACATAATTATCCTTTTTCACGATAGAACGTGTATCCAGTAATTCGTCTCTGTAACCAACCTGACCATTTAAATAACTCATCGTTAAATCCTCTCCTTCTGCCTATATTCTTTTTCTAAGGCTAAGTGGTCATCCACTCTTTCTAACTTCATTGTCACACCCTGTTTTCCCTTTTGCAATAGACAGTATATACAAAAACTTTTCCGCCTTTTGTCAATTAGGGACAGGGCATTTTTAATTGGGGGTGTCGCAAAATCATCAAATTAGGTGATGGAGCGATACCCTCGCTCCATTTAAAGGAAAACGGAAGTGATTCCACTTTGTTCTGTGGATTACTTCCGTTTTTGAGCATACTTTAATAAAGCTGCTTAGTTTCTGTTTGATTAAGCAGATTTCTTCACTGGAAACAGATGGTTTCCGGTTCGGTCATTTTGTATTTTAGCGTGAAGTTTGTTGAGATTATAGCCCATACTCAATAAAAGAATCTCCAGTTTTACTTTGGTTTTTCCACGGAGTAAAAATCTTTGAAATTCATAGTCGTTTTTCAGGGCTCCAAATGCTCCCTCCACCTGGATCGAACGGTTCATCCGGTATAGGAGCCCGGTTTCGCTCAGGATGTTTTCATAGGATTCCTGTCGTTTCTCCAAAAAGCTTTTGGATACATACAGCCGTTTGTTCCCTTTTGCTTTTGTACATTTCTCTTTATAAGGACAGTCCGTACAATCTTCGCATTCGTAGACGGTGACTTCGGATTCATAGCCACTTTTACTTGTCTGCTTTTTCAGGAAAATCGGCCGCAGTTTCTTCCCGGCATGACACGTATAGGTATCTGTCCTTTCATCATAACCCATGTTCTCACGTTTACTGATATCCTTTTTAAAACTCCTCTTTTTCCATTTCTCATACGTTTGCGGTTTGATATAGGGCTTTTGTTTCTGGTCTCTCAGATAGCTGTATCCTTCTTCACTTTCATATCCTGAATCTGCCGTCACGCTTGGATAACGGAATCCCAGTTTTTCTTCCATTCTCTTTAAAAAAGGGACCAGCGTCCATACATCATTCCGATCCTGAAAAATATCTGTCGCGACAATATATTCGCTGTCCACTGCGATCTGTACGTTATATCCCGGCTTCAACTGGGCATTCCGCATATGGTCATCCTTCATATGCATGAATGTGGCGTCCGGATCCGTCTTACAATAATTATTCCGTCCCCGGAAGCTGGCTGTATGCCAGTCGTAGATGGTCTGCCGTTCCAGAAAACGTTGGAACAGTTCCAGATATTTCTGGTTCCGGCTTTTCCGTTTCCCTCTTCCATGGACAAAAACGGTATGCTGTTCTTTACAACTCTGTTCCAGAAACCGACAGATCTTCTGAAGATCCTGTGTTCTTGTTCCTTCCGTTACAGAAAAACTCTGTAGATACTCCTGGTTCAGAAGAGCTACGGCTTCCTGTACTTTCTGGAACATTTTTGTTTCCCATTTCCCTACGGATTTTTTCCAGACAAAGGTATATTTGTTTGCGCATGCCTCCAGCTTTGTCCCATCAATAAAAACGGTTTCCTTCGACAGCTCGCCCGCATTTTTCAGTCTCTTTACCATTTGATAGAAGAGATCTTCACAGGCATCCGCCAGGAATCCGGTACGGAAACGTGCGATCGTGCTGTGGTCAGGTGCTTTCTGCCCGGCGAGCAGCCACATAAAGTTGATATCTCGTCTGCATGCGGTTTCAATTTTTCTGGATGAATAAATGTTCTGGGAATACGCATAGGTCAGGATCTTGAACATGGTCTTAGGATCCACTGCCGGATTTCTGCCTTTGGCAGAGTAAGCCTGATACAGCAAGCTGTAATCCAATCCCTCCAATTCGTGGCTCAGCAGTCGGACAGAATCATCATCAGGAACCAAACCTTCCAAATTTAATGGCAAAACCAGTTGATAAGGTTCGCCGAATTCGGTATAATTTTTATGGTATTTTTGGTTAGTAGGCATATCTAATTATACCATGGATTACGGACTCTTCGGGGTCCGTTTTCTGTTTTTGGATATGAAAAAGGAGCGTTGCTCCATAGATGATTACTCATCTATTTTGCAACGCCCCCAATTAAAACTTATCTCACCTTATAAGATGGTCTGAAGATCTCATTTTCCGGCAAGTGCTGGTAATCTCTTTCCATATAACCGTATTTCATTTTTTCGTAATAGGTCTGTCCCTTAGCTTTCAGTTCTTCCAGATCGATTCCTTCCATCTTTCTATCCTTCATTACGGTGCGGCCGTTTATGATGGACATCTTGATATCCGGTCCATTTCCGCACATAAAGATTGTCCGGATCGGATCATCCACAGCTCCCATGTGGAAGGCATCCAGATCCACAACGATCATGTCTGCCTTGGCGCCTTCGCACAGACGCCCCAGATCTGGTCTTCCCAACATCTTCGATCCTCCCAGAGTTACAGCGCGGTAAATGTCCGCATAAGTAGAGCCTTCTGCCGTTCCTTCCTGCATCCGTGAATACATACTGGCGGTACGGATCACACCAAAGAAATCCGGCGGGAATGTATCTGTTCCGATCGCCACATTGATTCCTTCCTGACAATAACGCTTAAAGGTATTCAAATGCCGTCCGGTCCTTCCGATAATGATCGGGCAGTGGATGACTGTTGTGCCGTGCTTTGCAAGGATTGAAAGGTCGTCTCCCGGATCTTCTACCCATTTTGTGCCTTTCAGCATGAAGGCGTGAGGAATTCCCACATCCGCCCCAAGGAATCCGATACTTTCCAGATATTCGATCGGGGATTTTCCTGTTTTCGCCTTTATATAGTCATACTCAAACGGGCTCTGAGCAGCGTGGAGTTTCAACGGGACGCCAAGTTCCGTGGCGTATCTTCTGGTATTGATCAGATTTTCTTCCGTCTGCATCTCGATCCGTTCCGGTTTCAGACAGCCCCGGATCAGTCCATCGTAGGCTCCGTCATATTTCTTGACAAATTTGACCGCTCGTTCCAGTCCCTTCTCGCCTTCTCCTTCCTTGAAGCGCACCGTCAGATTTCCGTCCGGTTTGGTCACATTCAGACCACACTGATAACTAGGAGACATATATAACCGAAGCCCCATATTGCCCGCGTGCTCCACAGCCGCTTCCGCCTCTTCATAGGTCTCGGCCCAGCCTTTATAGAACACGGATGTAATGGGAAGAGCTGTCGTCACGCCATTCATGATCAGCTGCGCATAAGCAAACTTTGATTTAAACGCCTCTTCTTCAGGCGTCATACGGTCATGTGTTCCTTTTATAAAATATTCTTCTGAAGGCCAAAGACTATTCAAAACATAATCATAGGCCTCAAAATGCAGGATATCATGATCAATATCGCCCAGTGCGTTCAGATCGATAAAGCCCGGCATAATAACCGCGTTGCCGGCATCTTCCGTCACATCTACTTCGCCGTCGTAGTTTTTTCCCACGTATATGATCTCATTTCCATCATATACCACTTCTCCGTCACGGATGATTTCATGATCTTCCCCATCAAATCCGATGACAAATCTTCCCTTCAGTTTCCTTTTCATTTCCAGTCCACCTCATTTCTTGACTTGATATAAATCAGGGAGAGGGAGCAAACACTCCTCTCTCCCTTATGTTTTGCGAAGCAAATTTTATTTCTTTTCAAGAGTTGTTCCAATCCTAAATGGCGCCGAGCTCTTCATGTACTTCATACAGAAGTAGAAGATCAGTCCTGTCGGGATCGTTGCGGTAAAGAAAGAAATATCTACGTTGATCAGGCCGATCACAACGCCTACACACATCGCGATGATCGCCGCCCAGTTTACGCCCGCGTGATTTCCTTTTACGTTATACAGATCATCCAGCGCCGCCTTCTCATATTTTCTCTTATGCAGAATAAAGAAGTCTGTGATCAGGATTGCGAAAATCGGTCCAAAGAACGCGGTATAAATCTTTGTGAACAGCGCGAGTCCCGCTGCAGAACTGTCATCGGTCAGGATCCACGGACAAGTACATACTGCCAGGATACCGATCAGGATAACAGCCGTTCTGTGTTTCATCTTAAACGCATCCATGAATGCGTATGCCGGCGGGATTACGTTGCTTGCAAGGTTAGTCGTTAACTGAGCGAAAATGATGAAGGCCAGCGTAACAACCATGACTACTTTGTTGTCAACCATCTGCGCGAACGCGTTGATCGGGTTTGCGACTCCTGTCGCTGTAGAAGCCATAGCGCCAATGATACCGAGCAGAACGGTCGCCGGAACCATAGCCAGGAAGTAAGAAAATCCACGTTTCATTGTAGACATTCCATCTTTCATCTCACGAGAGTAATCTCCTGCGTTCAGCATAACCGGTGTGCTGTTTCCAAAGAAAGCGATGATCGCCGCGATAAACGGCATACCCCAGGTTCCTGATTTGCTCATCAGATTCTGGCTTACCACATCACCATACTCTGTGACGCACAGATACAGCAGATACAGCATAGCGATAGAGATAACAACACCTCCAATGTTGCCAACCCACTTGGCGCCCTGGAATCCTTTGATGGAAAGCAGGATCTGGATGATCTGGAACACAATGAACCATAACCAGATATTATCGAACCCAAATAACGCCATTGAAATATTGTTGATCGCCGCGCCGCCCAGCCAGGTCTGGTATCCATACCATACGATAGCCGGAACGCCCCGGATCAAACTGGGAACAATGTTGCCTTTGGTACCAAATGCGCTTCTAAGCTGTACCGCATAAGGCGCTCCTGTCTTATAACTAAACTGGTCGTTGAGCGCAATACCTACGACCAAGATCAAAGTTCCGATGGTCACCGCCAGGAATAACTGTGTCAGATTCAGTCCAGCTTCCAGCTGCGCCGACCCCTGGGCCAGCGTACCGATAGAGATACATCCTCCCAGCCAGAGCATTGTATTGGAGCCCCAGCTCATGATTCGTTTATCTTTGGAAATCGGTTCCAGGGAAGCGCCTTCCTGTTTTGTTTCGTTCTTTACATCACTCATATCTTTACTCCTTCCTTAATATCCTGTTGTGCCGCCTCTATTTTACAGGGGTGATATATTCGCCGTATCCAATGGCCTCTTCTTTATACATGCCATCCTCCGCGACCACTTTCCCACGGATAATAGTGCATGTAGGCGCCCCTTTTCCTTCCAAACCGTCAAAGCAGGACACATGTCCTTTCGTCAGAAGCTTTGTCTGATCACATTTCCATTCTTTCTCTGGATCTACGATCACGATATCTCCGTCAAAGCCAAGTTCAAACGCCCCCTTACGTCCATACAGGCCGAAGATCTTCGCCGGATTGTAATCCATTACCTTCGCGATCAGGCTTGGGCTTAATCCCTTCTTGTGAACTACCATGTCAAACATCATCGGCAGGAAGAACTGGATAGAATTTAACCCGCCCCACGCATGCCAGATATCCTTCGTCGCGTTGTCTTTCTCTTCATCTGCCGCCGGTGAATGGTCGCTTCCAACGCAGGAAAGCGTTCCGTCCAGCACATAATCCCAGAGCTTCTCCATGGCTTCTTTGTCACGCATCGGAGGCGTACATTTGGCCGGAGCCCCTTTTTCAAATACAAAATCTTCTGTAAATCCAAGATAGTGCGGGCAGGTCTCCGCCGTGATCGGAAGGCCCTCATGAATCGCGTCTTTGACTACCTGGGCAACCATCGGATGGCTGACATGGCAGATGTGTACACGGCCGCCGGTGGCTCTTGCCATATCGATCACATTCTTTGTCGCCACATATTCCGTCCATACATCATGGGAATCCAAGAAGTCACGGATTTTCTCCTCATTGCTTCTTCCTTCTTTTGCTTTTGCTTCTTTCTCTCTCTCAAGCACCTGGCCGTATTCCTCGCAGTGGAATCCGCACAGAGCGTTGTAAGGCTTTAAAATCTCCAGAGCCTTGCGGACATTTCCAAGGTTGACGGTTGGAAACAGATCTCCGTTTGGACAGGTAAAGCCTTTAAACGCGGCCACGCCGCAGTTATGAAGATCTACCAGATCCTTCATATTATTTTTCACGGAATCCGGCTGGTCGTCATAGTCGCCTACCAAGCCGCCCCACAGCGCGTAATCTACCGCGGAATGTTTGCTGATCTTGCCCATCTTCAGATCAAAAATCTCTTTGTTCATCAAAGATGGATCATTATTCAGCGGCATATCGATCAGGCAGGTACATCCTGCCGCCACCGCCGCGCGGGAACCAGTCTCGAAATCCTCCCGGTACTCAAAGCCAGGCTCGTTCAGATGGGCATGGCAGTCCACGATTCCCGGAAATACATAATTTCCCTTCGCGTCGATGGTCTCTTTTGCTTCCAGCTCAGTTCCCGGCGCCGCAAAAGCCGCATATTTGCCATCGGTAATAGCAATATCCGCCTCATAAATACGGTCGGGAGTTACAAGCTTTCCATTTCGAATCACCAAATCATACATAGCTTCCTTCATTCCTCCTTTACTGCGGATTCCCTTTTTTCTTAGGATTCCGCCCTCTGGTCAACCTGTTTTTAAAGTTGCTTTTATTCTACTCTATAGAAGAGCAAAATACAATACCTGTGACTCTAAAATACAACTCTTACTTTTTAGTAGTTTTTCACAGTTTTTTCTCTCACATTCCGATTTTATCGTATGTATCCAGCATCTTTTACAACAAAAAACTGCTCATTTTGTTTAAAATTAGATATGCTTTTTCCTGAAATTTAAAAACCAGTTTTCCGCAATTTCAGATTTGCGCGGACCTTGTATTTTTGATATCATGATTAAAATGTAAATTCCACAAAAAGGAGATAGAGTCTATGGGCCGTCCAATTACTTTTCTGTCTGACTACTGTTTACATATTTTGCGAAACGCTTCCCTTGGAGCGGTGCATTCTGTATACCGCAAAACTGTCAACCTGTCTGTCGGCGGGTCTCTTCTGGCGCTGCAGGCAAAGAACTCTCCTATATCTCCCATTAGTTTGATCACCGATCTGCCCCTGGGTATCTCAGACGTTATCTCCTGCCGCCCTGGGCAAAAGGTTTTTATTTCTCCAAATACTCTGACACTGATGTCGGATCAGCCGTCTGGAGAAGACACCGTTTCCTTTGATTTCGGCCAGAGCCGTCATGAGGATCTGCGCCTCTCTCAAAGTCTCTCCGGCCCCCAAGTTTCCCTTTTGTCCCAGAACATCCGGGCCGCCATCCATCTTTCGGCTTCCGGCGGATTTCAGCCCTTATTCCAAACTTTTCAGGAATCGGGTCATCTCTTTTCCCGCCAAGAAGATCCTGTACTCCAGCTTGCCGCGCGCAGGCTTAAAGCAGCCTCTGCTTATATCCTAAGCTCTGCCTGGCTGGATGCCGCTCTTGAACTGCGCGGTCTGATCGGTCTTGGCATTGGCCTGACCCCAAGCGGAGATGATTTCCTCTGCGGCTTCTTGGCCGGACTGATCCTGAGCGGCCTAAAAGATCACCCTCTGGCTCATGCTCTTCGGGAAGAAATCTATTTTCATTTGAAAGATACCAACGATATCAGCGCCGCTTTCTTGGCCTGCGCCTTAGAAGGCCAATTCTCTCTGCCTGTCAAAGAGCTGGCCGGCCTTCCTTCTCCTGGTCACATTCTAGAAACTTTTGGCAGCATCGGCCACTCCTCTGGTTTCGATACATTATGCGGGATATTTAACGCATTTTACACAAAGGGACTCATCCGGACGGTCTCTCCCTCATCCCCCGAATAAGTCCCCTCTCATACAACCGTTTTATCTGCTCTGCTCCGCCTCCAGATAATTCTGGAGCACCTCATGAATATCGCCTACCAGGCCATAATCCGCAATATTGAAGATCGGCGCGTTCTCATCAATATTTACCGCGATCATCAATTTTGTATCCTTAATCCCCTCCGTATGCTGGATCGCTCCAGAGGCGCCCAGGGAGATGCACACCCTAGGCCTAATGGTAAACCCAGTCTGACCGATCTGATGGTCAAAAGGAATCAGACCAGAATCCGCCAGCGGTCTTGTGCCTCCGATGGCAGCTCCCAGTTTCTGGGCAAATTTCTCCATCAGTTCAAAATTCCCGTCTTCCAGAACACCTCTTCCTCCGGCGATCACGATCTCCGCCGACATGATACTGTCTGCGTTTGTGCCTGATTCTGTGATCTCAACAACCTCCAGTCCGGATTCTCCCAAATGGATATCTGATAGCTCCACGACCTTTGCCTCTCTATCCGACTGGGGCTGTGCCGGCTGATAAACGCCTGGACGCACCGTCATCATCTGCGGATAAACACCCTCTTTTGTCACGATCGTAACAAAAATATTGTCTCCGTATGAAGGCTTGTTCTGCCTTACGAAATAGGTCCCATCTTCTCTTGTCCCCACCAGAAGCTCTGTGCAGTCCGCGGTCAGTCCACATTCCAGTTTGGCCGCCACACGGGAAAAAATAGAGCGTCCCACCGGCGTTGCCGGTATCAGCACGCTGGCCGGCTGAATCTGACGCAGCGCTTCCGCAACCGCCTGACTTACGGCATCATCCTGCATAAGACAGTTTCTTCCAGTCTTCAAAACATAGATCTCATCTACGCCAAGCGCCTGGATCTCTTCCGTCAGGCCTCCTTCATCCTCAGTCACAAGAAGGGCCTGGATCTTTTCTCCTGTCGTCTCTTTTATCTTCTCCGCCGCCGAAACCAATTCGGCAAAGACCGGTTCAAGCTTGCCGTTCCAGGTTTCTGCGTAAATACAAATTCCATTTGCCATTATTCCTTTTCCCCTTCTTCTATCAATTCTTTCAATTTCTCCGCAAGCTCTTTTCCGCTTCCTTTGATCATGACCGCTTTCCTTGCCGCTTCCGGCTCAAAAGAATCAATGACTATCGTAGGCGAACCTTTCAGTCCTGTCTTGGCAGTATCCATCTGAAGATCCTCATTTGTATAGATGGTCATTGGCTTTTTCTTTGCCGCCCGCATAGTTCGAAGAGTCGCCAGCCGGGGCGTATTACAGCCAAACCCTACCGTCACCAAAGCCGGAAGGCTGCTCTTGATCTTTAAAAGCTTATCATGGTATTTCTTAACGGCCATGATCTTTTCTTCTTCTGCCGGGTCGTACTCTACCCCCTGAATCTCTGTTATATGGGGGATGGACAGATACTCAGCGACCATCGCCCCGATCTGCCCGGTCGCTCCATCCGCGGAAAGCGCCCCGCACATAACAAGATCAAAGTCTCCAAACTTTTTGATCCCTTCTGCCAGCACTTTCGCTGTGGCGATCGTATCTGCTCCCCCAAAGCACCGATCTGTGATCAGACATGCTTCGTCACAGCCCATTGCCATAGCCTCCCGCAGAGATTTCTCTGCTTCCTGAGGCGCCATAGTAAATACAACAACCTGTCCGTCCGTCTGTTCCTTTAACTCCAGAGCCGCTTCCACCGCGTTTAAGTCGGAGGGGTTGATCATCCCCTCCGAACTTGCGCGGACAAGTGTATGGGTTTCTGGATCCACAGAAACATCGTTTGATACAGGAACCTGTTTGATCAAAACAGCTATTTTCATCGTGATCCTCCATTTCTGCTGATCAGCCCTCTTGGCCGACCGTCTTATTTCTCAAGAAGTCTCTCAAATGCCCAGTCTTCCAGCAGCGGCGTAGACTCTCCTCTCATGATCAGCTTCGCTAAGTCTCTGCTGGCCGCAGGCGCTTCGATCACACCATTTCCACCGTATCCGGTCGCAAGCATATAGCCTTCTACCGGAGTCTTTCCAAGGATCGGCAGGAAATCTTTTGGCTCCGCCCTGTATGACAGCCAGGATGAAACCAGTCCGCTGTCTACGATTCCAGGAACCTTAGCCTCTAACTGATCCAGCAGGAAATCAATAAAGTAATCGTCTGTTCCGCCAGTTGCCGGCAATTTGTCTGGATCCCACTGACCTGCGTGCATTGGATTGTTCAGATCCATAGAAAGGTGGGATTTGCAGATAAAAATATTGTCTCCCGCTCTTAATCCGTAGAACTCAGGATACTTCAGTACCGGGAACGTATAGTCTAACTTCTTTCCCGGAGGGCAGAGGAAGAATGCTTCCGCCTTGGTATGCCAGATCGGCACATCCAGCCCTACCATCTCGCCGGTAAAGCGGCTCCAAGGTCCTGTACAGTCTACCACAACGTCAAAGGCATATTCTTCACCATCTGCCGTCTTCAATCCTGTCACTTTATCTCCATCTCTCAGGATTTCTGTTACTTTCACGCCGGTTTTGATCACGCCGCCGTTTTTCTGCATCTTCTTGGCAAATGTATTAGAGATCATAGTTCCGTCAAAGTAGCCGTCATCCTGAGTATATCCAGCTCCCAGGATGTTCTCTGTGGAGATATCCGGCAGGATTTCTTTAATACGATCCTTGTCTGTAATATATTCTCCTGTATATCCTGCCGCTTTTGTCAGCGCGATCCCAGTCTTGATCGTTTCTTCCACCTTTTCATTTGTAGCGACTACCAGCGTTCCTGTTTTGTCGAATCCTGCGCTTCCTGGTTCTTCTGCTTCCATCTTCAGATAGGTTTCAAATCCATAGAGTCTTACATCCCAGTACCGGTTTTTCAGCGAATCATCAAACAGACACACAGTACCCGCGGACTTTGCGGTGGAAGCTCCGCCGATCGTATCTTTCTCAAATACGATTACTTCCGCCTCATCATACAGACTCAGATGATATCCAAGTGCCGCTCCTGAAATTCCGCCTCCAATAATACCAATTTTTTTCTTTGCCATCTTTCCTTCTCCTTTCACTGATGATACATTCCTATTTCCATGGCGCTCCGTTTTATGCCGCCATAAAAAACCCCAATTATTTCATCTTGTCTATATTCTGGACTGCTTTCAGCAGTACATTGCAGCCCATCTCGATATCCTCCGTCCGTGTCAGCTCATATCGGGAATGGCTGATACCATTCACGCTCGGCACAAAGATCATCCCCGTAGGGAATACGGAACTCATGATCAGGGAATCATGAAACGCGCCGCTTGGCAGATCCATATGCGGATATCCCAATTCCTGTACCGCTTTCTCAATATTTTCCTTAACCCAGCCCGTCATAGGAGCCGGCGCGTGATAGGAAGTCTGCTCAAACGTATATTCTTCTCCAGACTCTTTACAGATTTCTTCCAAACACTTTCTTAGCTTTGTCTCGATCGTCCGGATCACCTCTTCTTTTTGATCGCGGATCTCCAGGCTGAAACTGCAGGTGCCGGGAATCACATTAACAGAGTGCGGCGTTACTTTTATAGTTCCCACCGTCGCTACTGTAAATTCATTTCCCCATTCCTTCGTAATCTCGGGAACGCGGCTTATAAATGAGGCCGCCGCGACCAAAGCGTCTTTGCGGTCTGCCATAGCGGTGCTTCCCGCATGATTCGCCTCTCCTTTGACCGTAATATCGTAACGGCTTACTCCAGCGATCGATGTCACTACACCGATCGGGATTTCTCTTCTGTCCAATGCGGCGCCCTGTTCAATATGCAGTTCAATAAAACAGCGCACATCTTTGGGATTTCTTCTTGCTTTCCCGATCTCTTTGCACTTGATCCCGTAGCTTTTCATAACTTCGCTTCGCAGGTTGCCGTAGATATCTGTTTCTGATTCATACACATCCGGATCCTGCCCGCAGATCGCGCTGCTTCCTAAAAGCCCCTTCCCAAAACGGAAACCTTCTTCATCCGTAAAAACAATCACTTCCATGGGATGCTCTGACTTCTCTCCCGCTTCGATATAGGCTTCACAGACACCAAGCCCGGCCAGGCAGCCCAAGACCCCATCGTATTTTCCTCCGTCAGGTACGGTATCCAAGTGAGACCCCATCTGGATCGCCGGCAGATTCTCGTTTCGTCCTTCCATCCGCAGGATCAGATTACCTGCCTCATCCATACGGGTCTGCATCCCCAGATTTCTTGCGTAGCTTGTAAAGAGCTTTCTTGCTTTCACATCTTCATCAGAATATGCCATCCTTGTGTGGCTTCCGTCCTCTCTGACGCCGCAGGCATAGATTTCTTCAATCCGTGAAACAAGCTTTTCTACATCTACTTTCATCCCTAATTTTCCGCCCCTTTCACCACATTGTTATTTTTATAACGTTCTCTATGCCTATAATCTTATAGGAATTTTCTATTAAATACATTGTTCAACTTCTACAATCTGATTTTTTTTGTTGTTGCATTTAGCTAATGATATTACAAACACTGAATGGTATAGTATAGGATAGTGTGTTTTATAATAAAAGGGAGCGTTGCAAAATAGATGAGTAATCATCTATGGAGCAACGCTCCTTTTTCATATCCAAAAACAGAAAACGGACCCCGAAGAGTCCGTAATCCATGGTATAATTAGATATGCCTACTAACCAAAAATACCATAAAAATTATACCGAATTCGGCGAACCTTATCAACTGGTTTTGCCATTAAATTTGGAAGGTTTGGTTCCTGATGATGATTCTGTCCGACTGCTGAGCCACGAATTGGAGGGATTGGATTACAGCTTGCTGTATCAGGCTTACTCTGCCAAAGGCAGAAATCCGGCAGTGGATCCTAAGACCATGTTCAAGATCCTGACCTATGCGTATTCCCAGAACATTTATTCATCCAGAAAAATTGAAACCGCATGCAGACGAGATATCAACTTTATGTGGCTGCTCGCCGGGCAGAAAGCACCTGACCACAGCACGATCGCACGTTTCCGTACCGGATTCCTGGCGGATGCCTGTGAAGATCTCTTCTATCAAATGGTAAAGAGACTGAAAAATGCGGGCGAGCTGTCGAAGGAAACCGTTTTTATTGATGGGACAAAGCTGGAGGCATGCGCAAACAAATATACCTTTGTCTGGAAAAAATCCGTAGGGAAATGGGAAACAAAAATGTTCCAGAAAGTACAGGAAGCCGTAGCTCTTCTGAACCAGGAGTATCTACAGAGTTTTTCTGTAACGGAAGGAACAAGAACACAGGATCTTCAGAAGATCTGTCGGTTTCTGGAACAGAGTTGTAAAGAACAGCATACCGTTTTTGTCCATGGAAGAGGGAAACGGAAAAGCCGGAACCAGAAATATCTGGAACTGTTCCAACGTTTTCTGGAACGGCAGACCATCTACGACTGGCATACAGCCAGCTTCCGGGGACGGAATAATTATTGTAAGACGGATCCGGACGCCACATTCATGCATATGAAGGATGACCATATGCGGAATGCCCAGTTGAAGCCGGGATATAACGTACAGATCGCAGTGGACAGCGAATATATTGTCGCGACAGATATTTTTCAGGATCGGAATGATGTATGGACGCTGGTCCCTTTTTTAAAGAGAATGGAAGAAAAACTGGGATTCCGTTATCCAAGCGTGACGGCAGATTCAGGATATGAAAGTGAAGAAGGATACAGCTATCTGAGAGACCAGAAACAAAAGCCCTATATCAAACCGCAAACGTATGAGAAATGGAAAAAGAGGAGTTTTAAAAAGGATATCAGTAAACGTGAGAACATGGGTTATGATGAAAGGACAGATACCTATACGTGTCATGCCGGGAAGAAACTGCGGCCGATTTTCCTGAAAAAGCAGACAAGTAAAAGTGGCTATGAATCCGAAGTCACCGTCTACGAATGCGAAGATTGTACGGACTGTCCTTATAAAGAGAAATGTACAAAAGCAAAAGGGAACAAACGGCTGTATGTATCCAAAAGCTTTTTGGAGAAACGACAGGAATCCTATGAAAACATCCTGAGCGAAACCGGGCTCCTATACCGGATGAACCGTTCGATCCAGGTGGAGGGAGCATTTGGAGCCCTGAAAAACGACTATGAATTTCAAAGATTTTTACTCCGTGGAAAAACCAAAGTAAAACTGGAGATTCTTTTATTGAGTATGGGCTATAATCTCAACAAACTTCACGCTAAAATACAAAATGACCGAACCGGAAACCATCTGTTTCCAGTGAAGAAATCTGCTTAATCAAACAGAAACTAAGCAGCTTTATTAAAGTATGCTCAAAAACGGAAGTAATCCACAGAACAAAGTGGAATCACTTCCGTTTTCGAGACCGTTTCAAGTTTTGTGTAAACTAAAAAAACTGATATAAGATATGTTATTAGTTACTTTGGGCAGAGCCGATTTTTTGAGGTCCTGCCCCTGCTTGTATTATAATGCAGTTTCCAGACATGTCAAGCAGAGCTGGCTTGGCCAGCCCTGCTTGACCACAGAAACGGCTTATAATCCAGATAATCGTTCTTCAAAAAATATCTCCAGCTGCGAATGGATCTGTCCCCAATCCTGTCGGTGGCCTGTCCATTTTTTCGTGATATCCATCATGGCCAAATACAGCATTTTTAAAAGGCTCTCATCGGAAGGAAACACTGTCTTGGATTTTGTGACTTTCCGGAGCTGGCGATTAAATCCCTCAATTGCATTGGTAGTATAGATCAGACAGCGGACCGCTTCCGGGTACTTAAAATAAGTCGAAAGATTCACCCAGTTATCTTTCCAGGATTTCGCTATTTTCGGGTATTTTCCGCTCCATTTGTCATCAAAGCTGTCCAGCTCTGCTAATGCGATTTCTTCTGTTGGAGCCGCATATACACGTTTCAGATCAGCCATCAGGGGCTTGAGTTCCTTATAGGAAACGAACTTCGTTGTATTCCGAATCTGATGAATGATGCATTGCTGGATTTCTGTCTGGGGAAATACCGCCTCAATTGCCTGAGGAAATCCTGTCAGCCCATCCACACATGCAATCAGGATATCTTCTACCCCGCGGTTCCTTAGCCCGTTCAAAATGGAAAGCCAGAATTTCGCGCTTTCGTTTTGGCCCACATACATGCCAAGCACGTCTTTATGTCCTTCCATGTCAATCCCAATGGCGATATAAACCGCACGTTTTACAATCCGGCCTTCATTGCGCACATGGTAATGGATGGCGTCCATGAAAACCACGGCATAAATCTCTTCCAATGGCCTTTCCTGCCATTCTTTCACAATGGGAAGGATCTTATCAGTGATTCGGCTGATGGTGCTGTCAGAGATTTCGATGTCGTATAGTTCACGCATATGGCTTTCAATATCATTCGTGGTCATTCCTTTGGCATACATAGAGATGATCTTTTCCTCCATGTCCTGAGTGACAGTATTCTGGTATTTCTTGACAATCTGCGGTTCAAACTCGCCTTTCCTGTCCCTGGGGATGTCGATTTCCATGTCTCCATAGCTGGTATGCATTGTTTTCTGAGAATGTCCATTTCTGGAATTATCCGTTTCCTTGTTACGATAATCATACTTAGAATAACCTAAGTCCTCGTCCATCTCCTGGTCCAGAACACCTTCCAGAATGATGGACATCATGTCCCGCATGATAGAGTTAACATCTGTCCCATCTTTGACTTTAACATTGTTTTCTTTCATGTAGTTGCCCATCATTTCTCGAAGGGCTGCTTTTTGTGGGGTATCCTTTTTCCTTGCCATAAAATAAACCTCCAAACTGGTAAGTCTATCTTACATCAGTTTGAAGGTTTACACAAACTTTGGGATACTCCCCCGTTTTCCTTTAAATGGAGCGAGGGTATCGCTCCATCACCTAATTTGATGATTTTGCGACACCCCCTTTTATTATCCAGATAACCTTTGATATTGTCATCTTATGCTGTTTCTGCTAATTTCGCTTTTATCTTCTCTACATCACTTTCTACTCGAATCAGTCTCAATGAAAGCAGTTCTTTTTCACTTTCCATTGCTAATACTTTGTCCAGCTTACGGTTCAATTCCACATGATTCTCCGCAACAAGCGCAATACTTCTGTCGGTATCATTTTCAAGTTTTAATTCTATTCCATGGACCGTTCCTTTGACCTCTTTCATCTCTGTCCGCAAACCTCGGACGTCCGCCTTTACCTCTTTCATCTCTGTCTGCAAGCCTCGGACGTCCGTCCGCAGCTCTTCCATGTCCGACCGGACTTCCTTCATCTCTGTCTGCAAACCTCGGACGTCCGTCCGCAGCTCTTCCATGTCCGACCGGACTTCCTTCATCTCTGTCTGCAAACCTCGGACGTCCGTCCGCAGCTCTTCCATGTCCGACCGGACTTCCTTCATCTCTGTCTGCAAGCCTCGGACGTCTGTCCGGACCTCCTTCATCTCTGTCCGCAAACCTTGGACGTCCGTCCGCAGTTCCTCTATGTCCGCCTTTACCTCTTTCATCTCTGTCTGCAAGCCTTGGACGTCCGTCCGCAGTTCCTCTATGTCCGCCCGGACTTCCTTCATCTCTGTCTGCAAACCTCGGACGTCCGTCCGCAGCTCTTCCATGTCCGCCCGGACCTCCTTCATCTCTGTCTGCAAGCCTTGGACATCCGTCCGCAGTTCCTCTATGTCCGCCCGGACTTCCTTCATCTCTGTCTGCAAGCCTCGGACGTCCGTCCGCAGCTCTTCCATGTCCGCCCGGACTTCCTTCATCTCTGTCTGCAAGCCTTCCATGTTGCCGCAAATCATCTTCAATTCGTTTATAATCATCTTTGTATCTTCTGTCATATCTTACTCTCCTTAATACTGTCAGAAAAAGAGCTTCGATACCCCTATCGAATGTCATCTTCCAGATGATTATAACATCTGCGTGTCTGCCTTTCAATTGTCAGAAGTGACAAAATCATCACTTTTCTTTTTCTGTCTCTGACAAGATAAGACCAACTTGAAGTTCAAAACAGTATTCCGGATCGCTCAATTCTTTTCCCAATATACTTTCACATTTCTTGATCCGATAACGAACAGTATTGCGGTGAAGATAAAGCCTGTTAGATGTCTCTGCGATACTGCATTGACATTCCAGGAACACTTTCAGCGTGTTCCTTAATTCTTCTAATGTCTGATCCTCCGGGAAAGCTAATTCTCCCAGAAGTTGTTCACATACGCTTCTGCTCTGGTTTTTAGAAATCCCCCGGAGCAGATCCAGCGCGCTTTTCGACCGATATTCCAGCACGTGGCCCGTAAATTCTTTCTCGTTTAACCCGTCCAGGTTTTCCTTAACTTCTCGATAAGACAAGGGCGCGGACGCAATGTCATAGATCTTGTCTCCCATGGAAAATACGATTTTTTCCTGCATTGCCTCTTCTGCACTCTGCGCCAGATGTTCAAGCTTTTTTTCAATCCCTTCACAAGACCCTTGAAGCAGGAGTATATACTGCCAATGATCGATATCACCAAGAAATACGATGCTGTCCCCATATTTTTCCAGCACTTTCTTTTTGAAATATTCATATCCCAAGATATACTTTTCTTCCCGCTGCATAAACTGTACCGCATTAAAGCGATAGGCTTCAAAATGAATATATTTACCGATAATGATCGTATAGCAGGCACTGTTCTTTAAACCATATCTTTTCCCCTCTGTCATGATCTGGTTGGAAGGCAGATCCTCTCCCTCCGCATTGATCATCCGCTTCAGGAAATTATCTCTAAGCTGTATCTCATTATAAGCGCTGAATAGATTTTTATAGAAGATAATCTCTAAAAGCAGTACGATCTCCTCCAACACAAATGTAGATACCGGCATTTGTTTCTCATCATCAAATACCAAAAGGAAATGAGTACTCCCACTGATGGATTTAATCGGATAGACGATAATCTGACGCCCTTCTTCATTTTTCACGATGCTTCCCTGAACGCTCCGCTCTTCCTGATTCAGTTCCTGCACGATCTTGACCGCCGTCTTTTCCTCTTCTTTGGTAGTACCGCCTCTCCCGCAGATTTCTCCAAACATATCCGCGATCAGGACATGCTTGCCAATACTGCTGTTGATACTGCCCAGCATCCGTTTCAAAGTCGCCCCGTTGATCACTAGATTATAAAGTTTCCGCTTGATATTCAAAGCCTCCAAAAGGCCCTTGTTCTGATTATTCCACAGCAAAGATAATAAGCGATGATAAATCTTTCCCAACGTCTCATCCCTGGGAATCATAATAATCGGGAATCCTAACTGATCCGCCTTTTCAATCACTTTCTCATCAAGCCGATCGATAAAACGCCCCATCTTAATGGCAAGCCCCGCGCAGGGAAGCGCATTCAGTCTGACAATCAAGTCACAGAGCAATTGCTGATTATCTTTATAGATCATCGCTGTTGTTAGGATCAAGCAATTCGCATCCACATAAGAAAAAACATCCGGAGTCTCTGTAGATTCTATAGTAGACACCGTCCGATCAAGATCTGCTTTTTCGTTCAGCACTGTCAGCCCGCTGACTCCGTCATTTTCCAGCAGTTCTTTTAATGTCATCTATATATTCCCCCTAATGTATTTCGTACGCTCAGATATCTCGAGCATTTTAGCAATTCAGCGCCGGCATAGACCGGCGCTGTCTGAGTCCTCATGTATGGTTTTATTGTACTTGATGGTCTTTTTTCTGTCAAGTAATCGAAAACAGTCTTATTCCAATCGCAGAGTTTTATCCTTTCACATTTACATTTTCAATACAGCGGCGACCGCCCGCTTCCATCCCGCGTATTTGTGATCCCGCTCTTCCTTCGCCATCTTAGGCTCATATTTCGTCCGCTTCAGCTTCTCAAAGATATGCTCATCCCATACTCCGAGAGCTATCCCGGCCGCATACGCCGGACCGATCCCTGATAATTCCTCGGAATCCGGCACCTGTACCGCCGCCTCCGCGATGTCGCTCTGGAACTGCATCAGATACCCGTTCCTCGTTGGGCCTCCGTCTACCCGCAGCTCTCCTACCGTTACTCCCGCGTCCTCGCTCATGGCCTTCACGATATCCGTGATCTGATAAGCGATGCATTCTACTCCCGCTCGTACCACTTCCGCTTTCCCCGTGGTACGGGTCATGCCTACAATGGCCGCCGCGGCGTGGCTGTCCCAGTACGGCGCTCCCAGGCCCGAGAAGGCTGGGATCAGATACAGCTGGTCATCCTGTACCGCTTCCCTTGCCAGCCCTTCCGTCTCTCCCGGGGACTGGATCAGCTTTAAGTCATCTTTCAGCCAGGTGATCACCGCTCCTGTATAGTTCAGGTTCCCTTCCAGCACGTAGTTCACCTTTCCCCCCATGCTCCAGGCAAGAGAGGTCACTACGCCGTGGGTGCTCAACACCGGCTTCTCCCCTATGTTCATCATGATCGAGGATCCTGTCCCATAGGTGGACTTGATCATCCCAGGCCGGAGGCACCCCTGCCCAAACAGGGACCCGTGGGAATCTCCCAGTACCCCGTGGATCGGGATCTTATTGGGCAGAAAGCCCTCAAAGTCTGTCCGGCCAAACTCCGAATCCGAGTCGCAGACCTCTGCCATGTTGGCCGGATCGATTCCAAATAAGCCGCAGATCTCTTCATCCCACTTCAGGTCAAAGATATTAAAAAGCTGGGTTCTTGAGGCATTGGAGTAATCCTTCTTATATTCTTTCCCGCCGGTCAGCTTATAGATCAGCCAACTGTCGATGGTTCCATGACAGATCTGCCCTTTGTCGGATTTCTCCTTCGCGCCTTCTACATTTTCCAAGATCCAGGCGATCTTGGAAGCCGGGAAATAGGGCGACAGGTTCATCCCTGTCTTCTGGCGGATCAGCTCCGCCTTCCCCTGGCTTTCCACCCGCTCGCAGATATCTGCCGCGCGGGCGCACTGCCATACGATCGCCTGACCGATCGGCTCCCCAGTCTCCTTATCCCAGGCAAGGGAGGTCTCCCGCTGGTTGCTGATGCCAAGTCCGGCGATCTTGTCTTTCTCAATCCCGGACTCTTCCACCAGACGGCGGACCACCTCGATGGTATTATGATAGATCTCGGCCGGGTCATGGGAGACCCAGCCTTTCTCATTGACGATCTGCTCATGGGACTTATCGGTCCGCCGGATCAGGCTCCCGCTCTCATCGAAGAGAAGCGCCTTGGTCCCTTGTGTGCTCTGATCGATACTGATGATATATTGCTCTGACATTTAGATCAGCTCCTCCGCTTTCTTCGCGATTCCTTCCCCGGTCAGCCCATAGTAGGCGAACACTTCCTTTGAGGTCCCTGTGATCACCGGCGCGTCCGGCAGAGCCAGGTTTATAACTTTCCTCGGACAGTTGACTCCTACCGTCTGGCTCACCATTGACCCTAAACCTCCATAGGGCGCGTGCTCTTCCACCGTGATCACCGCTTTGGCGTTCTGGGCCGCTTTTATCACAGCCGCCTCGTCCAATGGTTTCACGCAGTACATATCCAGGACCGCGGCGCTGATCCCTTTCTCCTTCAGGATCTCGGCCGCTTCCACACAGGGCTTTACCATTTCTCCGCAGGCGATCAGCGCCACATCCGTTCCTTCCTGGATCACCGTCGCCTTATCCATCTCGAACGGCACCTTCCCTTCCTCATATACATCGTCCACCGCGTTCCGGCCCACCCGGATATACGCCGGCTTCTCATCCTTTAACAGTTCCCGCATGAGCTTCTCGGTCTGGAACCGGTCGCTGGGCAGATATACCCGCATGTTCGGCACCGCCGCCATCGCCGCGATATCCTGGGCCGAATGATGGCTCATCCCTAACGCTCCGTAGCTGACTCCTCCGCTGATCCCGATCAGCTTTACGTTCGTATTGGAGTATGCCACGTCCACCTTGCACTGCTCATAGCTCCTGGTAGACAAAAAGCAGGCCGGGGACGCCGCGTATGGCTTCTTCCCGCATTTTGCGAGTCCCGCCGATATGCTCACCAGGTTCTGTTCCGTGATCCCTGTCTCCACAAACTGCTGGGGCAGCTCATTGGCAAACGCCGTAAAAGACGCGCTCCCCCTCGAATCGCTGCACAGCGCGATGATATCCTTATCCTTCTTTCCTTCCTCGATCAGTACGTCACAGATCACCTGTTTGTTCGCGATCTTAGCCATGAAGCAGCGCCTCCTTCCTCTCTGCCAGATCTTTCCGGATCTGGGCCAGTTCCTCCTCATTCGGAACTTTATGATGCCAGTTGGCCTTGTTCTCCATCACGGAAGAACCTTTCCCTTTTACCGTGTTGGCGATCAATACCGTCGGTTTCCCTTTCACCGTCTTCGCTTCCTCAAAGGCGGCCCGGAGCTGGTCGATATCGTTCCCGTCGGCCACATCGATCACATGCCATCCAAAGGCGCGGAACCGTTCATGCAGATCGTCATGCCCCATCACATCTTCGGTATTCCCAGAGATCTGGAGCCGATTGCGGTCTACCACCGCGCACAGGTTGTCCAGCCCATACTGGTGGGCCGCCATAGCGCCTTCCCAGACGGAACCTTCCGCCAGTTCCCCGTCTCCCATCACGGTGTAGACCCGGTAATCCCTGCCGTCCATCTTTCCCGCCAGAGCCATTCCCACACTGACTGGGAGCCCATGGCCCAGGGAACCGGAATTCATCTCGATGCCCGGCAGCTTATTATTGGGATGTCCGATGAACATAGACCCAAACTTGCTGAAGGTGGCGATGACTTCTTTGATATCAAAGAATCCTTTCCTCGCCAGCACCGCGTAATACGCTTCAACGGAATGTCCCTTGCTCATGATGAATTTATCCCGGTCTGGATCATCCTGGTTCTCCGGGGAGATATTCATCTGCTCAAAATAGATCTCTGTCAGGATCTCCATGACGCTCATATCGCCGCCGATATGTCCGGCTTTGCCTTCTACGATCATATCGATCACGTTTTCTCTTAATTCATAAGCTAACGCTTTCAGATTTTCCATACGCATGTTCCTCCTATATTTTTGATTCTAAGGGCCGATAGAAATTCTTCAATGCGTTTTTTTTAGGTTTTTTTGCTTTTATTTTTGGATTGCACAAAACCGTCATACATTTCTGCGCTTATTAAGCTCCACTAAAAAAGCACATGAGCCAGACTTTTTGCTCATGCGCTTTTTTTGTTTTTGACATTATAGGCACTCTAGTTTTCTGCGGCTGTTTCTTTTTCTCTGCACAGAATACCATAAACCACCGCCGCGATCGCGGCTCCCGCAAGCGGTCCCACGATGAAGACCCACACCTGCGCCAGGGCGGTTCCGTTCCCGACCAAAAGAGCTGGTCCAAAGCTTCTTGCCGGATTCACAGAAGTTCCGGTAAGCGGAATCCCTAAGATATGAACGAATGTCAGTGTAAGGCCGATCACCAGGCCAGCCACCGTTCCTGTTTTCGCCTTTGCGGTCACTCCAAGAATGGTGAATACAAACACAAATGTCAGGATGATCTCAACCAGCAGAGCCCCCGTCATGTCCAGCCCCACATAGGAGACCTCTCCATAACCATTCTGGCCAAGACCTACCTCGGCAACCGGTCCCAGGTTCGTGCAGGCGAGCACGCCGTACAAGATTCCCGCTCCCGCGATACCGCCCAAAAACTGAGCGATCACATATCCCGCAAAATCCTTCGCTGACATTCCTTTATTTAAAAATACTCCCAAAGACACTGCCGGATTGATATGACAGCCAGACACATCCCCGATCACATAGGCCATCGCTACGATAGAAAGCCCAAACGCCATAGCGATCCCAAAAATCCCAAGCGCTCCGTCGATCCCCCCGGAGATTGCCGCCGATCCGCAGCCGAATAATGTCAATACCAGTGTTCCGATAAATTCCGCAACATATTTTTTCATCTTTTATTCCCTCCTTCGCAATTTGCACAAGTACCTTTATACACGATTCTTCCCGTCCCGGAAACCCTTTTACTGTTATTGACACTTTTTTACTGGTTGTAAGTTTTTGTCGAAAACTATAATATGTTAATATAAGAATGGATGCTAATATTTGGGGGTATTTTATGACAGCTGCGATCGTAGACGACTTGATCAAAGATATACAGGTTCTTGAAGAATATCTTAAAAATTATTGTCAGGAGCACAAGGTGCGCATACAGGTCCATCGATTCACAAATGAATCCGCTTTTCTTCAATCCCTGGACCAAACAGAATATTCTCTTGTCTTTCTGGATATTTATATGCAGAACGAAACAGGCATCCGACTTGCCCAGCAGGTCCGCAGAACGTTTCCCAGATGCCAGGTTATCTTCACCACCGCCAGCAAGGAACACGCCTTGGAAGCATTCCGCGTGCGCGCTCTGGATTACCTGGTAAAACCCTATACTTACGATGAGCTCGCGGACGCGATGAAGCGTTTTGAAGAAACCGCCGAGAAATTCATCCACTACATCGAGGTCAAGGAAGGACGGTATCAGACCCGAATCCTGATTGATGATATTGTATATACAGATTATTCCAATCACTATATTCAGATCCATACCACTTCCTGCGTAGTACGTTCCTATATGTCTTTTGCCGATTTCGCGCCCATGCTGGAATCCTATCCCCAGTTTTTGTGGTGTTACCGGAATTGCCTGGTCAATATGGATCACATTGAATCTCTGGAAGACCGGGACTTCCTCATGAAAAACCGGGAAAGAGTCCCTATTTCCAAAGCGCGGAAAAACGAAGTGACACAAGCCTATGCTGACTATCTCTTTGACTATGTAAATGGAGGGATTCACTAATGGAGCCGGCATTTCTCTTATCTACTTTTTTTTACATCGCTCCTTGTTTCGCCCTGCTCATCCTTTCCTTCAAGGATCAGTTCCGACTTCCTTCTCTTAGAAGAGTGGTGACTGGGGTCCTGCTTTTCCTGGCGGTCACTTTCATTGCGTCCTGCCTTTATTTTTCGTTCTACTGGTCCTCACTGGCCCGCTCTTTTCTCGGACTTGCGGGTATTGTATCTGCGGTATGCATTTTTACGATTGTTGTCAGTTATCACTTTGTCCACAGTCTTTTTATCATATCCGTGGTCAAATCTTACTCCGAGGGCGTGATCCTGACTGTATCCTATATCCACTTTCTGTTTACAGGCACTCTTCCAGGATTTAACTCCATAATCGGCGCTCTGCTCATCATCCTAGTCACGCTGCTGGCCTTTCCTCTTATGTATCTCTTTTTTAAGAAGCTGATGCGCCCTGCCCTGGATTATTCTTATACACTTCCGCCATGGAAATATATGTGGGTGATCCCCGTATCCCAAAATCTGATCTACACGTTGACCATATCTCCCGATTTTTTCCGAGATCTCGGGGACTATTCAGAATTTTATTTCATTCCACCTCTGTGGCTTTTGATGTGCTTCTCGTCCTATATCATTTTTCTCCGCATGATCATTTCGGTCAGCGAAAACGCCAACCTCCAGGAGCGGCTCCACCTTTCCGAAACACTGCTCAACGCCCAAGCCAAACACGCGGAACTCCTTCAGTCTCACATCGAGGAGACCAGACGGGCGCGGCACGATCTTCATCACCACATCCTTGCTCTGAACGGATTCCTTCAGGCAAGAGACTGGACTCAGCTGGAGAAATATCTAAAAGATTACACCGCTCATATTCCAGAAACCCAGTCGGTCTTCTGTAAAGATCCAGCCCTTAACGCGCTTCTCTGCCATTATCACGAAAACGCCAAAGAAGCTCATATCGATACTTCATTTACCGTCTCGCTTCCCGAACAATTACCCTTTCCAAGCACAGACTTGTGCGTAATTCTGGGAAATCTGCTGGAAAACGCGGTGGAAGCATGCGCGCGTATGCATTCTCCCGAGAAATTCATACGCCTCTCCTTTTCCATGACCAGCAGCACCATCCTGGTCCTTGTCATTGAAAATAGTTTCGAAGGGACCATTCACAGGTCCGGCAACGCCTTTCTTTCTACCAAGGCCGCCAGACGAAAGGGAATCGGCATCTCATCCGTCATTCAGCTTACAGAATCCTATAACGGCGTCCACAAATTTGAATATCAAGACCAGGTCTTCAAAGTCTCCATCCTGCTGAACGCGAAAACAGAAAAGGGAGCCATCGCAAGATAGATGATCCCTCATCTATTTTACGATGGCTCCCTTCATTTTCACAAAGATCCGCAGGATTATTTCAGGTTAACCTCAGCGCCTTCGCCTTCCAGTTTCGCTTTGATCTCTTCAGCCTCAGCCTTGGAAGCGCCCTCTTTTACTACCTTCGGAGCGTTATCAACCAGCTCTTTTGCCTCTTTCAGGCCAAGTCCAGTGATCTCACGAACAACTTTGATAACTTTAACCTTGGAAGCGCCAGCGGATACCAGCTCTACATCAAACTCATCTTTCTCTTCTGCTGCTGCCGCGCCATCTCCTGCCGCTGCCGCAACTACAACGCCTGCTGCCGCAGAAACGCCAAACTCTTCTTCACAAGCTTTTACTAACTCGTTTAATTCCAATACTGATAATTCTTTGATTGCATCAATAAATTCAGCAGTTGTCATTTTTGCCATTTTATTTTCCTCCATTTTTATGATTTTTTAGTTTGTTTTTAAATTATAAGGTAGTTCTCCTCGCCAAGCTCCGAGAACGGCCTCGCTAAGTTGCTTTTAGTTCCGTCCTACTCTTCCGCAGGAGCTTCTTCTGCTGCTGGTGCTTCTTCTGCAGGAGCTTCCTCTGCTGCCGGTGCCGCTTCCGCGCCGCCATTTTCCGCGATCTGGTTCAGAACGCAAGCAAGATTGGTGATTGGTGACTGCAGGCTTCCAAGAAGTTTGGAAAGCAGTTCTTCTCTTGATGGGATCTTAGACAGTTCTGTCAAGCCATCCACATCGTAAACAGTTCCTTCAACCACACCTGCTTTCAGTTCAAGAGCTTTTGCGTCCTTTGCGAATTTGCAGAGGATCCTTGCCGGAGCTGTAGCATCATCTTTGGAGATTGCAAGGGCGCTGGGTCCTTCCAAGTGCTCGTCTAAAGCTTCAAACTCCGTTCCTTCAAAAGCCCGTCTCATCATTGTGTTTTTGCAAACTTTGTAAACGATACCAGCTTCTCTGAGCTGTTTACGCAGCTCTGTATCCTGGGCAACAGTCAGTCCACGGTAATCTACCAGAACCACACTCGCCGCATCCTTGACATCATCTGCAATAGCCTGCACGATCGGTTGTTTTAATTCAACTTTTGCCACGAATGGTCTACCTCCTTATAGATTTTTCGTATGCTGCCAAAAAAACGCCTCCATGTCGGAAGACACAGAGGCATTGTAAATTCATGATCACATAAATCTAACTTTCCTCGGCAGGCGTAGTCTCTACTTACGCTTTCGCACCTGCTGTCTTCGGCAGTCATCGTTTGCTATTATAGCATTATATATTTTTGATGTCAACCTCAAAGATTACGCCAGTCTCATAGGATTGATCTTAACACCAGGTCCCATGGTAGAAGTAAGTGTCACGCTCTTTAAGAACTGACCTTTTACTGCTGCTGGTCTTGCTTTGATGATCGCATCGATCAGCGTCTGGAAGTTGTCCGCAAGCTGCTCCTCGCTAAAGGATGCTTTTCCTACCGGCACATGGATAATATTAGTCTTATCAAGTCTGTACTCGATCTTACCAGCTTTGATATCCTGAACCGCCTTAGTAACATCCATCGTTACAGTTCCCGCCTTCGGGTTTGGCATAAGTCCTTTTGGACCAAGAACACGTCCGAGACGTCCTACAACGCCCATCATATCCGGTGTGGCAACAACTACATCGAACTCGAACCAGTTCTCATTCTGGATCTTCGGGATCAGTTCTTCGCCGCCAACGTAGTCCGCTCCAGCAGCCTTTGCCTCATCTGCCTTTGCGTCTTTCGCGAATACCAGGATACGTACCTTTTTACCAGTTCCGTGGGGAAGAACAACCGCTCCTCGGATCTGCTGGTCCGCGTGACGTCCGTCACATCCGGTTCTGATATGCGCCTCGATAGTCTCGTCAAATTTTGCTACCGCGGTCTTCTTTACCAATGAAACTGCCTCTGCCACATCATACAGTGTCCCTTTGTCGATGGCTTTCGCAGCCTCTACATATTTCTTTCCTCTTTTCATCTAAATAACCTCCTTGTGGTAATGTCGGGATAACCCTCCCACTTATTTTCATCAGTCAACTACAGTTACGCCCATGCTGCGGCAGGTTCCAGCGATCATACTTGTCGCCGCCTCCAAAGTAGCGGCGTTCAGATCTGGCATCTTAAGCTGCGCGATCTCCTGGACCTGCGCCTTGGTGATCGTAGCTACTTTCTTCTTATTCGGAACGCCTGAACCAGATTTGATGTTGCAGGCTTTCTTGATAAGAACCGCTGCCGGCGGAGTCTTTGTGATGAAACTGAAGCTTCTGTCATTGTAAACGGTGATGACTACAGGAATGATCATGTCTCCCTGATCTGCCGTCTTAGCGTTGAACTGTTTTGTAAACTCAACGATATTCACACCGTGCTGTCCAAGCGCGGGACCAACCGGTGGTGCCGGAGTCGCTTTTCCGGCAGGAATCTGCAATTTGATATAACCTTCTACTTTTTTTGCCATTTTCATTACCTCCTTGTGGTACTTCCGGAACTTCCGTCCCTCCCACTGATTTTAATAAGTTACATTTTCTTGACTTCCGCGAATCCGATCTCTACCGGCGTCTCGCGGCCAAACAGCTCAACATTGATCGTAAGGCTCTGTTTCTGGGGATTCATAGACTGCACAACGCCTACCGTATCTGCCCAAGCCCCCGCAACAACCTGAACGGTATCGCCTACTTCAAAGTCAACGACAATATTCTCCTGCCGGATTCCCAAAGGCGCCATCTCAGCCGCCGTCAAAGGAACCGGTTTGGATCCGGGTCCCACAAACCCTGTCACGCCTCTTGTATTGCGCACCACATACCAGGTATCGTCGTTCATGACCATATGGATGAGCACATAGCCTGGAAACATCTTCTTCTGGGTCGCTTTCTGCACCCCATTTTTCATCTCCACCACATCCTGCATAGGGACGCGCACTTCAAGGATCTGATCTTCCAGATGCCTGTTCTCGATCGTTTTATCAATATTGGCCTTTACTTTGTTCTCATACCCGGAATAGGTATGGACTACGTACCATTTTGCCTCTGACATAATCTCACCTTTCCTGCTCTCGCACTATCAGCCCAAATTTACCAGGATCTCAACTCCGTGCTGAAGCAGGAAGTCAAGCACTGCTATGATCGCTCCCATTACAACGGATATAAAGATCACGGCCGCCGTCTGCTTTGCAAGTGTTTTTTTGTCTGGCCAAATGATCTTCTTGAACTCCTGACTGAGTCCTTTGAACCAGCTCTTCTTCTGAGTCTTTTCACTCATGTCATACACTCCTTTACCTGACGGCTATTTGGTCTCTTTGTGCAATGTGTGTGACTTGCAGAACCTGCAGTACTTCTTTGTCTCCATACGCTCAGGATGTGTTTTCTTATCCTTCGTCATATTGTAGTTACGCTGCTTGCATTCGGTACATTCTAATGTGATTCTTGTACGCACAACTTCCACCTCGCTTTACTTTCTGAAGTTTAATTTTAGGCATAAAAAAAAGACCTGCTTCCATTCGCCCGTCTAGTGTATCATAGAACCCGCGAAAAAGCAAGGCTTTTTATAAAAACAGTTCTCACAGGCCGCTTCACTCCTGCGCCAAACCGGATTCCTATTCTATTTTTTCTCATACACGATCTTCCGGCTTACTACCCCGATCTCTTCCAGAGCGTTTACCATCCGATAGACGGTCGCGATCCCTATCCCTTCATCCATCTTAGATGCGCGGTAAAATATCTCTTTACAGCTGGAGCACTGGTTTTCCAGGATAATATCAAGAAGCACCATCCTCTGCTTCGTCATTCTGCACCCGTTCGCCTTCAATTTTCGGATGATGATCTCTTTTTCCTTTTCCATTTCTCCCTCCCGCCGCGCTCTGCGCCTCGATCGATGTCGCTTTAAATGATAATTTTTTTCATTCTCCTTCTCTTAAGTTAGTATACTCTAACCGCAGTTTACATTCAACATCTTATTTGATTACTTTTTATCGATAATTGGATTTACTATTTTGCGGGTCGTATGTTATACTGAACGATAGACGTTGGATCCGACTAGAGAAAGCGGCTTGAATATTCCACTATTTGCAGAATAAAACCCCAAAATCAAATTCTATAATTACGAGGTGATTTTATGACAATAGGTGAGTCTTCCGAGAATTATCTGGAAACCATTTTAATCTTAAGTAAGCGGCAGCCGGCAGTACGTTCTGTAGATATCGCCACAGAACTGGATTTTAAGAAGCCCAGTGTCAGCGTAGCGATGAAAAAACTTCGGGAAAATGATTACATCCGTGTTTCCCCTGAAGGCTATATCACTTTAACGGAAGCCGGCCGCAAAATTGCGGAACGTATTTATGAGCGCCATGAACTTCTGTCTTCCTGGCTGGTTCGGCTGGGCGTATCTCCCGATACCGCAGTCAGCGATGCCTGCCGGATCGAGCACGTGATCAGCGCGGAAAGTTTTGAAGCGCTCAAAAGGCATATTAAGTAAAACCGCCTGCTTTTTTCATTTGCTCGCTATCTCCTTCTTTTATCCTAACATTCCAAAATTACTTTGCGGAAATCGAAAAAATGATTGACAAACCCAAGGTGTTAGTTTAAACTACCTAGTGTAGTAGTTATTGAGAATGACTATCGACAAGACTCATGACTGTAATACCGTAAAAAATGATGATAGAGAAAGGATTTCGTTTGTATGAGTTTACTGGATGCTAAAGAAGGCGAAGAATATATTATAAAAGATATTGTAACCGATGATGAAGAATTGGAAGCATTTCTTTTTTCCCTGGGCTGCTACAGCGGAGAACCTATTACCGTAATTTCTCATTTAAAAGGAGGATGCGTGGTTTCCATCAAAGACGGCCGCTATAATATAGATACTGATCTAGCGAAAGCTATTTCAATATAATATAACAAAAAATGGTGAGTTCATTCACTATTTTTTTTACAAGGGGAGTTAGTTTATTCTAATCGAAATGAAGGAGGAGATTTACACATGAGAGTTGCTTTTGCAGGGAACCCTAACAGCGGAAAAACAACCATGTACAACGCGCTCACAGGAAGAAATGAACGTGTTGGAAACTGGGCCGGTGTTACAGTGGAGAGAAAGGAAAGTCTGATCAAAAAAGCTTATTATAGCGGGACAGAAGAGTTGGTTGCTGTAGACTTGCCAGGCGCCTATTCTATGTCTCCATTTACTTCGGAGGAAAGCATTACCAGCAGTTATGTTAAAAACGAAAACCCAGACGTGATCGTTAATATCGTAGACGCGACCAACTTAAGCAGAAGCCTGTTTTTTACCACACAGCTTCTGGAACTGGGTATTCCGGTGGTAGTGGCTCTGAACAAAAGCGATATTACGGAAAAGAAACAGACAAAGATCGATGAGAAACTTTTATCTGAGAAACTTGGTTGTCCAGTTGTGAAAACCATTTCCACTTCTTCCGGCCATATCGGCCTAAGAGAAGTGATCGAGCAGGTCGTCTCTTTGAAAGGAAACGGCCAGGAAGCGCCCTATGTACAGGCCGACATTGATCTGCACGACAAAAACGCGGTAGAAGCCGCCGATAGAAAACGGTTCGATTTTGTAAACGGAATCGTAAACAAAGTAGAACAGCGAAAGGTTTTTACAAAAGATAAAAACGCGCAGGATAAGATCGACAATATTATCACCCACAAAATTATCGGTATTCCGATTTTCGCGGTTATTATCTTCCTTGTATTCTATATATCTCAGACCACAGTGGGTACTTGGATCGCGGACTGGCTGGTTGCCTGGATCGAAACTTTCCAGGGCTGGGTTGGCGGATTGATGGAAAACGCGAACCCGCTGCTGTACGCGCTTCTGGTTGATGGTATCATCGGCGGTGTGGGCGCCGTTGTCGGCTTCCTTCCTCTGGTAATGGTTATGTATTTCCTCATTGCTCTTCTGGAGGACTGCGGATATATGGCGCGCGCCACCGTGGTATTGGATCCTATCTTCAAACGGGTAGGGCTTTCCGGAAAATCCGTGATCCCTATGGTCATCGGTACCGGCTGCGCGATCCCCGGCGTTATGGCTTCCCGGACGATCCGCAATGAAAGAGAGCGCCGCACCACAGCGATGCTTACCCCATTTATGCCCTGCGGAGCCAAAATCCCGGTCATCGCATTGTTTGCGGGAGCATTTTTCGCAGATGCCTGGTGGGTATCTCCAACCATGTACTTGATGGGTATCCTGCTCATTTTGCTTGGGGCGCTGCTTGTAAAGAGAATTACCGGCCAAAAATACAGAAAATCTTTCTTTATTATTGAGCTTCCAGAATATAAGATCCCCAGCCTGAAGAGAGCCTGCGTTTCTATGCTGGAGCGCGGCAAAGCCTACATCATCAAAGCCGGGACGATCATCTTAGTCTGCAACACTGTCGTACAGATCATGCAGAGCTTTAACTGGCAGTTCCAGCTTGTGGAAGAAGGCGCGGAAGGTACTTCTATCCTGGCAAGCATCGCGCACCCCATCTCAATTCTGTTCATTCCACTGGGATTTGGGGTATGGCAGCTGGCGGCCGCGGCAGTCACCGGTTTCATCGCGAAAGAAAATGTGGTCGGAACACTGGCTGTTGTATATGGCGTTACAAACCTGATCGACACAGATGCGCTTGCCTTAGTCGGCAGTGGAAATGAAGTCGCGACGATCATGGGGCTTACACAAGTTGCCGCTCTCGCTTACTTGATGTTCAATCTCTACACTCCGCCCTGCTTCGCTGCCCTTGGAGCGATGAATTCGGAGATGAAGAGCAAAAAATGGCTGTTTGGCGGCATCTGCCTCCAGCTTGGAACCGGCTATACCGTAGCTTTCCTTGTATACCAGATTGGAACGCTTGCTACTACAGGCTCCCTTGGAACCGCTTTTATCCCCGGCCTGATCGCGATCCTTATATTCGCTGCGATCGTCTTATGGAGGATCCGCAAGTCAGACAGGGAATTCTCCGCGGAATATAGTTTACACACCGCGTAAATTTGAATTATAATGTTGAGCAGTGGGCAGAGTCTTATATCCTTTGTCCGCTGCTTCGTATTTAAAAGGAAGGATGATAATATGGCAGATGTGATCGTTGTTCTCATATTAGCAGTTTTACTTGGAAGCGCCATTACTTATATCGTAAAAGCCAAAAAAAAGGGCGTAAAATGCATTGGCTGCCCAGCCGGCGGAAGCTGCCCAAGCAGCGGCAGATTGCCCAAAAAGAAACTGGCCGGGCCGATCATTGGGAAAAAGACGATGGAAATCTCTGGAATGAGCTGTCAACACTGCGTCATAGAGGTGACTAAAATCCTGAACCAGATCAGCGGAGTCCGCGCAGATGTCAATCTTTCCAAAGGCAGAGCCGTAATTTCTTACGACCGCGAAGTGGAGGATATGGTTTTAAAAAGCGCGGTGGAAAAGATTGGCTATAAAGTTACCGGGATATTTTAGGAGATAAATGGGAATTTGCCGAAAAAAAAAAAGAGCCACGCATATAGGCCGGGAGAGATGGTTCAAGTTTCGCCATCCCTCCCGGCCTATGCGCGCGGTTCTTCTCTCAACAAATCCGTCTTTACAGAGTATCTCCCCGACGGATATAACCCGGATGTTCTTTCTCCGCCACAACTTCTTTTACATGGATCAGTTTCGCGTGTTTATCCACCACCAGATTTTCCGCGTGCACATCTGCCCCAACGGTCGCTCCAGGCAGCACTACGCAGTTTTTCACAACAGCGCCTTTCTTGATCTCGCAGCCTCGTCCAATAATGGAGTTCTCGATCGTGCCTTCGATCAGGCAGCCATTTGAAACAACAGAATTCTTTACATCCGCGGTCTCAAAGTATTGGGTCGGACAAGAGTCATTGGTTCTTGTATAGATCGGCCAATCATCAGTAAACAGCGTCTGTGCTGTTTTAAAATTGATCAGAGAGATATTCGCATTATAATAACTCTCAAAATCTGTGATCGAAGCAAAGAACCCTCTATGCGACACACCCCGGATGTCCAGTTCGCTGCACTGCTGATTTACAATATCCGCAAGTGTATACATAGAAGACAGTTTATGCGCCTTTTGGATCAGTTCCAGGAATAATTCCTTCTTCATAACATAGGTATCCATAAAAATATTTCTGTTCTTGGCGCTTCCTCGATTCGCTTCAATAGACAGAACGCCTTTCTGCCGGTTCAAGTTCAGATAACTGCAGCTCAAATAGGCTTCCTTCGCGTTGTCTACCGAATGATAAAGCAAGGTAATATCTGCCCCGGAGTCAATATGCTCCTGCAAAAGCTGGCTGTAATCCATAGTATAGATCATATAACTTGGGACGATGACCACATATGGAAAATGAGTACTTTCAATACACTCTATGTTTTCCATATATGCCGCGATATCATTATTGTAGATATCATTTTCCATTCCATTTTCAGAAAACAGAATATGCAGCTTCCCGCGTTTGGAGTTGATATTATAATGACGCCCTGTTCCCAGATGTTCGATCAGCGATCGAGGTTTTCTCCGGATGTATACCTGGATATTATCTATGCCGCTGTTGCTCATATTAGAGATTGGGAAGTCGATGACCCGATATCTGCCCAGGAAGGAAAACGCGCCTACCGGACGATAAGGCTGAAGGCCTTCCACTCGGATATGATTTCCGGCAAAATTAACGATTCCAAATGCTTTCGGCATACTACTCTACCCCCTTTACTCGTTTTGACACAAGTTCAATATGCTCGCTGTCCGCCGTGCCGACGACCGCTTCTTTTCCGATCTTAACTTCATCAGCTACCAGCGCGCGCTGCACTATGGCTCCTTCTTCCACTTCCACGCCCGGCATCAGAACACTGTCGATGATCTTGGCCCCCGGACCGATCTTAGCCCCTGTAAACAGTACAGAGTTCCTTACTTCTCCTTCAATGATGCAGCCTTGTGTGATAAACGCGCGTTTGATCTTGGCTTCCGGACCGATATACTGAGGAAGGGCAGTTACATCTTCTGTATAAATCTTCCAGGTAGAGTCATTTAGATCCAGTTCATTGTTCTTGTCCAGCAGATCCATATTTGCTTCCCACAAAGAATCTATGGTTCCTACGTCTTTCCAATATCCCTTAAATTTATAGGCGTACAGATTGCGTCCATCCGCCAGCATCTGCGGGATGATATCCTTTCCAAAATCATGGCTGGAATCCGGATCCTTAATATCTGCCGTCAGCATTTTTCTCAAAAGCTTCCAGTCAAAAATATAGATTCCCATAGAAGCCAAGTTGCTCTTTGGATGCTCCGGTTTCTCTTCAAACTCTACGATCTGTCCGTCTTCATTCGTATTCATGATACCAAAACGGCTGGCCTCCCGCATCGGCACTTCAATAACGGCGATCGTCGCATCCGCCTTCCTTTCCTTGTGCTCCGCAAGCATCTTTGCGTAATTCATCTTGTAAATATGATCACCGGACAGGATCAGCACATATTCTGGCGCATATGTATCGATAAAATCGATATTTTGCGATATCGCGTCTGCAGTTCCCCGGTAAACATCCAGGTCTGTATCCGCCTTTTCACGGGGTGGCAGCACAAACACACCGCTTTCTTTCGCATCCAGCCCCCAGCGGCGTCCGGCAGCTACATAACTGTTCAGAAGAATAGATTCATATTGTGTAAGGACACCCACAATATCAATTCCACTGTTTGCGCAATTGCTCAATGGGAAATCCACGATCTTATACCTTCCGCCATATGAAACAGCCGGTTTTGCCACTTTATTCGTAAGCTCATGCAGACGTGAACCTCTTCCGCCAGCCAAAATCATTGCTAACATGGTATTTTGCTTCATAGCGAATCCTCTCTTTCCTTTTTTCTGATCAATATTATACAATTTTTTTGCAAATTATGCAATAATTTATGTAATATTACACAAAAACAGTCAACTTCTTAATCTGATTCTTTGCTTTAAACAGAACCGCGGCAAAGATTCCTCTCT